>JAFWBT010000004.1 GCA_017507005.1 Clostridia bacterium | reverse complement strand
GCGTTTTTGGTGACTCAGGTATTTGCGCAAGATATGGTGAAAACGGGCGGTAATATCATCAATATTTCGTCCATGAACGCATATAGACCGCTCACCAAAATTCCTGCATATTCGGCGGCAAAGGCGGGTATATCCAACTTTACGCAATGGCTTGCTGTGCATTTTGCACCCTGTAATATTCGTTGTAATGCGATTGCACCTGGTTTCTTTGTAACCAACCAAAATAGAAGCCTTTTATTCAACGAAGACGGCACGCCTACGGCGAGAACTGGTAAAATCCTTGCGGCGACGCCCATGAGGAAATTTGGCGAAATATCCGACCTTATCGGCACGCTGATGTGGCTTGCGGACGATAACGCAAGCGGCTTTGTGACGGGTACGGTCATTCCCGTAGACGGCGGTTTTTCAGCGTATAGTGGTGTTTAAAATAGAATAATTTTTCTTCGGTGTTTATTATGCAAAGAGAGATATTTGGAAAGGTTGACGGGAAAGAAGTATATAAATATACGCTGGCGGGAGATAACGTTTCGGTAGATGTTTTGGATTTCGGTGCAACCATACAAAGCTTGTACGTGGACGGAATAAACGTCGTGCAAAGCTTTGATACGGCGGAAGATTATAAACTCCGTGACGGCTACGTATGCGGAGTGATTGGACGTGTTGCAAACCGTATTGCAAAAGCAAGATTTACCTTAAACAGACAAGAATATAAGCTTACAAAAAACGAAGGTGATAATCAACTTCACGGTGGATTGCAGGGTTTTCACCATAAATTCTATGAAGTGGAAGAGATTGAAAATGGGCTGAGAATGACCTATATTTCTCCCGACGGCGAAGACGGCTATCCAGGACGGCTTGTGTTTACTGTAGAAATTATTTTAATTGGCAGAACGTTGCATATTGAGTATTCTGCGATTTCCGATAAGGATACGATATGGGCGCCTACGCACCATTTCTACTTCAATATGAACGGACCTATCGGCTATGCAAATTCGAATCAGTTGACGATTTATTCGGACTATTATACTCCTGTGGATAAGAAGTTGATTCCGCTTGGCTATAAGGCTGATGTAACGGGTACGTCATTTGATTTCCGCATGGGCAAGAGAATTGATAAAGATAAAACAGAGCTTGGAATTTACGACCATAACTTTATGTTGAATAGCGAACACGCGGCAACAATGGTAGGCGACGTGTCGGGCTTGAAGATGGAAGTTTATACAGATATGCCTGCAATGCAAATGTATACTGGCGCGGGAAAAGAAGAAACTCGGAATGCTGAAAAACTTTCAGATAGAGGCGGCGTGGCGTTAGAACCGCAGTTTGCGCCAAATGCAATCAATATGGATGGCTTTGAAAAGCCAATCCTAAAAGCGAACGAAGAAAAACGGCATTATATCCGTTTAGAGTTTTAAGAGAAAGAGAAATACAATACTTTATGATAAGGAGAAAAAATTGCGGTGGAAGAAAGACCGCGTGGAGCTGCTTATACAAAGCAGCAATCATCGGCTGATGAGAAAGTAGCGCGGTAAATTGAAAACCAAAGAAATACGATAAATCGCACTTATTGAATTATGAAAATTGTTGAAAAAAATTGGTTTATTATAGTAGAAAAAAGTCATTACGGTATTCTTTCCGTAATGACTTTTTTACTTGAACCCATCTAAACCGTATCGAATTTTGCCCAGTGTTCACTTTTTGTCCCTATGAGTAAAAACACTTGTCTTTTAAGAGTTACAACGATTACAATTCGCCAGAGTGGAAGCCCAAGCCAAGCACCTGCGAAACGTTCGATTTTACCGCGAACGAATCGGGGTCAATCGATTTCATAATGCGTTGCAAGGTGGCGATTTGTCTACGGCTGACGACACAGAAAAGCATCGTGCGGTCTTCCTTGGTATACATACCCTTGGCAGGGAGCGCCGTGACGCCGCGGCTAAGCTCGTGCATGAGCGCCGTGGACATTTCTTCGGGTTTGGTGGTGATAATTCTAAATTCAACCGCGGAGTGGAAGCCGTTGGTGATTGCTTCGTTGGCTTTACTCTCGATATACGATTCAAAAGCGGACATCATAATGGGGAGCAACGTCGCCGCTGGGGTATCCGCGCGGAAGACGAAGATAGAGCATACGATAATCACGCAGTTGAGGAAAAATATCACCCATGCGATAGAGGTGGCTTTGAATTTTTTCTGTATCATAACGGCAACGATATCCGCGCCGCCCGTGCTGCCGCCTGCTTTAAAGGCGAGGGCAACGGCTACGCCGATAGCAAGACCTGCCGCTATCGCCGCGAAAATTTTTTCGCCGTTTTCCTCAAACACGATACAAAAATCGGGCAGGACAAGCTCTAATAAAATGAGCCACAGCGATTGCAAGGCGATATTCATTGCGGAGAGGATAGCGAATTTCTTTTTCACGAAGAAAAAGGAAAGCACGACGAGGGGGAGGTTGATGCAAAACAGCAACAGACCTTGCGAGATTGCGCCTTTTGTCGCTACGTTTACCAAAATGGCGATACCGCTCGCGCCGCCGATGGTGAATTCGTTCGGGGTGATGAGGCAATACGCCGCGAAAGCAATTAAGAAAGAGGAAATACAAACGTAGACGATTGCCTGTATCCATTGCAACAGTTTGCTTTTTTTGCTGTCAATGGGGTTGATGTTCTCTTTCGTAATCTTCGGGGGCAGGATAGATATCTGTTCCGCTTGGTTGTTATGTTGTTCGTCCATGAATAGTCCTCGTAATATCTTAATATCTGATTTTTTCCTATTGCTATTGTAGCACATTTTTTTATCCGCCGCAAGTAGTTGAGGGAAACTTGACGGATATTTTTTTGCATAGAAAACCGCTTCGCGATTTATTTTTGCGAAGCGGCGTTGTCTTTTTGTTACCGTTTTATGCCGTGTAGTATATCACGCGGCGCGTTTTGCGTTTTGCGTAAGGGATGAAAGACTTTTTATCGATTAAAGACCTTCTACGGTGACGGTGATTTTAGAGGTGACGTTTTCCATTAAACGGATTTCCGCAGGGAACGAGCCAACCGTTTTCAGCGAGTCCATTTTAATCTTCTTTTTATCGATTTCATAGCCCATAGCGGCGAGTGCGTCTGCTACGTTTGCCGCGGTGACGCTACCGAATACCTTGCCGTTTTCGCCTACCTTAATCTTGACGACGACTGTTTTGCCGTCGATAGACGCGGCGAGCGCTTTCGTTGCCTTAATTTCTTCCGCCTTGTGGAACGCCTCCGATTCTTTCTTTTGCTGTGCGGCGTGTACGCTATCAGCCGTTGCAATCGTTGCAAGACCTTTCTTAACGAGGAAGTTTCTGCCGTAGCCGTCTGCTACCTCTACGACGTCGCCTTTTTTACCCGTGCCTTTTACGTCTGCTTTTAAAATAACTTTCATATACATATCCTCCTTGAACGGCGAAAATTTCGCCTTCTAAATTTTTCCACTTCTATTGTACAAGAAATTTTTAAAAATGTCAATAGTCTTTTGAAAAATTGCGTATACTATCGGTATCTTTCAAGGAGGATTTTTAGTATGATGAAGGAAAATTATCAGGAAGTAAACACTTGTATCGGCTGTGGCGTTACCGATTGTAAGTACAACCGCTCGGGCGATTATTGCACGCTGAGCAAAATTCACGTTGGCAACACGTGCAACACCTCGGCGGATTGCTGTACCTGCTGTGATAGCTACGAAAAGAAATAAAATAACGCCGTGAAAAGCGCCGTCTTATCGTAAAGATAGGGCGGCGCTTTCTATAATAGGCATATATATTAAGGTATTAAGGAAAGAGTTGTGCTGTTCGTTAAAATTTATCGAATAGATAAATTTTTATCGATTGCGTAAAATCGCTTGCTTTTTATCGATTGTTATGCTATACTATCCATAATAAAATCACAAAGAGGATTTTTTTTATGGAACAAGCGACGAAAAAAGAGGACTGTAAAGCGAAATTTTTAGCGTACGTAAAGGCGTTGCCCAAACGTTTTTTTATCACGGCGTTTTCGGGTATGGCGCAAGGGCTATTCGTTACCTTGATAGCAGGGACGATTTTGTTTCAAATCGCCGGCTGGATCAATAAAATCGGGGGCGGAAACTACGTCGGGGAAACGCTGACGTATATTGCAAATATTGCCAAAACACTGATGGGCGCAGGGATTGGCGTAGGTATCGCGCACTCGCTTGGAAAAAATAAACTGCTCACCTTTTCGGCGGCGGTGGCGGGTATGGTCGGCGCGTTTGCCGATAAATTGATGCCCGGGGGCGTTGGCTTGGCGGCGCTGACTTTGGGTGCGCCGGGGAATCCTATCGGCTCGTACGTGGTGACGATGCTCGTGGTGGAAATCGTTGGTTTGTATGCAGGGAAAACGAAGTTGGATATCTTGCTTGTGCCGCTCGGCGCGTTGGTATTATCCCTTGGCGGTGTATTTTTAGCTTATCCGTTTATTCAATTCGTTGTAAAACTTGGCGATTGGATAGCGTTGGCGACGAAAGCGACGCCCTTTTTGATGGGTGTGGTGATTGCCGTTGTGATGGGGATTTTGTTGACGATGCCCACTTCTTCTGCGGCGATTTGGATTGCGGTGACGACGAACGTTGCGGCAGGCAACGCCGAGGCGATACTGTTGGCAGGCGGCGCGGCGACGGTTGGCTGCGCGTGTCATATGGTCGGTTTTGCGGTGGCAAGCTACCGTGAAAATAAAGTGAGTGGACTCATTTCGCAAGGGATTGGGACGAGTATGTTGCAAATCCCAAATATTATGAAAAAACCTATCATCATGGCGCCCATGGTCGTGTCGAGTGCGATTTGCGGACCGTTATCGACGTGCGTTTTCGGCTTGAAATGCGGTGCGGCAGGCGGCGGTATGGGCACGAGCGGACTCGTCGGTGTGTTCGGCTTGATAGAGGAAACGAACGGCGTGCTTGGCGGCGTTGGGATTGTCTTGTTGATGTTCGTTTTGCCTATCCTGTTAAACCTTTTGATTTCGGAATTTATGAGAAAGAAGGGCTGGATTGCATACGGCGATATGAAATTGGACGATTGAGCGAGGATATATGAAAAGAAAAATTGTAGTATTTATGGCGAGCGTTTGGCTGTGTTTGGCGATGCTTTGTTGCAGTGCTTGCGGCTGGATAAAGCTACCATACGTGCGGATATGCGTAGATGGGCTTTCTATGTATCCCACCTACGAGGACGGCGACGAGTTTTTGGCGCGGCTGACGAAAAACGGCGTGAAAGCGGGGCGCGGCGACGTGATTATTTTATCGGTGGCGGAGTATGAAGAATATGAATCCAAGCCGCAGGTGGAATATTTGGTGAAACGTTTGATAGCGATTGAGGGGGACAAGGTGCGTTGCACGGACGGGCAGATTGAAATCTGCTATGCAGGCACAGAACAATGGGTGGACCTCGTGGAACGCTATCAGGTGCATTATACGAATAAAACCGCGTATGATTTCGCGGAATACGTCGTGGGCGAGGGGGAGATTTTCTTCCTTGGCGATAATCGCAACAACAGCTTGGATAGCCGTTATAAAGAGGGCTTTTCTACCCTTGAAGATAGGCTGTATAAGGTGGAGGATATCTTCGCTGTGGCGATATAAAAGGATATAAATAGAACGTAACGAAAAAGCCGAGCGGTGTTGCCGCTCGGCTTTTTGATATTTGGATTTCGTTTAATTTTCGTTGACGACTACATGACGTTGCGGCTCGCAAGTGAGGTGTAAGCCCAGCGTTTTAAAAGTCTTTTCGTCCACCTGCGAGAGGATGACCGAGGAGTGGATTTCGCAATTTTTCAGCTTGTCCAGCTGTTTTAAGGCGAGCTTTGCTTTCGGGTCGGTGACGGCGCAAATGGACATTGCCATCAACACTTCGTCCGTGTGCAGGCGGGGATTTACCGCGCCCATATGCTTTACCTTCAAACGCTGCATAGGCTCGATAATCGTCGGGGAGATAAGCTCGATTTCGTCGTCGATACCGCCGAGCGCCTTTAACGCGTTCAAAAGACAAGCCGCCGACGCGCCTAACAACGCGCCCGTTTTGCCCGTTACGATACGGCCGTCGTTCAGCTCGATAGCTACGGCAGGTGCGCCCGTTTTCGCCGCTTTTTCAAGGGCGGGGGCAACGGCTTTTCTATCGGCGGTAGAGATGCCTGCCTTACGCATAAGCAGCTCGATTTTTGCCACGACGTCCTTGCCGATTCTGCCCGTACGCGCGTCGCAAAGGGCGGCGTAATAACGGCGTATAATTTCGTCGCAGGAGGCTTTTTTGCATACTTCGTCGTCGATAATGCAGTTGCCTACCATATTCACGCCCATATCCGTAGGGGATTTGTAGGGGGAATAGCCTAATATTTTTTCCAGCATCGCCGACACGACGGGGAAGATTTCCACGTCACGGTTGTAATTGACGGCGAGCGTTTGATACGCCTCGAAATGATAGGGGTCTATCATATTGACATCGTTGAGGTCTGCCGTGGCGGCTTCGTATGCCGCGTTGACGGGGTGCGAAAGGGGAATATTCCAGATAGGGAAAGTCTCGAATTTCGCATAACCTGCCTTGACGCCGCGCAGGTTTTCGTGATAGAGCTGGGAAAGACAAGTCGCCATTTTACCGCTACCAGGCCCAGGGGCGGTGACGACGACCAACCGACGGCTCGTCGGGATGTATTCGTTTTTGCCGTAGCCTTCCTCGCTTACGATTTTTTGTACGTCGGAGGGATAGCCCTCGATAGCGTAGTGTTTGTATACGTTAATGCCGAGATTGTTCAAACGCTTGATAAAACCGTCCACGGCAGGCTGCGATTGATACATAGTCATTACCACGCTGCCTACGTAAAGCCCTTTGCTCTTGAAAATGTCGATAAGGCGAATAACGTCGGCGTCGTAGGTGATGCCAAGGTCGCTACGATATTTATTTTTCACGATATCTTTGGCACTAATAACGACGAGGATTTCCGCGATGTCTTTCAGCTGTAACAGCATTTTAATTTTACTGTCCGGTTCGAACCCAGGCAACACTCTCGAGGCGTGGTAGTCGTCGAAAAGCTTGCCGCCAAATTCAAGGTAGAGTTTGTCACCGAACGAATCGATACGTTCTTGGATTTTCTCCGACTGCATAGACAGGTATTTCGCGTTATCAAACCCGATTTGATTCATACATGCGCCTCCGTGGTGTTTCTTCTGCGTTTTTGCTTGTAAGATACTATCTTTTATATTGTAGCAGAAACGTTAAAAAAAGTCAATGGATTGACGAGAAAAAAGGGAGAAGAAAATAAAAGAACGAGTGAAAAGGTTCACCCGTTTTTTAATTGCTTATAGCTTTTTTTTGGAAAATATTAAATTTTCTTCTTCAATTCGCGGACGGCGTTGGTTAAGAAATATTCCGCCGTCGTGCCCTTGCGGATAAGTTGTAACGCTTCTTCAGGGCTGCACCAACGCGCCTCGGACACTTCGTCCTCTTTCAAACGAATAGGCTTTTCTTCTACGACAACGATGAAATTCAGCATCAATACTTCCTTTTTCGCGTGATAGCGAGAGGACATATATTTCGCCTTTACAACGTCCAAGCCCAGCTCTTCCTTAATCTCGCGAGGAACGGTCTTTTCCGCGTTTTCGCCTTTTTTAATATACCCTGCAAACAGGATGAAATCATCGTCCTCGACGTGCTTTGCGAGCAGTATTTTATCCTGCGCGCGGTTGGTTACGACCATGGATACCGCTATGGAAAACTGCGGAAACATATACGATTCGCATTTGTCACAATAGGGTATCAAGCCTTCGTTTTCGCAAAATCTCAGCGTTAATTTTTGTCCACATTCTCTACAATACATAACGTTACCTCCTTGTTAGTATTTTTCTTTCCTTTATAATACTCCTTTTTATGCAATTTGTCAATACTCGCGCGGAAAATTTCACCGTATTTTTAAAAATATTTTATCGACGTTGCCAAGTGTCAAAACGTCGATACCATGTATGCGTTGAACGCTGTTTGTTTTCATAACGATAGGGGCATGTACGCGTTGAAATAATTTTTGTAAAGGGTGATTTTTGTCTTTTTTAAAAGGAAAGAGGAGAGAATTTGCGGCTTTGTCGAAAACGCAGGCGGAGAAAAAATAATAAAAATAATACGTCTGGACGGCGTAATTGCGCTTGACAACGACGGCGAAATAGGATATAATAAAGCGTACTATAAAGAACGCGTAAGAGTATTTTTGCTAAAAATAGCGGGAAATACTCGGTTTTTTCGCGTTTTTGGGAGTATAACAATATACGGAAAAAACCAAAGGAGAACGTATACATTATGCTTACATCTATTTGCGGTATCAACTGGGGCGACGAAGGCAAGGGAAGAATGGTCGACTTATTGTCGGAAAAATTCGACGTCGTTTGCCGTTATCAGGGCGGTAACAACGCTGGCCACACCGTTATCAACGAACGCGGCAAGTTCATTTTGAACCTTTTGCCCTCGGGTATTTTGCGTGAGGACGTCGTCAACGTTATGGGACCTGGTATGGTTATCGATATCAAACATCTTTGCGGCGAGATTGCAAAATTGCAAGAGGCTGGCATTAAGATTACGCCGGAAAATCTTAAAATTTCCGATCGCGCGGTAATCACTATGCCTTATCACGTTTTGCTCGATTGTTTGGAAGAGGACCGTCTTTCGGATAAAAAATTCGGCTCTACCCGTCGTGGTATCGGTCCCGTTTACGCAGATAAATTTTATAAAAAAGTATTCCGTATGGGCGAGCTGTTGAACACCGAGCATCTGTACGCGCGTATCGCGGATATCGTGGAATGGAAAAACCTCACGATTGTTGGCGGCTATAAGGCAGAGGCTATCAAGACGGAAGATATGATTGCGTATTTTGAAGAATTCGGCAAAAAGCTTGCTCCGTTCGTTTGCGATACGGGCTTGTATTTGACGGAAGCGTACGCGCAGGGTAAGGACATTATGTTCGAGGCGCAGCTTGGCGCTATGCGTGATATCGATTTCGGTATTCATCCCTACACGTCGTCCTCGTCGACGATTGCGGCGTACGCGCCTATCGGTTCGGGCGTACCGCAGTTGCAGCTCACCAACTCCGTGGGTATTATGAAAGCGTATTCCACCTGCGTTGGCGAAGGTCCTTTCACGGCGGAATATTTCGGCGACAAAGCGAAAAAGCTCCGTGATTTGGGCGGCGAATACGGCGCGGCGACGGGCAGACCTCGTCGTGTAGGTCCTTTCGATATCGTGGCTTCCCGTTACGGGATTCGTTGTCAGGGCGCAACGGAAATCGCGCTGACGAAAATGGACGTTTTGTCCGATTACGAAGAAATCGAGGTATGCGTTGCGTACGAATTGGACGGCAAGATTATCCACGAATTCCCGTTTGTAGACGTTTTGGACGATTGCAAACCCATATTCAAGACGGTAAAGGGCTGGAATTGTGACATTTCCAAGTGCCGTAAAAAGGAAGATTTGCCCAAAGAAGCGCTCGATTACGTGCTGTATTTGGAAAAGGAATGCGGCTGCAAAATTAAATACGTTTCCGTCGGCGCAGAACGCGACGCGTATATTGAAATGTATTGAGAATAATAGGTTTAAAAAAGCGGTAACACCGCAACGAAATCGGTTCTTTTTCAAAAGAGCCGATTTTTTATGTCTTTTGGGCGATAGATTTTTGGCGAAAGAGCGTGGTTTTTTTGTCGATAGTTTCTTATTATAAGTTTTTTGAATACACGCTATAAAAAATAATAAAAAAATAGGTGAAAAATTTTTATAGCGAGCGCTTGAAAAATGCAAACGCATATGTTATAATATCAAGGAAAAGCAATATTGACGAGGTATCAAGATGAGTATTCGTATCGGTATTTACGGCTACGGCAATCTCGGCCGTGGGGTAGAGCTGGCGATTCGGCAAAATCCCGATCTCACCGCCGTTGGCGTGTTTACGCGCCGCGCGCCGGAGAGTGTGAAAACGCTGACGGGCATTCCCGTATATTCCATTGACGACGCGCTGAAAATGCAAGGCCAAATCGACGTGATGATTCTTTGCGGCGGCAGTGCGACCGATTTGCCCAAACAAACGCCTTTTTTGGCGCAATATTTCAACGTCGTGGATAGTTTTGATACCCACGCGAAGATATTGCAGCACGACGAAAACGTACAAAAAGCCGCAAAAAAGGCGGGTACGACGGCGTTGATTTCTGCCGGTTGGGACCCTGGTATGTTCTCCTTGGCGCGTTTGTATGCAGGCGCGGTGCTTAGCGAGGGCAAAGAGTATACGTTTTGGGGGAAGGGCGTGAGCCAAGGCCACTCCGACGCGATTCGTCGCATTGACGGCGTTGCGGACGCTAGACAGTACACTATCCCCGTGGCAGAGGCGATTGAGGCGGTGCGTGGCGGCGCTACGCCCGAGCTTACTACGGCGCAAAAACATGAAAGAGAGTGCTTCGTCGTTGCCAAAGAGGGCGCGGATGCGGCTCGGATAGAGCGTGAAATTAAGACGATGCCCGATTATTTTGCGGACTATAATACGACGGTGCATTTCATATCCCAAGAAGAAATGAACGAAAAGCACGCAGGGCTTCCGCACGGCGGCGTTGTGATTCGCAGCGGCGTAACGGGCGTGGACGGGGCGCATAGACACGTCGTCGAATATTCCCTGCGGCTCGATTCCAACGCTGAATTTACGGCGTCTGTTTTGGTGGCGTGTGCAAGAGCGGTGTATCGTTTGCATAAAGAGGGCGTTGTGGGTTGTAAGACGATTTTCGACGTGCCGCCTGCCTATCTTTCGGCAAAAACGAGAGAGGAACTTCTTGGCGGACTTTTGTGATAAAAATACAAAATGACGTACCCATGTACGCGTTGAATTAAAAAACTCGCAGGATTTTCTGCGAGTTTTTTTACTGCTTTTACGCTTATGAAAGGCAAAAGACGGCAATAATTCATTGTGCGTGTTGCGAAAAAAGAAACAGAGCAAAAATGGATTATTTTGTAAAAATATTTGTATTTTCACGAGTAAAGCTCTATTGCGCGTTGTTAAAAGTATGCGGAGGATAAGCAACGCGTGCATAATGCGCCAAATAAAGATTGACGCGATTGTAAAGGCGCTATACGGTTTAAAAGGCGCCGATTAAGAGGGTTTTATAAAATACTTTTATAAAAAAAGTAAAAAATTGGGTGAAAATTTTGTTTTTAATGCCTCGAAAACTTGAAAAATTTTCTCTAATGCAGTATAATCGTAATGTAGAGAGTGTAGACTACGCGGTTTTGGCAGTACATATCTGCAAAAAAATGGATAATTCGACCGATAAATTGTAGTCGGCAGATGTGAATTTACGAAAAAACAGAGGGACAAGTATGCAAAATATGAAGATATCACGGACATTGATGGAGGGCGTTACGGTGTACGTCGTGGCGTTTCTTGCCGTTATTTTAACGCCGTTGGTGGCGCAGCCGATTGCGAATTTGTTCGCTTTCATTGCTTACAATCAAATGAATAAATTTATTTTTGAGTTGCTCACCGCGCTGATTTGGATTGGGGAAATTGGCGCTCTGGCGTCTGTGGTCAATTCGAGGAGAAAGAAACGTGAAAAGCGCGCGATTATCCGTAAAATGCTCGACGGGGGCAAGCTGGATCCCTCTATTCCCGAGAGTGTATTGATGGAGGCGACGATAGAGGAGCTGGCTGCGGCGGACGCAGGCGAAACGGCGGATTCCGTAATGGATAGCGAGCGTGAGAGCGACGGCGAAAAGAAGAAAAAACCGTTGGGAAAGAAAGGTGAATTTAAGTTTCGCGGTGAAATATTGCCCTTTAAAAATCTTGCAATTTTATCCTTGCTTGCCGTGGCTTGTATCTTTGCCATCAGCGTGCAGATTGATTTTAGAGTAAAGCCGTTCTATGATTTAGGCGAAAAATTCAATGGCTATGAAATGTGGAACGATATCGGCGTCATCATCAGAAATTGCGTAAAATGCGTTTGGATTGTCGTGATGCTCGCCGCCGCCGACACGATTTCAAAAGAATTGCTGTCTAAGCTGAAAAACGGCAAGGCTTGGCTTGGATATATATTGGCGGGCGCGATTTTGATGGTGTACGGCGCGTACGACGTGTTCACTTCGGGGATTGGCTTTATTCCCACCTATCTCGCCTTTTACGCGGTGTTTACGGCAATGTTCTATTTGACGGATAAACACGCGGTAAAGAGCTATATGCTCATTTTGTTGGTCTATATTTTCTAAGGGCGTTCCATTGAAAAACGCGGAAAGATAAAAACGTTCGTTGGAGTGAATCGGTTATGAATAAAGACGTTTTTAAAGAAAAAGTAAAAACGACGGTGCGCGTCGTTTATGAAAAAACAAAAGATTGGGTGAAGGTCAATCGTATGATCGTGCTCTATTTTTTGTTTGCGGTGCTGATTGAGGTGATAGCCGTGGCGGCGGTAGAGGGCAGTCCGTTCTTGTCCCGTCCGTTCATTTCATTGGGCTTGCTCATTTGCATTTGCGGGCTTATGCTGCTCGTTAAGAAAAATTCAAAACGCGTGGGGATTTGTTCGGCATTGCTCGTATTGCAGGCGATTGTCGACCTCGTATTCTCCGTTATCTTTGATATGACCGACCAGTATTTTGATTTCGGTATGTTCAATTTGCGTAACGACGCGTTCGGGATTTTGGAGAGTATTCCCGTCAATTTCGTCACGTTCTACGCAGGCTTGTTTTTCTGTGTGTTGTATATCGTTTACGGCTCGCGTATCTTAAAAAGAGATAAAAAAATTACGCAGGGCAAGCGTTCAAAATGGTATTCGCTTGGCGTTGCGGCGCTCGGGCTTATTATGACGACGGTGTCGCTGTTTGCCTACAATCCCTTGAAAACGGACAAATACGAAGAAATGCTTAACGGGAAACAGACGAGCGCGTACGCTTCCTATGGTATGATAGGGAATTTCGTCAACGAACTCGCTAACGCAACGGTGTTTAAAAAACGTCAAAATATGAGCTCGGAGCAGGTGGAAAACTTTATTTATGCGGAAGAATCGAAGCCGACGCAGCATTTCGGTGTGTCGAAAGGCAACAACGTCGTCGTGGTGTTGGTGGAATCGTTCGAGTGGTTTTCCTTTATCGCAGACGAGATTGCGTTCAACCGTTTGCCTATCGAGGAAGAACAGCTCGCTGAGCTTTTCCCCAACCTTACGAAATTTTATAATTCCAGCGTTGTTGGCAACAACTTCCATTCTCGTGAAAAGACGGACATTGCCGAAACGCTGAGCATTATGGGCTGTTATCCCACCGATTCGTACGTCAACTATAACTATGACGAAAACGTGATGCCGCAAACTATGCCTATTCTTTTGAAAGAATTGGAGGATGCGAATATTCAAGCCCGTTCTTTCCACAACGGCTTTAAGACCTTTTACAATCGTAAACAAGTGCACGATAGCTTTGGTTTTGAGAGCTTGACGGATATGTACGATATGGAAAAGATGTCGCAGGCGTCGGTGGCAAACGGCGGGGAGCAGACCTTTGTCAATTCTATGGTGAGCGGCACGAGAAATCTCGACTATGAAATGATAAATACGTGTAAGGATTTGATGTTCCCTACGGACAAGCGTTTTTATACGTTTATCACGACGATTACGATGCACGGCGTATATTACGAGCGTGAAAACCTTGCATTAGAACAGGAACGTCTTTCGGCGATATATCCTTTGACGGAGGAAGCGACGGAGGAAGAAGAACTGCTGTGGCATTACGTATCGACGGTTATCAATTTCGATAGGGCGCTCGGCTGTATGATGGAGGACTTGGAAAAGAAAGGATTGCTGGATAATACGACGATTGTTTTATACGGCGACCATAACACCTACTATCACGATTTGAGTAACTACGTAAAGGATATTCACGGCTACGAAACGGAAAACTGTTTCACCGACCTTTACCGTGTGCCTTTGATGATTTACGACCAGAATCTTGAACACGAGGTCATCAACAAGTTTGCCTGCACGGCGGATATCGTGCCGACTTTGCTCGATTTGTTGGGGATTAAATATTTCTCCAACGTATATTTCGGCAATTCGTTGTTCTCGCAAAAGGAATCGGTGCTGTATTCGCGCGCGTACGATTATTTCCTGCGTAAGGGCATTATCGGGCGCAGTGTAAACAGTATTCTCTATCGCAACGACGAGCTGGTAACGTTCGCTGCGATGGAATCGTTCAAGCGGGACGCGACGGCGCTCGTGGAAAAGATACGGTATTGCGATTTTATCTTTGAAGAGGATTATTTCGCAAACCGCTCCCATTACAAAAAATATTTCGCGAAAATGAAAGAGTTAAATTCGTAATCGATTACGAAAAAATAACGGATAAATTAAGAAAACGCCTTGCGTAATTTACGCAGGGCGTTCTTTCATGCTGTTTGTTTAAAGGTTGCTTTAAGGTGTTTAGCGTGCGTTTAGGGGTTGGGGCGCAGGGCTAACGCCTTTATCATTTGCCCGACGTATTGTACGGGAACAAGCTCGATTTTGTCCTTGTATTTCTCGCACGATTTCATATTTTTTGCAGGCAATAACACCCGTTTAAAGCCCGTTTTAATGCACTCGTTTACACGCTTGTCGGCGTAGGTGACGGGGCGAACCTCGCCCGTTAAACCCACTTCGCCAAAAACGGCGGTGTATTTATCGATAGGCACGTCGTTTGCCGCGGAGGCGAGCGCCGCGCATATTGCAAGGTCGACGGACGGCTCGTCCAGTTTGATGCCGCCCATAGCGTTCACGTACACGTCCGAGGAGAAAAAGGGGATACTGCAACGCTTTTCCAAGACGGCAATCAGCACCACCAGCTTGTTATAATCCACGCCAAGGCTCATGCGGCGTGGCTGACCGTATGCGGTTTTGGAAATGAGCGTTTGTATCTCGACGTTCATACAGCGATTGCCGCTCTCCGAGGGGGTGATGGCAGAGCCTGCCGCAAGCCCGCGCGTTTCGGAAAGGAACAGTTCGGCATAGTTAGTAACGCTCTTAATGCCGACGTCCGTCATCTCGAACACGCCCACCTCTTGGGCGGAGCCAAAACGATTTTTTACGGCGCGGAGGAGCTTGAAATTGTCCTCTTGTTGCCCCTCGAAATACAGCACGGTATCCATAATATGTTCAAGAACTTTTGGCCCTGCTAACGCGCCTTCCTTGGTGACGTGCCCGATAATGAAAAAGGTGATATTTTGCGATTTGGCAATACGCATCAGTTTCGCCGCGCATTCGCGCACTTGTCCCACCGAGCCTGCCGCCGAGGACATACTTTCCGTGTAGATAGCCTGCACGGAGTCGATAATAACGAATTTGCTCTCGCCAAGATTCGCCTCGATATCCTCTAAACACGTTTCGTTGAGCAGGAGCAGATTGTCAGAATTTAAGCCCAACCGTTCGCAACGCATTTTTACCTGCGAACAGCTTTCTTCGGCGGAAACGTAAAGGGTGGGGTGCGTTTGGGCGAGGTGCGCCGCTACCTGCGTTAAGAGGGTGGATTTCCCGATGCCGGGATCGCCGCCGAGCAGGACGAGCGAGCCGCGTACAATGCCGCCGCCCAGCACCGTGTCAAATTCGGCTATGCCGCTTTTTACACGGTCAAATTTCTCGTATCCGATTTTGGAAAGGGGGATCGCGCGAGTCTTCATCTCGTACATGCCCCGTCGGTTTTCTATTTTTTGCGGTTCTGCAACGCGGACGATTTCTTCCTGCAAGGTATTAAAATTTCCACAATCGGGACATTTACCCAGCCACTTAGGCGCGGCGTAGCCGCACGTTGTGCATACGAATTGCGTCGTAGGCGCTTTTTGTTTGGTTGCCATGTGTGTTCTCCTTTTGAGTGAGGGGGTGAAAAGTGCATTGCAAGGCTATGCCTTGCGTTGTGGGAATATGGATACTGACGGCAAAGCCGTCAATTCACGAAAACAAAATTTTCAATGCACGGAGCGAAAGCGAGGATTCACGAAAGCAGAACTTTCAATTCACTTCCTTTAATAATACGTACGCGTGTACGGTAATGCCTTTGCCCTCGCCAACGTAGCCAAGCCCTTCGTTCGTGCCTGCGCCCAGCCCGATAGCTGTCGGGTCCAGACGGAGTGCGCTGGAAAGCTTGTTTTTCATTTCGTCGATATATTTAGCAAGACGAGGTTTTTCCGCTTGTATCGCAATGGATACGTTCTTGACGGCATAGCCTTGCTCGCTAAGGATTTCCATAACGCAAGACAGCATTTTCATCGAATCCGCGTCCCGCCATTTTTCGTCCGTATCGGGGAAATAATGCCCGATGTCTTTCAAGCCTGCCGCCGAGAGCAGCGCGTCCATCAACGCGTGCGTGAGTACGTCGCCGTCGCTGTGCGCAATCAGTCCGCTGTCCGAGGGGATTTTTACGCCTGCCAGCACGATATAGTCCTGCGGTTTACCAAAAGCGTGCGTATCAATGCCGTAGCCGCAACGCGCCGCTTGGTCGATAAAATCTTCCGCGTACGTCATTTTTACGTTCTCGCGCGCGCCGTCGCAAATTGCAGGTGTACCGCAATACGCCGCGAACACCGAAGAATCGTCCGTATAAACGGCGTTATCGTTCTCCAAAGCCCGTTCGTAGGCATACAGCAGATTTTCGCGGAAAAAACCCTGCGGCGTTTGGATTTGCCGCAGTTCGTCGCGCGGTGGCACACAGCGGATTTTGCCGTCTTTTATCATTGCCACGGTATCCGCGCAGGGGATAGCGCATACGCCACTGCCTTTCGTTAGTACGCTGTGAATACAGCCCTCAATCACCTCACGTGTCACGAACGGACGCGCGCCGTCGTGGACGAGTACGATTTCCGTCGTCGCCGCTTTTAAAGCGTTGAATACCGACTGCGTGCGCGTGTCGCCGCCGAGGACGGTTTTTGCGTTTTTATAAGGGGAAAGGATAGCGGAAATCTCGTCGAAATCTTCCTTGGACGCCGTGACGATTATCTCCGAAATCGTAGGAAAATCAAAGGCGGAAAGGGTGCGCTCTAACACCGTTTTGCCTTGATAGGGGACGAGAAGTTTATTTTTTTCAAACCCAGCGCGCGTGCCTTTGCCTGCCGCGCAGATAATCACACCGATAGAATAGTTCATACAATCACCTCGTAAAGAGACTGCGCCTCTTCTTTTTTTACCGTTTCTTTGATGTTGACGACGCGGATTTTTAAGCTGCCCGTGGAATATAACACTTCCACCACGTCACCGATTTTTACGGCGGTGGAGGGCTTTGCGGCTTTGCTGTTGACAAGCACCTTGTCCTCACCGCAAGCCTCTTGCGCTACGGTGCGGCGTTTTAAGATACGGGAAACTTTTAAAAATTTGTCGATTCTCATAGTTGCTCCTATTTTTGGTGAAATTTTTATCCTATGGATAAAAGTGAAGTTCATTTCACGAGTGAAATTGCGACGTTCGTCGCGGTGAAGTTTTTGTCTTTCGACAAAAATTAAGGCTGTTATTTATACGAGATTGCTTCGCTTCGCTCGCAATGACAACAATCCACCCACGAAAGATAGAAAATCTCGATGCAACGGAACGTTGCCTCGCAATGACATATAAGCTACTATCCAAGCTATATAGAAAGATAGAAAGGCTCGATGCAACGGAACGTTGCAAAAAAATTAAAAGATTTTTATTTTGACTTTGAAAAACGCTTGACATCTTTCAAAACGTTGGATATAATTAGATAATGTATCATTATGCTTATCATGGCGTAATGCCGCTCCACGGAGGCATTTTGAGGGAAAAATTCCCTGAAAAAACCGCAAAAATCGTGGTAAAACGGTAAAAAACCTTTTCCATATATATTATTATATCGCAAAAGGACGCAAAAGTAAAGCGTAGGATATAACATTTTTCAAAACAAGACAAAATTTTCGATTTTTATCGATGAAAAGATATACTCGGTAGATCGCCTGAAAAAAATCTTAAGGAGCAAAACGAACCAAATGGATTTACCTATTCAAAAGTACGGCAAAACCGAACGTAGAAAGTTTGGAAACATCAACGAAGTTATTGATATTCCCGATCTTGTCGAAATCCAGAAAGACAGCTACAATGCCTTCATTGAAGACGGCATTAGCGAGGTATTCGAGGACTTCTCCCCGATTACCGACTACTCCGACCATTTTGAGCTCTATTTCTTAGAGCACAGATTTGGCGATAAACCCAAGTACGACGAAAAAGAATGTCGTACGCGTGACGCTACGTACGCGCTGCCTTTGCGTGTAAAGGTACGTCTTGTCAACAAGGTGAAGAACGAAGTGCTCGATCAGGAAGTCTTCATGGGCGATATGCCTTTGATGACGGAGAACGGCGCGTTCATCATCAACGGTGCGGAACGTGTTATCGTTTCCCAGCTCGTTCGTTCGCCCGGCGTTTACAATTCGTCGAGCAAGGACAAGACGGGTAAGGAAATGTTCGCAACCACCGTTATGCCCAACCGTGGCGCATGGCTCGAACTCGAACAGGACGCGCAGGACGCGCTCTACGTTCGTGTGGACAGAAAGAAGAAGCTGTGTATCACGGTGCTTTTGCGTGCGCTCGGCTTTGGCTCGAACCGCGCGATTGAAGACCTGTTCCCCGGCGATAAGATTATTGCGGCTACGCTTGCAAAAGACACCGCAAAGAGCGAATCAGACGGCTTGTACGAGCTGTACCGTCGTTTGCGTCCCGGCGAAGCGCCTACGGAAGATTCCGTAAGAGCGCACCTTTTCAATCTGTTCTTCGATCCTCGCCGTTACGACATTGCGAAGGTGGGCAGATATAAGTATAATAAAAAGCTCAACCTTGCGTACCGTTTGCCCGGTTGCAGGGTAGCTGACGCTGTTATCAACCCCGAAACGGGCGAAGTAATCGCACAGGCAGGGGAAAAGATTTCCGAAGTACAGGCGAAAGAAATTCAAAACTGCGGTATCAACGAGATTTACGTGCTCGTAGACGATGCGGAAGACGGTGAAATCCGCCACAAGATCATCGCGAACAACACGGTAGATTTCTCGGCGATTTCCGACGTGCCCGTACAGGTAAGAGCGAAAGATTTCGGTCTCTTGCCTACGGTATACTATCCCAACTACCGTTTCTCCAAGCTGATTGCAGACGAGTGCGCTAGCCTTTCTATCGAAGAAGTTGCGGCGAAGTACGTTGATGACATCAACGCTTTGTACTACACGAGCGAAAAGGCAGAAGAACCGGACGAAAAGCCCGAAGAAAAGAAGAATCGTGAAAAGAGAAAGGACAACCGCTTGAAGTTCGTAGCGGCTTGTAAGCTCTTCCACGAAATTATGAATAGCGAGCATCCCGTTCCCACGAAGGAACAGAAGAAGGAAATGCGCCCCCTTATCGACAAACTTTGCCACAAGCATATCACGGTTGACGATATCGTTGCGTCCATTTCCACCAACCTCGATTTGAAGTATGGTATCGGTACGATTGATAATATCGACCACCTCGGCAACCGTCGTGTACGCTCGGTAGGGGAATTGCTCCAAAACCAACTCCGCGTAGGTATTGCGCGTTTGGAAAGACTTATCAAAGAAAGAATGGCGACGCAAGATCCTATGGAAATTACGCCGTCCGCTCTTATCAATATTCGTCCCGTATCCGCTGTTATTCGTGAATTCTTCGGCTCTTCGCAGCTGTCGCAGTTCATGGATCAGACCAACCCTATCGCGGAATTGACGCACAAGCGTAAGCTCTCCGCGCTTGGTCCTGGCGGTTTGAACAGAGACCGTGCTACCTTTGAAGTTCGAGATATTCACCATACGCACTATGGTCGTATGTGTCCTATCGAAACGCCGGAAGGTCAGAACATCGGTCTTATCACGTCGCTTGCTACGTTTGCGAAAGTGAACGAGTACGGCTTTATTATGAGCCCGTACCGTCGTGTGGACAAGGAAACGGGTATCGTAACCGAACACGTGGACTATCTCACCGCAGACGAAGAAGATAAGTATATCGTTGCACAGGCAAACGAACCTTTGGACGCAGAGGGACATTTCATCAACGAACGCGTAGGCTGCCGTCATCAGAACGATATCACGGAAATGCCTCGTGAAAAAATGGACTATATGGACGTTTCGCCCAAGCAGCTCGTTTCCGTTGCTGCTGCGCTGATTCCTTTCCTTGAAAACGACGATACCAACCGTGCCCTCATGGGCTCGAACATGCAACGTCAGGCAGTTCCTCTTTTGAAGACGGAATCGGCTATCGTTGCGACGGGTATTGAAAGCTCGATTGCAAAATATTCGGGCGTTATCGTTACGGCAAGAGAAGCGGGTGTCGTTGTATCTTGCGCGTCCAATATGATTAAGATTAAAGAGGACGACGGCACGATTGCCGAATATCCTTTGAAGAAGTTTGAACGTTCCAACGCAGGTACGTGTTTGAATCAGCGTCCTATCGTTGCGACGGGCGACAGAGTGTTCAAGGGCGAAATTATCGCCGACGGTCCTTCGACCAACAACGGTGAACTTGCCCTCGGTAAAAATATTCTCATCGGTTATATGGAATGGGAAGGCTACAATTACGAGGACGCAATCCTGCTCTCCGAAAAATTGGTGCAGGACGACGTGTTCACGTCCATCCATATCGAAGAATACGAAACGGAAGCGAGAGATACCAAGCTCGGTCCTGAAGAAATCACGCGCGATATCCCCAACGTGGGCGACGACGCTTTGAAAGATTTGGACGAAGACGGTATTATCCGTATCGGTGCGGAAATCCAGAGCGGCGATATTCTCGTCGGTAAGGTTTCCCCTAAGGGCGAAGCAGAACTCACGCCCGAAGAAAGACTCCTTCGCGCTATCTTCGGTGAAAAATCGAGAGAAGTGCGTGATACGTCTTTGAAAGTTCCTCACGGTGAAGGCGGTGTCGTTGTAGACGTTAAGGTGTTCACGAGAGAGAACAAAGACGAGCTTGAACCTGGCGTAAACAAACTTGTTCGCGTATACATTGCGCAAAAGCGTAAGATTCAGGTCGGCGATAAGATGGCAGGTCGTCACGGTAATAAGGGTGTCATTTCGCGTGTATTGTCGCAGGCGGATATGCCTTTCCTTGCAGACGGTACGCCTTTGCAGATTTTGCTCAACCCGTTGGGCGTTCCTTCGCGTATGAACATCGGTCAGGTACTCGAAGTGCACCTTGGCTACGTATGTAAACAGCTCGGCTGGAAGATCGCTACGCCCGTATTCGACGGTGCAACGGAGAAAGATCTCGAAACGATGTTCCGTGAAAACAACCTACTCAACCCCGACGGTAAAGTAGACGTTGCTACTTACAAGCCGTTCAAGCCAAAGTTTTTACGCTTCGGTGATACCAGTAATCTTGCCTTGACCGCAAGGACGT
>JAFWBT010000029.1 GCA_017507005.1 Clostridia bacterium | reverse complement strand
CCACGATTTGTGGTGCCTTGGGGCGGAATCGAACCACCGACAGGCAGATTTTCAGTCTGCTGCTCTACCAACTGAGCTACCAAGGCATAAAGATTGCCCTCGTTACCAAGGGCAAATCTGGCGACCCAAAACGGGCTCGAACCGTCGACCTCCAGCGTGACAGGCTGGCGCTCTAACCAACTGAGCTATTGGGCCATTTTATAAAATTTGTTTGGTGGGCCTTCACGGATTCGAACCGCGGACCAACCGGTTATGAGCCGGCAGCTCTAACCACTGAGCTAAAGGCCCGTTTTGCTTTCGACGTAAAAGTCATCACACAACGCTTGTCTATAATAAACGATTTGGAAATAAAAGTCAAGTATTTTTTCGCAAAAAAACGAAAAAATTTTTCGACAAAAACAATTTTTTTTCAACGATTTTTTTCAAAATCCAACGACGGCGGTTTTATTACAATATTGCCATACCGTTTTTGGAGGACGAAAATGCACATTTACGCCAAATTTTTAGAAAAGACCGTATATCTTCAACTAAGCGGTGAGATAGACGAGCATAGCGCCGTAGTCACCCGTCGTGAGGCGGATAGGCTGGTGGACGAATACGCAACGACGTGCGAAAGGGCGGTGGTCGATCTTCGCAACGTTACTTTTATGGATTCCACGGGGATAGGTTTTTTAATAGGCAGATATAAAAAATTTCAACGCTTTGGCGTGCCCGTATACATAGCCAACCCCTCGCCTGCCACCGATAAAATATTGTCTATGAGCGGCGTATATACCCTAATGCAAAAGATTTAATTAAAGGAGAATAAAAATGACGAATTATATGAAACTCGAACTCGCGGCGTTGTCCGTCAACGAAGGTTTTGCGCGTAGCGCGGTAGCGGCTTTTGCGTTGTCCTTAAACCCGTCTTTAAGCGATTTGTCCGACATCAAAACGGCGGTGAGTGAGGCGGTGACGAACAGTATCGTGCACGCGTACGAACGCAAGAATAGAACGGATGCGGATAAAATTTTAATCGAGTGCACGGCAGAAAAAAACAGTGAGGACGGCGCAGGACTTTTACATATAAAGATTACCGATTTCGGCTGTGGCATAGAGGACGTGGACAAGGCGGTGTTGCCTTTTTTTACAACGCTTTCCGGCGACGAACGTTCGGGCATGGGCTTTACCATAATGCAAACGTTTATGAACGAGTTTTCCGTGCAGAGTGAAAAAGGCAAAGGCACGACGGTGGTCTTAATCAAAAAAATCGGCGCAGACCGCGCGGAGATAAAGGAAAGGTTAGATGCTTGATGAAAGACTGACAATCGAATACGTACGCCGCTCTAAGGAAGGGGATACGCAGGCGAAAGAGGCGTTGATAGAGCACAACGTATCGCTCGTAAAATGTATCGTCAAACGATATTTAGGCAAAGGTGTCGATTACGACGATCTTTTCCAAATCGCCTGTATGGGTTTTTTGAAAGCAATCGCAGGCTTTGACGAGAGTTTTGGTGTAAAATTTTCAACGTATGCCGTGCCCATGATAGCAGGGGAGATAAAACGTTTTATGCGTGACGACGGTTCGGTGAAGGTATCGCGCGCTATGAAACAGACGGCAAAGGAGATGAACGCGTTTATCGAGGCGTATACGATAGAGCGCGGCGTACAGCCTGCAATTAGTGAAATTGCTAAAAAATTCGGTATGGACGAGGCGGAAACTGTGTTCGTGATGGGTTCGTCGAAAATGCCGCTGTCCTTATACGGCAGTGCGGATCGTAAGGACGGGAAAGAACGGGAGTTGATAGAAACGTTACCCGCCGCCGACGATCAAGAGGATTGGCTAGATAGAATGCTACTGCGCGGCGCGATTGACGACCTTTCCGAACGCGATAAAAAAATAATCGTGCTCCGTTATTTTCGGGATATGACGCAGAGTGAGGTGGCGGAAAAAATAGGAGTGAGCCAAGTACAAGTGTCGAGAATAGAAAATCGCATCATCAAAGAATTTCGTGAAAAATTGAGCGGTTAAACGTGAAACCATAAAAAACAGAACGCCGAGGGAAATTTCTCTATCGGCGCGTTTTTTTGTTTGCAAACGTGAAAAAATCTGCTATAATAGAAACTATGAAAAAGAACGAGCAAAAACAAGAAAAAACGATACGAACGAGAGGGGTATTATTCGGGCTGTTGGGCGAGCCGACGCCTGCAAAGCGTTCGGGCGGCGTATACACCGCCTCGCTGTTGTTTATGGAAATCATCAGCCTAATATTCAGCGTAATCGTATTATCGCAAAAAAATTTCACGGCGGCGGAAATGAAAAAGGATTGGTATTTGTATTTGTCCTTTTTGTTGCCGCAGGTAGCTTTTTTGCTAGCGATACTCGAATATCGTTGGCAGAAAAAAGAACGGATACAGCCGCTCATACGCGCGCAAAAATGTCATTGGAAATATTTTGTAATCGCCGTAGTATTGCAAATCGGTTTACTTAGTCTTTCGCAGGTAAACACTTGGTTTTTACAGCTGTTACAGCGTTTGGGATATAAAATACAGGCGGTATCTATTCCCTCGACGGACGGCATAAAAATCGTCGGCGTGTTGCTGGTGGTGGCGTTGTTGCCTGCCGTGTTGGAAGAAACGGTGTTTAGAGGTCTGCTCTTAAAAGGTATGCGCTGTTTTGGTACGACGGGCGCGATACTGTTAAGCGGTGCGTTATTCGCGCTGTATCATCGTAGTCCCGAACAAACGGTGTATCAGTTTTGCTGTGGCGCGGCGTTTGCGCTGATGGCGATTCGTTCGGGTAGCGTGTTGCCTACGATGGTTTCCCACTTTATCAATAACGCCGTTATCGTTATTTTCGAGGCGTGCGGCGTTGCCATTACGGGCGTTGCTACGTGGATTGTGTTCGCTATATCGGCGGTGTGTCTTGCGCTCGCGCTCGTGTATCTTATCTTTTTTGAAAAGAACACGCTCGCGCCTATGAAAGAGGAATCGGAACGCAAAGCAGGGCGCAAAAATTTCTTTTTCGCCGCGGCTGTCGGTATTATTTTGTGCGTCTTGACGTGGTGCACGAATTTAATTTCAGGGTTTTAACGTATGCAAAAAATCTATTTCGTAGTCGTTGGGAAAATTAAAGAAAGCTTTTATCGCGAGGCGGTGGCGGAATACGTCAAACGCTTGTCACGCTTTGCCAAGGTGGAGATTAAAGAACTGCCCGAGGGTGCAAATCCCGAGGCGGAAGCGGACGATATTTTACGGAACGTAAAAGGCTACGTTATCGCGCTTGCCGTAGAGGGCGAAAAATTATCCAGTGAAAAGCTCGCGGTGAAATTGCAACGCTTGACGGACGAGGGCAAGGACGTTACGTTCGTTATCGGCTCGTCTTGCGGACTTGCGGATAGAGTGAAAAATACGGCGGATTATCGTCTATCCTTTTCGGATATGACTTTTCCGCATCAATTGATGCGCGTGATTTTAGCCGAGCAGGTGTATCGCGCTTTTATGATAAACGCAGGGGCGACCTATCATAAATAAAATTATCGTAGCGGTGGACAAAAATACGGCGAAAAAGCGTATACTATGGCGTGGATATTTATAAAAGAATTGCAGATTTTTACGACGGAGTAAACGCAGAAAAAAGAATTATTGGCAACAGCCTGTTTGGGCGCAAGCTGTTCGCTGTTAAAGTGGGCGACGGAGCGCCCGTAGGGATAGCGCAGTACGCCATACACGGCAGAGAATTTATTACGGCTCGGCTGGCGATAGAACAGTATAAAAAGGGTATAAAAAAAGGCAGCTGTTGGTTTGTACCGCTCGTCAATCCCGACGGGGCGTTGCTCTCGGAAAAAGGTCTGGACAGCGTAACGGACGAACGGGCGGCGGCGTTCTTAAAGAGTATTCATAAAGACAAGCCGTTTTCGCTGTGGAAAGCAAACGGACGAGGTGTCGATCTTAACGTCAATTTTGACGCGGATTGGGGAAACGGCGTAAAAAACGTGCGTTTTGCAGGCGCGGAAAATTATATCGGTAACGAGCCGTTTTCCGAGCTAGAAGCGTTGGCTTTGAAAGAATTTACCGAACAAATTCGCCCCGATTATACGGTGAGCTATCATACCAAGGGCGAGGAGATTTATTGGCAGTTTCATCAATCGCCAGCTGCGCTTGAACGGGATAGACGGCTAGCGGAATCGCTAGCGCGGGCGACGGGGTATTCGTTGGCGCAAGCCAAGGGCAGTGTCGGCGGCTATAAAGATTGGTGTATTAAAAAATGGGCAATCCCTGCGTTTACGATAGAGGCAGGCGCAGAACGTTTTTCCCATCCTATTGTAAGTAAGGACGGTTGGCAAAACGTTTTAGCGCATAATCTCAACGCCTTGTACGTTTTGTCGGGAGAGATTGAAAATAGACTATGAAAAGATTAACGAGAGAAGAAAAATTTATGCGCGCGGCGATACGTTCAGCGAAAAAAGGCTTATCCGAGGGGGAAGTGCCTATCGGCGCAGTCGTCGTTTTTGAGGACAAAGTGGTGTCGCGCGGCTACAACCGTCGCGCAAAATTACAGCTTGCGTCGGCGCACGCGGAAATGATGGTGATTGATAGGGCTTGTAAAAAATTCCACTCGTGGCGGTTGCCCGAGGGGTGCGAGCTGTACGTGACGTTAGAGCCTTGCCCTATGTGTATGGGCGCAAGCCTGAACGCGCGTGTGGATAAAATCTTTTTCGGCGCATATGAGCAAAAGGGCAGATCGCTCACGGCAGAGCTTGCCGATGCCAACCTTTTAAACCACAAAACGACGGTTGTCGGCGGGGTGTTGGAAGAGGAGTGTTCGGGGCTGTTGACGGAGTTTTTTACCTCTATGCGCCAAAAACAAAAAGAGGAAAAAGAACGCAAAAAACGGGAACTGGAAACGTTAGCGCAAGGCGAAATGGAAACCGCCGAGAGCGAGAAAGGGGAGAACGAATAAATTTTCTCTTAAAAGAAAATGGAAAAATAGGGTTCATTTAGTTGACTTAATTTTTATAAAAGGGTATTATAATATTGATAAGCGCGTAAGAGGATATTTTACGAGCGTAGGGGAGAAAAAACGAACGATAATAGCGTTTCGATGAGAACTACTACAATGGAAAAAAGTCCGTACGGTTGCGGAAAAGCAAAACGAAAACGGATAAAAAAATAAGGATGGTTACACATGATAACTCACGGTAATGAAATCAAGTTGTTTTCCGGTAACTCCAATCGCGAGCTGGCGCAAGCGATCGCTAAAAAGCTCAATACCGAGCTGGGTGAAATCGAGGTCAGCACGTTCTCCGATGGCGAAATCAACGTCCACATTGCGGAAACGGTCCGCGGTAGAGACGTGTTTATTATTCAGTCTACCTGTTCGCCTGTAAACGATAATCTGATGGAGCTTCTCATTATGATTGACGCGGCAAAGCGCGCGTCGGCTGGTCGTATCACGGCAGTTGTGCCGTATTTTGGCTATGCTCGTCAGGACAGAAAGGCTCGTTCGCGCGATCCCATCACGGCAAAGCTTGTGGCTAACCTTTTGACGGAAGCTGGCGCAGACCGCGTTTTGACGATGGATCTTCACGCTGAACAAATTCAAGGTTTCTTTGATATTCCCGTAGACAACCTGCTCGGTGGCCCTACGCTGTATAATCATTTCGCAAAACAGGGCAATATCGACGTTGTCGTTGCGCCCGACCTCGGTAGCGTAAAGCGTTCGAGAAAGGTCGCTGAAAAATTCGGCGTGCCTCTTGCGATTATCGATAAGCGCCGTCCCAAGGCAAACGTTATGGAAGTTATGAGCATTATCGGTGACGTTGACGGTAAGAGATGTCTTATGATCGACGATATGATCGATACGGCAGGTACGTTGTGCCAAGGCGCGCAGGCTATCAAAGACGCAGGCGCAACGGAAATCTACGCAGGCTGTACGCACGCAGTACTTAGTGGCCCTGCAATCGAGAGATTGAACAACTCGGCTATTACCAAGCTTGTAATGCTCGATACGATTCATCTTCCCGAAGAAAAGCACTCGGATAAATTCGAGGTGCTGTCGGTAGCGGATATTTTTGCGGCTGCAATCGAGAACGTATACCTCGACAAGCCTATGTCCAAGCTGTACGACTAATCATTACAAAAAAACGAAAGCGAAAAAAGGCCGCCGCGGATTGCGGTGGCTTTTCGCGTCAAAAAACATATAAGGAAAAAGAATATGTATCTTATCGTGGGGCTGGGTAATCCAGACAAACAATACGAAAAGACCTTTCATAATATGGGCTATATCGCAGTGGGCGACGTAGCGGAAATCTTAGGCGCAAAATTCAAGAAAAAAGAATGCGAAGCCATGATAGCCGAGGCGTACGCAGGCGGCGAGAAAATCATTATCGCCCGTCCTCTGACGTATATGAACAATTCGGGCAGAGCAGTAAAACAGCTTATGTCCAAATATAAGATAACGCAGGAGAATCTTTTGGTAATTTACGACGATTACGATTTGCCTAAGGGCAAGGTGCGTATCCGCGCCAACGGTAGCGCAGGCACGCATAACGGGATGCGTAGCATTATCGGGGAAACGGGCTTGAAAGATTTTGCCCGTATCCGTATCGGTATTCGTGACGAGGAAGTAAATATTCCCATTATCAATTACGTGCTCGCCGAGGTGAAGAAAGAGGATTACGAGCTGTTTGCCTCCGCTTGTCATAAGGCAGGCGAAGCGGCGGCGGAGTTTGCCAAGGGTTTGGACATTGAAAAGGTGATGTGCAAATATAACTAAACGGCTAAAAACGTTACAACACCGCTAAAAAGGGGTAAAAGGACGAAAAAATGAAACGTAATTTTTTCGATTTTAAAGAAATAGGGGAAGAGTATCTTTCCTACGCAGAAGACATCCGCCGGGGTACGCCCACGGCGGTTTTCGGCGTTTCCGAGCCTTTGAAATACCTTTTGGCGGGTATGACACCCTATCCCGTCGTGTACGTAACGGCGGACGGGATTTCCGCAAAAAAAGCGGCGGATAATATCGCGGCGCTTTCGGGAAAGCGCACGGAAGTGCTGGCGGCGAAAGATGAAGTGTTGCTCTATCGGAAAGCTCTTTCCAAGGACTCGCTGTTTAGACGTTTGAACGGCGTGTATGCATTGCAAAACGGCTGTGACGTCGTGACGGCAGAGATTGACGCGCTGATACAATTATTCCCTAAAAAATTGCCTGCGCTCGTTTTAAAAGAAGAAGAGGAATACGATTTTTCGTCTATTCCCGCGCAACTGACGCAGATGGGGTATACGCGCGCTTTTGAGGTGGAAACCAAGGGCGTATTCGCGCTCCGTGGCGATATTTTGGATATTTATCCTATCAACCTCGACAATCCCGTTCGTATCGACTTTTTCGGGGATACGGTGGAGAAGATAAAGCCGTACGATATTACGACGGGGGAACGTTTGGCAGGCGTGAAAGAGGCGACGATTCTTTCCGCAACCGACGTATACGCGTGTGAGGAAGACCGTCCTATTATCCACGCGGCGTTGCAAAACGGACTGAAAAAATTTAAGACGTCCGAATCGTACACCCGCGCCCGTGATATTGCTGACGAATTACAAGCGGACGAATCGCAAAGCAATGCGTTTTTATTGCCCCTGCTTAAAAATTCCACCGATTTTTTCTCGGTGTTGCCCAAAGATACCGTCGTTATTTTCGACGAGGGCAAAGCGTTGTGGGATAAATTCAACGCGCTCTATAAAGAACACGAAGAACGTTTTCACCGTTTGCAAACGGGCGGCGAAGCCTTTGATTTTAGTCTGCGGCAGTACGTAGATAAGGAAGATTTTTTAGAGAAAATATCTCTTATTCGTCGGGCAGTTTTTCAAACGTTCACGGGCAATCCGTTCTTTTTTCAACCGCTTAAAATATACAATTTTACGGCAACGCCGACGACGAAATATCTCAACGGCGTGCAGGCGTTGTTGACCGATATAAGAAACTGGTTGCGCGGCGGCTATCGCGTTATGCTGTATTGTGGCGAAAACGCGCGTTCCGTCAAGATGAGCGAACAGCTTTCCGAGGACTATATTTCCACGGTGAAATTGCCTGATACGCTTGCCGATTTTAACGGCGTCAGCATTATAGACGACCGTTTGGATAAGGGCTTTGTTTTGCACGAGTGTAAGCTTGCGGTAATTGGTACGGGGGATTTGTATACCAAAGCGCCCGATACCAAGCGTATCCGTCGCAAACGCGGCGATATGTTCTCCGCGCCCGAGGTGGGCGATTACGTCGTACACGAAACGCACGGTATCGGCAAAGCCGTCGGTATGAAAAAAATCGAAACGACGGACGGCACGAAAGAGTATATCGCGCTTGCCTATAAAGACGGGGATATGCTTTACGTACCGGCGGAGAGTATGGACGTACTGTCCAAATACGTCGGGGAGGCGAATCCTGCGCTCAGCCGTATCGGCGGCGCGGAATTTGAAAGGGTAAAGGCGCGCGTTAAGGCGTCTTTAAAAACGCTGGCGTTCGATTTAAAGAAATTATACGCAGAGCGCGCGGAAAATAAGGGCTACGCGTTCCCTGAAAACGCCGTGTTTATGCAGGAATTTGAGGATGCGTTCCACCACGAACTCACGCCCGACCAAGCTTGTTCGGTGGCGGAAATCAAGGCGGATATGTGTTCGGATAAGGTGATGGATCGTCTGCTTTGCGGCGACGTAGGTTTTGGCAAAACGGAAGTGGCGTTCCGCGCCATTTATCTGTGCGCGTTGGCTGGAAAACAAGCGGCTTTGATGTGTCCTAGTACCGTGTTGTGCAGTCAGCATTACAACACGGCAAGCGAGCGTTTTTCGGCGTTTGGCGTGCGCGTTGCTATGCTCAATCGGTTTAATACGCCCAAGGAACAGACGGCTATTTTAAAGGGTTTGGAGGACGGAACTATCGACCTTGTCGTGGGTACGCACCGCCTTTTATCCGCCGACGTTAAATTTAAAAATCTTGGATTGCTTGTCTTGGACGAGGAACAGCGTTTTGGCGTAGAGCATAAAGAGAAAATCAAGAATATGCGTAAGGATATCGATTGTCTTACGATGACAGCGACGCCTATTCCTAGGACGTTGCATATGTCCTTGTCGGGGATTCGCGATATTTCGACGATTCAAACGCCGCCTTCCCAGCGTTTGCCTGTGCAAACGTACGTTGTGGAAGAAACGGAAACGCTGATTCGCGACGCGTGTATTCGAGAGCTGTCCCGTGACGGTCAGGTGTTTATTTTATATAATAAAGTAGAGAGTATTTTCACCTTTGCGGCGAAAATCAAACAAATATTGCCCGAGGCGACTATTTCCGTCGCGCACGGCAGAATGGAAAAGACCACGCTCGAAAACGCCGTGCTCAATTTTTACAGCGGTAAATCCAACGTACTCATCACGACGACGATTATTGAAAACGGTATCGATTTGCCTAATGCAAACACGCTGATTGTGGTCGATAGCGATAGGCTTGGGATTTCGCAGTTGTATCAGCTCCGCGGCAGAGTGGGGCGCGGAACGCGGCTCGCGCACGCATATTTCACGTACAAGGCTGAAAAGGTTATGTCGGAGAACGCCGCCGCGCGTTTAAAGGCGATTATGGAATTTACCGAACTCGGTTCGGGATACAAGCTTGCTATGCGCGATTTGGAAATTCGCGGCGCAGGGAATATACTCGGCGCGGAACAACACGGGCATATGGATCGGGTTGGGTACGAGCTGTATTCAAAGCTGTTGAAAGAGGAATTGACGGGCGAAAGCCAAACGGTGGCAGAGCTGGATATCCGCGCGAACGCCTACATTTCCGAGAAATATATCGAATCGTCCGCAGGCAGGTTGGATTCGTATAAACAGATTGCGGAAATCTCGACGGTTGCCGATTATCAGCGTGTGTATACGTCCTTACGGGATACGTACGGGCAACTGCCAAGAGCGGTGGAAAATCTGCTCGTAATCGCCGTGTTGAAGAGTTATGCGGCAAAATTCAACGTTAAAAAGATAACCGTTATCAAGGGCGTTGGCTCGCTTGAATTTCCCTCGTTGGATTCTATCGGTGACAAGCGTATCTTGGCGGCGATGGACAAATTTCACGAAATGGTGCGTTTAAATATGTCCGAAGCGCCCGTGATAGAGTTCTTTGGCAAACAAGAAACGACGATATTGATGGCGGAAATGACAAAATTTTTAAAATTTGCGTCAACTTTCGCAAGTTTATAAGCAAAAACGTTTGCACTTTATAAAAAAATCGGTTATAATAGATAAGTGGTATATTAGTATAAGGGGCGAAATGTCCTTTGTACGAATATAGCAAAATGACAGGATAAAAAATCGGAGCGATTTTATGAACACAAAAAACACAGTTAAAAAGACGGCGGCGTTGCTCTTAGGGCTCGCTCTCACCGTCGGCAGCACAGGATGTAACTTTATTACGACCGACAGCGAAAAGGATCTCAATCAAATCGTTGCTACGGTGGACATTTCGGATAGCCTTGAAAACGACGAAACGTACAGTCAGTACGCAGACGACGTGGCTGCGCTCATCTCCGACGGTTGGTTGGCGAAAGATATTTACAAGAGCGAGTTGGTTGCGTATTTCCTTAGCGTTGGTATGACGTATATGCAGAGCTATGGTTATTCGGCTGAAGACACCTTCAATATGTTGATGACGACGCTTGTACAGCAGAAGATTATGACACAGTACGCTGTGGCATACTATTTGGCAGAAGAAAACGGCGCGAACATTTCCGAATGTGAAGCGTACGTAGAGGCAAACCTCGACGAATCCGCTGACGCTGATAGAAAGGCGCTTATGAAGAAAGTGTTGACGCTCAAATATTTCCTCACCGAAAACGGCGAAGAAATGGACGATTACAACTTTGCGGAATACAGCCTCAAACAGTCGATTAACGGTTCGTTGGATTCTATCGAAACCTCTTACGTAACGGCTTCGGATGAAGAACACGACCACGCTTCCGAGCGTACGACGCCTACGGGTGTAGACACCGCGAAAGAGGACTATTATCCTCAGACGGACGACGAAGTTCCCGCGCTTGATTATGATATCTACACGGGCCGCAACAACGAAAGCGATTGCGGTACGTACGAAAAGATTGAAGGTTCGACGACGGCAACGAGAAAGAAAGCGTACAACGCGTTCCTTGCAAACTTGCAAGATTACAACCTCGTTAAAGACAACGAAAATACGTCCGTTGTTACCGACCTCGATTATTACTACGTTGAATTGGCAAACGTTTTAGGTCAGTCGTTGATCAATAAATATTACGACGATCTTCAAGAATCGGCAGTAGCTGGTCTTACCGACGAATACGTATCGAATAAATATACGGAATTGCAGAACGCTCAGGGCGATTCGTACAACGAAGACGCATCGGCGTTTGAAACGGCAATCGGTAGCGTATCCGACGATTCGTTCGTATTGTACGGCGAAGAAGGTTACGGCTTTGTTTACAACATCTTGCTTCCTTTCTCTGCTAGCCAAAATCAGGAATATTCGGCAGCAAAGAACAAGGGTTTGTCGGAAAAAGACCTCTTCCTTGCGCGTAAGAACATCCTTGCAAACGTTAAGGCAAAAGACCTTCGTCAGGATTGGTTTGACGGTCACGACCATGCAAACAAAGCATTTGAAGCTACGGGCGACTATTATAAGAACGCTAACGTTGCAGGCAACGAAACGAACTATCTCTTCTTCGAAAACAATATGAAGAAAACGCAGCAGTACGAAGCTTTGAGACAGTACGCAGGTATGTATCCTTACAACGGCGTTGCTACGAAAGACGGTCACGAATGGACGTTTGAAGCAAACAAGCTCGATATCGATGAATTCATGACGGAAATGGAAAGCTACGTTGGCTACGTATCTGGCGCGAACGTAAAAGGTGGAAAGCTTGCAGCGTACAACGACGGCGAATATTACACCGCAGATGGCAAAGTGGATTACAGCAAGTTTATGTATTATGAAGGCGCGGTAACGCTTTCTAACACGAACGCAGCAGACTTCTTCAATGCAGAAAAGAACGGCGTGAAGAACGACGCGTATGCAGCGCTTTCCGCAGTGAACGAATTGATGTTCGCATACAGCACGGATACGGGTTGCTTGAACACGTATATGGGCTACGTTGTATCGCCTTATAAGACGAGTTACGTTCCCGAATTTGAATACGCAGCGCAGTATGCTATTAAGAAAGGCGTTGGTACGTACGTTGTTTGCGGCACGGACTATGGCTGGCATATCATCTACGTATCCTTCGTATACGACGCAGAAGACGTATACGGCGGCTACAACCCTGCTGAAAAAGAAATCGAAGGTACGTTCTCCAATCTCTTCTACGAATCTTTGAAGTCGACGACGGCTACGACGCACTCGTCCGAAGTACAGAGTTCTGTATTGAACAAGTACAACAACGACAGGAGTGTGGAATTGTTCAAGGACACCTATAAAGATTTGTTGGAAATGGATCAGCAATAAACTATAAAATCACACCGAAAAAACCTCGGCTGCACGCAAGCAGCTGAGGTTTTCTTTTTGCTCATTGTAAAGAGGAAAAGTCGAATTAAAAAAGAAGTGGAAAAATTTTCTAAATGGATATTGACAAAAAAGAGGTTTGGTGATATAATGTATATTGCAGGGATATAAGCGAAATTTGGCGATTTTATGCGTAAACAGTCTGAAATATCCACATAATAAATTGTAAAAAAAGACGAAAAAATTTGTCAAAGAGGCAATGATGACGGAAGAAATTATCAAATCAATCACGGATGCGGAGGCACAGGCTGCCGAGATGAAACGTGCGGCAAACGAGCGCGCGGCGAATATCCTTTCCGATGCGGAAACGCAGGCGGCAAGGCTGAAACAATCTTCATTAGAGGTATGTAAGGCGTATCGTGATTCGCAGCTGAAAGCAGCGCATAGCGATGCGGAAAATGCCTATGCGGCGACGCTCAATGCAAAAGAACGCGAAGCGCGGGAGTATTGCGCGAAAGTATTGGCTGGTTCGGAAACTTCCGTAAATAAAATCGTGGGGAGGATAACCGGTGGCAATAGTTAAAATGCGCAGGCTAAACCTCATCGCGATGTCCTATGACAAGGACGCTATTCTCGATGCGTTACAGCGCACGAATGCGGTAGAGGTTACGACGCATGCGGATACGGAAAACACCGTGATTCCAACGGTGGATACGGACGATATCAACGGATATTTTGTTTCCGTAGAAACCGCCTTAGAGGCGCTTTGCTCGTCAGTGGAGCAAACGCAAAAGGAGAAAGGGGAGAAATCCGAGCTGTTAAAGGACGGCTTTGACGTATCCTACGGTGAATTTATTTCCATAAAAGACAAAAAAGATGAAATGGACGGGTTGGTGAAAAAAATCAACGCGTTGGTAGACGAGCGGAACGAGTGCAAAGGCGAGCTGTCCAAAATATCCAAAAAACGGGAACAGGCGAAGATATATTCGATTATCGACCGTCCGTTTGCAGATTTTAAAGATACCTTGCACACGAAAGGCAGGATAGGCGTTGCGCCCATATCCGTAAAAGACGGACTTTGTACGGCGCTTTCGGAAATAGAGCTTTGCGCCTATCAAATAATAAATACGACGACGGACGAGCTGCTGCTTCATGTCGTTGCCCACCGCTCGGCGGCGAGTGAAGTGGACTCTATTTTATCGGCGTTCGGGTTTGTAGATTGCTCTTATGAACGGACGGAAACGGGCGCTGAAATCTACCGTCAGCTGCAAGAAAAGGAAAGCTGCTTGCAGGCGGCGTTAGAGCAAAATGAGGCAGGCATGTACGCGTTGAAAGAGGAAATTCGGCCTTTAAAGACGTATTGCGACCACCTCTCGTTCGCCTTGGAAAAAGAAAAAGTATCGGATAAATTACGCGCTACCGAGCGTACGTTTTTATTGCAGGCGTACGTACCCGAAGGCGCGGAAGAAATCGTTCAAAACGAACTGCGCGCGGTGTCGGGTGCGGTGTATATGGAGTTTTCCGAGCCAACGGAGGAGGAAACACCTCCTACGTTATTGAGGAATAACAGCGTGGTATCGAATTTTGAATCGATTACGAACACCTATTCCACGCCGCATTATCGTGAATTTGACCCCAACGCGATTATGTCCTTCTTTTATAGCCTTTTTATGGGCTTTATTATCGGGGATGCAGGCTACGGACTTTTAATGGCGGCAGTTGGCGGCTATTTATGGTGGAAAAACCGCGCAAAACCGAGCGGAATGTCCCGTTTGGCAGGCGCGTTTGCCGTCGGTGGCTTGTTCGCTATTTTCTGGGGTGCGCTGTTCAATTCGTTCTTCGGCTTTGCGGCGCTTGGAAAAGAAAATACGATTATGCCCGATCCACAAAACGATATGTGGTCTATAGCGGGAATTTCCGTGCCTAGCGTACTAATTATCAGTATGGTAATAGGCGTGTTCCAGCTGTTCGTCGGGTATCTTTGCAAAGCGATACAAGAATGGCGCAGAGGGAATATCGTAGACGGCATTTGCGACGGCGTGATTTGGGCGTTGTTCTCCGTCGGCGTAGGGCTTGCCATCGTCGGCTTTGTAGACGAGGCGAACGTACCTCTGCTTGGCACAATCGGCGGGATTATGGCAGGGGTAACACTGCTGCTTGCGATGCTGACGGCGGGTAGAAAGGAAAAATTCTTTGGTAAATTCACCAAGGGTTTTGGCGCGGCGTACGGCGTTATCAATTACGCCTCGGATATCCTCAGCTACGCACGTTTGTACGGCTTGATGCTCTCGGGCGCGGTTATCGCGCAGATTATCGCAACGTATAGCGGTCAATTCGTTTTAAGCGGCAATATCGCATTGATAGCGCTCGGCGTAGTGCTGTTAATCATCGGGCATGGTTTCAATCTCGTAATGAACCTGCTCGGCGCGTATATCCACGACGCAAGATTGCAATACGTAGAGTTCTACGGCAGATTCTTTGAGGGGGAGGGCGAGCTGTTTACGCCGCTCGGCTCTCAACAAAAATACGTTTATCTCGTTCGCGAAAAAACGCCTCAAACAACGTCAAAATAAAAACGGCTGTCATCTAAAATCGTCGTTTTTATATAAGTAATTTTTATATAAATATAATTAAAGAAGAAAAAAAGAAAATCGGAGGATTTTTATTATGGGTTACACTATTGCTATGATTGGTATTGCGCTTTGCGTTTTGCTTTGCGGTATCGGTTCTTGTATCGGTCTTTATAAGACGAGTACGGCAGCGGCCGGCGTTCTTAGCGAAGAGCCGAAAAAGTTCGGTAAAGTCATGGTCCTCGTGTTGCTTCCCGCAACGCAGGGTATTTACGGTTTCATCATCGGTATTATCGCGTCGGGCGCGATTACGCAAGGTATGCCCACCGCGCTCGGTTGGGCTATGGTAGGCGCAGTATTGCCTATGGCAATCTCCGGTCTTGTATCGGGTATTTTTCAGGGTAAATCGGCAGCAAACTGTATTTACGCAGTAGGCAAGCAGGAATCTTTGTCGGGTAAATTGATCGTTTATCCCGGTATGATCGAGTTCTACGCAATTTTGGGCTTGATTATCTCGATTATGCTCGTAGGTCAAATCTAAGGACGAGAGTATGGGAACGCAACAGGTAGTGGAAAGAATACTTTCCGACGCAGCCGCAGAGGCGCAGGTGACGGTGGAAAAAGCGGAAACGCAGGCGGCAAAGATTCTTGCCGACGCTTCCGCGTGCGCCGAAGCAGGCAGACGCCAAACGGAAGCGGACGTGAAAGCACAGCGTGAGAGTATTCTGGAAAAGAGAGCCGCGGCGGCAAGATTAGACAGCGCAAAGCTGACGTTAGGTGAAAAGCGTAAGGTAATCGATTCGGTGTATAAAATGGCGCTTGGTCGTTTGCAGAGCCTTGGTAAAGAGGACGCTTTGAAATTGGTGGGAACGTTGCTTGAAAAATACGCAGAAAGCGGCGACGAAATCTATTTCGCGGAAAATTTTGCCTATAAAACGGAAGCGGCGGCGTTGCCGATTATAAAGGCGAAAAATCTCCGTATTGCGGCAGAATCGTTGCCTCTTGACGGTGGTATGCGTCTTAAAGGCGAGAAATCGGATAAAGACCTTTCGTACGGCGCGCTGCTCGAAGCGGATAGAGAAGAAAATCAGGCTGATTTAGCGAGAGAATTATTTAAATAATCTTTGGAGAAAAACATGGCATTAGACGTAGGATACACGAACGGCGTGATTGCCACGCGAGAAAAATATCTCTTAAAAGAGAAAATATCGCGCCTTTGCGAGCTTAGCGCAGAGGAGGCTTTTCGCGCGCTATTAGAAAGCGGTTTTGGCGGTGGCGCGGAAACGGCGACCGACGTCTACGATTATGAAAAGCTCGTTGCGGCGGAGGAGGCAAAGCTCGACGAATTTATTCGCGAGTACGCGCCGTCGGAAATCGAAAAGGCGTATTTGCTCGCCCCGCGCGATTTTCATAACGCAAAAGCGTTGATAAAAGCGGCGTATTTGCAAACGGACGCAACGCGTATGTTGTCGCCCGCAGGGCTTGTTTTGGTGGAAACGCTTTCCGCGTGCGTAGCAAGCGGTGATTTCGCGCCGATAAAAGAGCAAAACGCGGCGCTTGGCGCGGCATGCGAAGAAGCGACGGAATATCTCAAAGAAAACGAAAACGGCGCGAAAGTAGGCGAGATTTTTGAAGGGGCTTTGTATAAGTATCTTTGGACGTTGTCTAAAAAACGTAAGGATTTGAAAAAGCTCTTACAAGCCAAAGCGGATATGACGAATATATTGATTGCATTTCGTGCGACGTCGGCGGAGGAGGCAGAGGAAAAATATCTGCCCGTAGGCAGCGTTTCCAAGAAAAGCTTAGCTCTGCTTTTTGACGAGAACACGGAAAAAGCCGAGAACGCTTTTGCCAAGACGCCGTATAAGGCGTTCGTGGAAAAATGCTATGCCGCAAAGGAAAAAGGCTTGCCACCGACGGAAGCGGAAAAAATTCGCGACGGCTACGAAACGGCGTTTTTCGCCGAGCGTAAATACGAATTAGAAAAGAGCGAGCCGTTTTTATATTACGTATACCGCCGCCGAGCGGAGAGCGCGAACGTGCGGATTGTGTTCGTATGTCTTTTAGCGGGGCTTAGCGAACACGACGTGAAAAATCGCCTTCGGGCATGGTAAGGACGGAGGTGCGATATGACGGGTAAGATGGCAATCGTCGGGAATGGCGACGAGATTATGGTGTTTAAAGCGGCAGGGTTAGCGACGTTTCCTGCCGAGGATGAAAAGAAAGCGCGTGAAACGTTGAGAAAGATAGCCAAGGAATATCAGGTGATATTTTTAACAGAAGACTTGGCAAAACCTCTGACGGAGTTTTTGAAACGTTTTGACGAAGAACCTTATCCCGTGGTGGTGAGTATTCCTTCGGGGAATAGCGAGGGCTACGGCATAGAAGTATTAAAAATGGCAATGGAGCGTGCGCTCGGCGTGGATATCTTATTCCACAACGATTGACGATATAGTGAGGATAAATAAATGGCAGGTAAGACAGTAAAAATTTCCGGACCTTTGATTATAGCGGAAGGCATGGCGGACGCAAAGCTTTACGACGTCGTGCGTGTTTCCGATAAAGGCTTGATAGGTGAAATTATCGAGCTTAGGGGAGACAAGGCGTCTATTCAGGTATACGAAGAAACGTCGGGGTTAGGCCCGGGCGAGGACGTATATTCCACGGGCGAACCGCTTTCTGCGGAGCTTGCGCCCGGCTTGATTACGGGTATTTTCGACGGTATTCAACGTCCCTTGACGACGCTGTATTTTAAATATGGCGACCGTATTTCCCGTGGCGTTTCCGTCAACAATCTCGACCGTGAAAAGAAATGGCATTTCCAGCCCTGCGTGTCCGTTGGCGATACGGTGCAGGAAGGGGATACGCTGGGTACGGTGCAGGAAACGGAAATCGTCGTACACAGAATACTCGTGCCCAACGGCATGGGCGGCAGAGTGCTGTCTATTTCCGAGGGTGAGTATACGATAGAAGAAACGGTGGCGACGTTGCAGACGGCAGAAGGGCAAAAGGACGTATGTATGCTCCGTAAATGGCCCGTCCGTAAAGGCAGACCGTACGCAGAAAAGCTGTCGCCGAGTATGCCTATGGTAACGGGACAACGCGTTATCGATACGCTGTTCCCCATAGCAAAGGGCGGCGTAGCGGCTGTACCTGGTCCTTTCGGTAGTGGTAAAACGGTCGTACAGCATCAGCTCGCAAAATGGGCGGACGCGGATATTATCGTCTACGTTGGTTGCGGCGAACGCGGCAACGAAATGACGGACGTTTTGAACGAGTTCCCTGAATTAAAAGACCCGAAAACGGGCGAACCTTTGATGAAGAGAACGGTGCTGATTGCCAACACCTCGGATATGCCCGTGGCGGCGCGTGAAGCGTCCATTTATACGGGTATCACCATTGCGGAATATTTCCGTGATATGGGATATAGCGTGGCGATTATGGCAGACTCCACTTCCCGTTGGGCAGAGGCTCTGCGTGAAATGAGCGGTCGTTTGGAAGAAATGCCCGGCGATGAAGGGTATCCCGCATACCTTTCTTCCCGTTTGGCAGAATTTTACGAACGCGCAGGTATCGTGCGCTTGCTCGGCAGTGAAAATCGCGTTGGTTCGGTAACGGCAATCGGCGCGGTATCGCCTCCTGGCGGCGACTTGTCTGAGCCTGTTTCGCAGGCAACCCTTCGTATCGTAAAGGTGTTCTGGGGGTTGAGTTCTTCCCTTGCATACAAGCGGCATTTCCCTGCAATCGATTGGTTAATTAGCTATTCGCTGTACGCAGATAAAATGAAAGAATGGTACGACGGCAACGTCAGCGCGGATTTCTTTAAATACCGCCAGTTCGTTATGACGATTTTGCAAGAGGAAGCGGCGCTCGACGAAATCGTGCGTCTTGTGGGTATGGACGCGCTTTCGTCCAAGGATAGACTGACGATGGAAACGGCGAAAATCGTCCGTGAAGACTATTTGCACCAAAACGCTTTCCACGACGTCGATACGTTCACGTCTATGCAAAAACAGTTTTTAATGCTCAAACTCATTTACGAATTTAACGCGCTCGCAGGCGAGGCGATTGCAAACTATGCTGATTTGGACGATATTTTGGCTTGTTCTTGCAAGGAAATGATAGGTAGAGCAAAATATATCGAAGAAGAAAATATCGAGCAGTTTGACGAGATATTCAAGACCATGACAACGGAGCTGAAAGCCGTTGCGGAAGGAGGTAGCGACGATGTTTAAGGAATATAAAACGATTCGCGAAGTCGTAGGGCCTCTGATGATTGTCGAGGGCGTCGAGGGCGTTACGTATAACGAGCTTGTCGATATCGTCAATACGAACGGCGAAATCCGTCGCGGTAAAGTGCTGGAAATCAACCGCGACAAAGCGGTGGTGCAGTTGTTTGAAAACTCGCAAGGCTTGCAAATTGCAGGCGCGAGAGCGCGCTTTTTAGGGCACGCGCAAGAGCTTGCGGTGTCCGAGGATATGTTAGGCAGAGTGTTCGACGGTATGGGCAATCCCCGTGACGGCGGCGCGCCCATTATCCCCGAAAAGAAAATGGATATCAACGGCGAGCCGATTAACCCTGCGGCGCGTGATTATCCCAACGAATTTATTCAGACGGGTATTTCCGCCATTGACGGCTTGAATACGCTCGTTCGAGGTCAAAAATTGCCCGTATTTTCTATGAGCGGTTTGCCGCACGCAGAGCTTGCCGCGCAGATTGCCCGTCAGGCAAAGGTACGCAGTGGCGATTGTAAATTCGCCGTTGTGTTTGCGGCGATTGGTATCACGTTTGAAGAAGCGCAGTATTTCGTAGACGATTTCAAGAAAACGGGCGCGATTGAAAGAACGGTACTCTTTACCAACCTCGCAAACGACCCTGCCGTAGAACGTATTTCCACGCCTCGTATGGCGCTTACCTGCGCGGAATATTTGGCGTTTGAAAAGGGTATGCACGTGCTCGTTATTATGACGGACATCACCAACTACGCAGAAGCGTTGCGTGAAGTGTCGGCGGCGCGCCGTGAAGTGCCCGGTAGACGTGGCTATCCCGGCTATTTATACACCGACCTTGCGAGCTTGTATGAAAGAGCAGGCCGTATTCGCGGTAAAGAGGGTTCTATCACGCAAATTCCTATCTTGACGATGCCCGAAGACGATAAGACGCATCCTATTCCCGACCTTACGGGATATATCACAGAAGGGCAGATTATTCTTTCTCGTGATTTGTATAAAAAAGGCATCAATCCACCCGTTGACGTGTTGCCGTCGTTGTCCCGATTGAAGGATAAAGGTATCGGCAGGGAAAAGACTCGTGAAGACCACGCAGACACTATGAACCAGCTGTTCGCGGCATATGCGCGAGGTAAAGAGGCGAAAGAACTGTCGGCTATCTTAGGTGAGGCGGCGCTTTCCGACGTAGATAAACTGTACGCAAAATTTGCCGAAGCTTTTGAAAAAGAATACGTCAATCAGGGCTTTGAAAAGGATAGAAAGATAGAAGAAACGCTGGATTTGGGTTGGAAACTGTTGAAGATATTACCCAAGAGCGAATTGAAACGTATCCGTAAAGAATATATAGATAAATATATGGCAGAATAACAGGAGTGACTCATGGCAAGGCTGAACGTAAACCCCACCCGTATGGAGCTGAAAAAGCTGAAAGCAAGGCTTTCTACGGCGGTGCGCGGACACAAATTGTTAAAAGATAAATCGGACGAAATGATTCGCCGATTCACCGTGATTTTACGTGAAACGAAGGTTTTACGCGAAGAGGTGGAATCGGAGCTTTCCGACGTATTAAAACAGTTTTCTATCGCGCGTTCGATAACGCCCTCGTTCGAGGCGGAAACGGCGTTTTCTATGCCGTCCGTCGCCGTGCAGGCAGAATGCGAAACGGAGAGCGTAATGGGCGTGGACGTACCGAAAGTGGAGCTGGTGCGTACAAAGCGCGCCGAGGGCTTGCCGTACGCGTATTCGGAAATCACGAGCGAGGCAGACTATTCCGTGCAAAAGGCGTCGGAATTGTTGCCGAAAATGGTCGCTTTGGCGCAGTCGGAAAAGACGGTGCGTATGTTAGCGGAAGAAATCGAGCGCAACAAACGCCGTGTCAATGCGCTGGAATACGTTATGATTCCGCAGCTGGAAGAAACGATTAAATATATCAAAGACAAACTGGACGAAAACGAACGCGCGGCTGTCGTTCGTCTTATGAAAGTAAAGAGCAAAGCGTAAAATAAAACCGAGCCTTATGAAAAGGCTCGGTTTTCCGTATACGTTTTTACTGTAAGGATAGTATTTATTTTTCCTCGTCGTTTTTGGTGGACATAGTGAAAGAATAGTCAATTTGCGGGTTGATTTTCAACAGCGCGCGCACGAGTTCTTCCGTCCATTGATTGTCAACGGACAAAACGCAATACTGGTCGTCAAAAGATAAGGTCAGCTTGTTCGTGTCCGTGTCAAGGAGAATAGAATTTATCTTTTTAACGTCGAATTTACTCTTGATAAACCCATATTGCGATATCAAATCACGCTCGGTGACGATATATTGTGATTTGACAAGAATAGAGATGACGAGGGCTATACAAAAGACGCTGATAAGCATTAAAAAGGGATATTTCAAATAGTCGGTAAAGCCGCCAACGCCAAAGTGTATCAGCTGATACAGGCTAAAACCAATACTCGCAATACACAGCGCGAGCACGGCGATAGCAAGGCAAATCACCGTTTTCGTAAACACAATTTTATAGGTTTTCGTATTTTTAAGGTCGTTTTTCATAGCTTTATTATAACACGCTTTTAGGAAAAAAGCAAGAAGAAAAGGAAAGGAGCGCGATAGAAAATGAAAACGATGAAAAAATTTCACAAAAAACTTTCGAGAAAAAGCGTTGTGGCGGTTGCAAATTAAAAAACAAAGCGGTATAATAGATAGGTATGAAAGAAAAAAGAACGAAAGAAAATTTAATAGACGAAGAAGCCGCGGTAGCGGAAAGAGAGAAAAAACAGTTTGAAAAAATGACGAAAACGCCTATGGCGCGTTTAATTATCGGTTTGGGAATCCCTACGACGCTTTCTATGATGGTCACGTCGTTATATAATTTGGCGGATACCTTTTTCGTATCCAAAATCGGCAACGATTCCATTACGGCAGCCGCGAGCAATCTGCTTGCCTTGATGTCCATTATTCAGGCGATAGGCTTTACGTTCGGTATGGGCAGCGGCAGTATCGTTTCAAGACTGCTAGGCAAGCGAGATAGAGAGGGCGCGGATAAAACGGCGTCGTCGGCGCTTGCTATTGCGCTGGTGAGCGGATTGTTTATTATGATATTCGGGCTGATATTCATAACGCCTATGCTGAAATTATTTGGCTCGCGTACGGCAGACGTGTTGCGCTATTCCAAAGACTATGGCACGTATATCCTCATAGCCGCGCCGTTTATGTGTATGTCGTTCGTGCTGAACAACGTACTCCGCGCGGAGGGCAAAGCGGTGCTTTCTATGATAGGGCTTGTCGTTGGCGCAGTCGTGAACGTCTCGTTGGACCCGTTGCTCATTTTTACGGCAGGTATGGGTATCGAGGGCGCGGCAATCGCAACGGCTGCCAGCCAAATCATTAGTTTTATTATCCTTACGATTATGTTTTTATCAGGCAAGACCGTCGTGCGATTGCGTTTAAAATCGGTATCGAGAACTTTCTCCGTATACGGCGATATCATTGCCACGGGCTTTCCGTCCTTTTGCAGACAAGTCCTTGCCAGCCTTTGCACAGTGTTCTTGAACAACGCCGCGTTCCAATACGGCGTGGAAGCGTACGGTGAAAAGGGCGGTGACGCGGCGCAGGCAGCGCTCGGCGTCGTGCAAAAAGTATTTATGCTCGCCTTCTCCATTTCCTTGGGTGTTGGGCAGGGCTATCAGCCTGTTTTGGGCTATAATTACAGCGCAAAACGTTTCGATCGCGTTCGCTCGGCGTATTTGTTCACGCTCGGGTTTTCAACGGCGGTTATGACAGTGTTTGCGGTATGTTGCGCCATTGTCGCGCCGCAACTGATGGAAGTGTTCGAGCTGTCAAAGGACGCTACAAAAATCGGTTTGCTCGCGTTAAGGTTGCAATGTATTTGTATGCCGCTATTGCCTACGAACTTTATGATAGGGCTTACCTATCAGGTGGTAGGGAATAAGGCAATCGCCTCGCTGTTGTCCATTTCTCGTCAGGGCTTGTTCTATATTCCTGCGGTGTTAATTATGCCGAGAATATTCAAGCTGTTGGGGGTGCAGAGCTGTCAGTCGTTGTCCGATTTCCTCGCGTTCTTCTTTGCGTTGCCGTTCACGTTTATGTTCTTCAAAACGTTGAAAATAGAGGCGGCGAAAGCGGAAACAGCAGGGGACGCGCAAGAAGAAACGCTCGTGGTCAATCAGTTTTTGGAAGAGTAAACGAAGAGTGAGTTTTGCGGTTTATTTCATAAAAATTCCGTATAAGGCTTGATTTTTTCGTGACTTTGCATTATAATTAGTATAGAAATACGTTTTATCACGATTAGTTCAGGGTAGGTTTATGAAACAATTTGAAAAATTAACGAAAGCACAAGTCGTTTCGTTTTGTTTAATGTCGTTTTGTTCGGGGATAATGATAGGCGTCGGTGGTACGGCGTTTCTGCTCGCACAAAACATCTACGGCGCGTGGGGAAAACTGATTGGCTCGATGATGTTCTCGTTGGGTATTTTGGCAATCGTTATGTTTGAAATGAAGCTGTTTACGGGCTTGATTTCGGATATTCCTGAAATGGGCGCGAAAAATTTTTGGAAATTGCCCGTTTGTTTCCTTTGGAATATGCTTGGCGTTCTGTTTGCGGCAATGCTCGTGTTTTATTCGCCTTTGTGTGACAAAGTGGATAAAATCGCGTTTGAAATGATGGACGCGAAAATAAACGCCGATTTGTGGGAGATAAAAGCGTTGTGTTCGTCTATCCTTTGCGGATTCTTGATTACACTTTCTATCGGCGCGGTGAATTACGCGCCCCGAAAGGGACTGTCTACTACGGTAGGGGTTATGTTCCCGATTATCGTTTTTGCGTTCTGCGGCTTCGATCACTCCGTAGCAAATACGTTGTATTTGTTCTTCTACGGTTTTTCGGGGAAAGGCGTGGCGTATATTTTGGTGTGCGTGGTGGGCAATATCCTCGGCGGCGTTATTTTGCCGATACTCTCGCTGTTCCGTATATGGTCGAATAAGACGGAAACGGAAAAAGAACAAGAAAAATAAAATAATATAAGAAAGAAAAAAGCACGCGATCCAAAGCGTGCTTTTTTTGATGAACGAGATTTTTTTTGAGAAAAATATAAAAAAAGCGTTGACAAAGGGAGTGAAAAGGTATATAATAAAAATCACTTAAGGGGTTATGGCTCAGTTGGTAGAGCGCCTCGTTCGCAACGAGGAGGCCAGCGGTTCGAATCCGCTTAGCTCCACCACAAAAACTAAAACGCCTTTTGGGCGTTTTAGTTTTTATCCAAGCCGAAAGGCTTGGCATGTAATCGCCGCAGGCGTATGTAATCACAACTTGCTGTGTATGTAATTATCCGCTTCGGCTTGATTACATACACAACTGCAGTTGTGATTTTTTGATAGGATTATTTTATAAAAAAATTCACTAAGGAGAGCATATCAATGATCCAAAACAAAAAATTGTTTTTTATTACATTATTAGTAGGTTTATTATTGTGTGCTAGTATTGATGTTCCTCTTCTCTTAATGCAAAGAATACCACTTTATTCTTTAACGCAAGGACTATTCTTTATTGGTAACGCTATATTTGGCATAATAATCTATAGTTTGATTTATCGCTCTCTAAAAAAGACACCACTAATAAAAAAGATTTACTTATTTTCCTTATTTATAGCAATTTTGGTTTTTATTATGGGTTTAATCACAGTAGTGCTTGCTATTTAGGCTATTATAATAATTGGTTCAACTTACGTTTAACTCGCTCCACCAAAAAAATACGGATGGCTTTTGCCGTCCGTATTTTTTGTTATGCTAATCGAGAGAACCGCTGAATTAACAGCGGTTCGCTTGAAAAAACAGGTTAAAGGATATTATCACAACAACTATCGCCAATGAAAATCAAAAAATAATCGAAAAGCATATATTTTTATCGAATTTGTTATAGATTTTTTAATAAATATGTTGTATAATAAAAGTATAGCGAATACAAGGAGAAAAAGTATGTTCCTTTTTCAAGAAAATCGTTGTGTTGACGTATGCTTAAAAAATAGCAATCCCTACGTCCGTTTGGCGGTGGAGGATTTAAGAAAAGACTTTTTAAGGGTGAGCCGTTTGACGGAGTTGCCCACGCTTGTGGCGGAAGCAACGGAGCATTGCATCATAATTGAGGAAAATCAAGCCGATTCGGATCCCCTGCAAAACGAGGGATTTTCTATTACGTGCGACGGCGCGAAAATAAAAATATCGGCAAACGGTTATTTGGGAACGCTGTGGGGGATTTATACGTTCAGCGAGAAAATACTCGGCGTGTCGCCTTGTTATTTGTTTGACGATTTAGAAATTGAAAAACGCGACGCCTTGGAAATCGGTGAAATCCATATCAAGGAAAAGCCGCAAAAAGTAGGCTTTCGTGGTATTTTTATCAACGACGAAGATTTGCTTACGGGCTGGAAAACGGGTGGCGGTATACGCCGTATCGATTATACGTTTTACGGAATAACGGTGAGTGTGGCTGCCATAGAAAAAGTGGTGGAAACGGCGCTTAGATTAAAGATAAATCTGATAATTCCCGCGTCTTTTTTGGATATTGACAATCCGCCTGAAAAAGCGATTGCCGATTGTGTTGCGCGGCGTGGTATTTTTCTGTCGCAACACCATATAGAGCCGCTTGGTTTGTCGCATTTTACCTTTGAAAATTATTGTAAAAAATTTCAAAAAGAGGGCAGCTATTCCTACATTAACGAGCCTGAAACACTGATAGAGGGCTGGAAATATTACGCTGAAAAATGGGCGGAATACGAGAACGTTGTTTGGCAGGTGGGTTTGCGCGGTAAGGCAGATAGACCTGTATGGGAAGAAGATACGCCGACGGAAGCGGAGCTGAAAACGTACGGTGCATATATAAGCAACGCCATAAAAGAGCAAAAGGAAATCGTTAAGGCGGCGACGAACGGCAGAGCGAAATATTTTTCCTCGACGCTATGGATGGAAGGCTCGACGCTGATGGAAAAGGGCGTTTTGGATTTGGATAAGGACACAATCGTTATCTTTTCCGACAACGGACCAAACCAAATGTACGGCAAGGATTACGACCGCGTACCGCGTTTGAATAATTTGCAATACGGCATTTATTATCACGTGCAATATTATGATATCGGGCCGCACCTTGCGCCGCAAACGGGGCTGGACAAGCTGTATTATAATATTAAAAGAGCCAAAGAAAAAGGCGACGATGCGTATTTCATATTAAACGTTTCCAACGTCCGCGAATTTGTGTTTGAAATGCAAGCCTACGCGGAAATGCTGTGGAATTTCGACGCGTTTACCAAAGCTAAATATTTAGAGGAATATTGCGCTGTCTTTGGCGACGAAGCAACGAAAGCCGAGTCGTTCGTTAAGGCGTATTTTGACGAAATGCCGTATTTGGAAACGAAAGATTTGCAATACGTACACGCAAATTATTTCAATTACGATTACGAAGAAATAAGCCCCAACGTCAAGAATTTTATCGTAAAAGACGGTTTAATTTTGGCGCGTGGCAGGGATATGCTCCATTATTTTCGCGCTAAATTTCCGACGGAATTGTACGAAAAAATGTACGAAGTATTAAAAAAAGCCGCTCCAAAGTATGAAAAGATAGCGAACGATTTGGAGAAATGGAGCGAGGGGCTTAGAGACGGATTACGGCGGCACGTGCAATGTAAATGGTGGCTTTACGCACAGACGTTAGCGCATCTTTATCGCTGGTTTGTTGGCGTGTACGAGGCGAAAAGCTATTACGATAGCAACGACAACGAGAATATGCGCTCGACGTTAGATAAGGCGTGCGAGAGCTTGGAGGAATATCTTTCCTTACGCAAATGCGCCGAGTATGGTGATTTCGAGCATTGGTATCGCGGCGAGCTGAAAATGGACGTAAAACAACGGCTGTACGATAGCAGACGGTTGCTTGGACAAACGCCCGAATATAAATAAATACAATTAAAAAAGGACAGGTTTTTTACAGCCTGTCTTTTTTTTAACAAAAAAGTGAAAGATACTTGACTAAAATCGTAAAAAGTGGTAAAATATATGTCGAAAAAAATCGTTTTGCGTAAAGGAACTATCGTTTATGATACAAATTATCGAAGCAACGACGAAAAAACTGCAAAAAGAATTTATCGAATATCCCTTGCGTATGTATAAGGGAAATCCCTATTTCGTGCCGCCTCTTTACGGTGACGAAAAGAATTTGTTTACGGATAAAAACATCTACAATAAAACGTGTAAATCCGTTTTCTATATCGCGCAAAAGGACGGCAAAACCGTCGGGCGTATTCAAGGGATTATACAAAATCAGTACAACGAAATCCACGCCACGAAGCAGGTGCGTTTTACCCGTTTTGATTGCGAAGAAGACCAAGAAGTGGCAACGGCACTGTTTAATGCGGTGGAGGATTGGGGGCGCGCGAATAAAATGCAAGAAATCGTCGGGCCTTTGGGGTATAGCGACCTTGAACGCGAGGGTTTGCTGATTGAGGGCTTTGAGTATCTGTCCACCTTTGAAGAACAGTACAACTATCCCTATTACGGTGCGCTGATTGAGGGTTGCGGCTACGTAAAAGACGTCGATTGGGTGGAATCTCGCTTGTTTGCAATGCTCAAAGAGGACGACCGCCTGCAAAAATTAGTAAATCGCGCTATGGAACGCAACCATTTGCATATCGGCGGCGAAAATATGAAAAAAGGCGCGTTCATCAAGAAATACGGCGACGGTATTTTCAAATGTATCGATGAGTGTTATAAAGACCTCTACGGTACGGTGCCGTTCACGATGGAAATGAAGAAACAGATGGTCGATCAGTTTAATCTGATTCTCAATAGAAAATACATTATGGTCGTATGCGACGAGGACGAAAACGTTGTGGCGTTCGGGCTTTGTCTGCCAGGGATTGGCAAAGCGTTACAAAAGAGCGGTGGCAGATTGACGCCTGCTTGTTTGGTGCGTTTGCTTCGCGCCGTGAAGAAGCCTGATACTATCGATTTGGGTTTAGTTGGCATTTTGCCGAAATACCGTAAGTCGGGCTTGAGCGCGTTTATTATGACGGTGCTGCAAGAAATGCTTTCGGATGAAAACGTACAGTATTTGGAAACCAACCTCAATCTTGAATCCAATACGAATATCCAAGCGGTGTGGAAACATTTTGATTGTATCCACCACAAACGCCGTCGTTCGTATATCAAGACTTTATAAATTCAAAGCGATATAAAAGAATAAATGAGCATAAAAAACAGCCGTACCTCCAAAAAGGTCGGCTGTAATTTTTTTATACGTATGCTTATTCTCTGTCGAAACGGTTTTCCAAGAAACGGGAAATATCGTAATTTTGTCTATACAAAAGATAGGTGGTGACGTTGGGCGCCGTGAAATCTTTCAAAGACACTTCTTCCAAAACACCGCTTTCCAGCTTTTCCTTTACCAACTTGTAAGGCATAAAGGAATAGCCCAAGCCGTTTTCAAGATAGGGCAGGAGCTTGGACGAGTTGTCTACGTCCAAACGGAAAATATGATTCTTAGGGAAGAGCGAACGGATAAACAAGCCCGCTTCGCTCAGCGTAAGATCGCACATAAGATAGGGGATTTTACACAGCTGTGCTTTCGTAATGCCGTTGGGGTATTCGTTTTTACCCTTTTGACAAACGAGCGCAACGCGGTCGGTATCGTAAACGTCGCAGGCATAGCCGGCACGCTTTAAAGGAATTGCGGAGAATACCATATCCAGCATATTATCCTGCAACAGCTGAATCAAATCGAGCGAGTGACCAAGCATCACTTTGATAGAGGTGATTGCGTTATTTTTCAAACACTCGTCCACGAGCGGCTTAACGTACGTCTCGTAAGAAGCGTTGATGGCACCGATAGAAAATTTACGGCTGTGGCTAGACAGCGCGTTCATTTCCTCAATGGACGTATTTTGCAGCTCGAGAATACGCTCGGCATACCGCAAGAAAATCTCGCCTGCTTCCGTCAGCGTCACCGTTTTCGCTCCTCTGGAAAACAGCTTTTTACCCACTTCTTTTTCCAGCTCGCTAATGCGGTTCGTCACCGTCGATTGCGCTATGTACAGCTGTTCTGCCGCCAGCGTGAAGTTCTTTACTTTCGATAAAAATATAAATGTTTTAAGTTCTTCTGTATTCATTAAAGAAACCGATTGCCCTTATCGAATTTATCTATTGTTTTTATTATAACGCCATTGATTTAAAAATGCAAGTAAATGGAGCAAAAAAATTCAAAAAAAGAGAAAGTTTTTTGTTTTACACGGACGGCGAGGGAGTAGTTGACAAAACGAAGAAAAAGGAGTATACTGAAAAAGTATCAAAAAAGAAACGAGGTGGCGCGCGTGGGCGAGATTACGAAAAGAGTGCAAGCGATAAAGGAAGAGATAGCGAAAGGGAACGGCTATGGGGAGAAAGTGTTGCTCGTGGCGGCGACGAAAACGCAAACGGCTGAGGCGATTAACGAGGCGATAGAGGCAGGCGTGGATGCCGTGGCTGAAAACAAACCGCAGGAGTTTCGTGATAAAAACGAGGCGTTGTTGCCTTGTCCTCGCCATTTTATCGGGCATTTGCAGACGAATAAGATTAAATATCTTCTGGGCAAGATTGATTTGTATCACTCGTGCGATAGGGAAGAATTGGCGGCAGAGCTAGCGAAACGTTCACAAAACGCAGGGTTGGTTTCTAATATCTTAATCCAAATCAATATCGGCGCGGAGGAGAGCAAGGGCGGCTATACGTACGACGAGGCGAAAGAGGTGTTTTTGCGTTTGAACGCGACGGCGGGATTGAAAGTGAAAGGCTTTATGGCAATGCTGCCCGAATCGGACGATGAGAGCCTGCTTCGCTCGTTGGTGCAAAAAATGCGTCGTTTGTACGACTGGGCAAAAACGCAATCGTCAGAGGTTGCATATTTATCTATGGGTATGAGCGGCGATTACGCTTTGTGTGTGGAAGAGGGCAGCAACGTAATCCGTGTTGGCTCTACCATTTTCGGGGCGAGGAACTATGGAACGAACTAACGAGCAAGAAAACGCCGCAGATAAGGCGGAAAAACCTGACGAAAACATAGAAAATGAAGAGAGCGCGGCGGTAAATAAAGCGACGCTAGATAAGGCGACAATAAAACGTAAACGTTGGAAAATCGTTCTTTGTTCGTTTGCGGTGCTAGTTGCGGCGGTGTTGTTATTTTTACAAATCGGGGTATGGTATACGCAATACTCGTGGGAGCATTGGACACCCGATTATGAAAAGATAAATATTCTTCCCATTTTAGAAAAGACGGAGCTTACCGACGAAGATTACGACACGCTGTATTGGCAGACGGGCTTGACGCGGCTCGCAATAGACGATATGCGTTCGGAGGCGGGTACGCAGCGTATTTTACAAATACAAAATTTCCTATTCAAAAAGCAAAAGGTGACGAGCCATCGTTTTAATCCGTTTACGTATTTAGAAGAAATAGACGGTCACGCGCCCATGGCGTTCGTGCGGGACGGCGACATTATCGTATCGGCAACGACGCGCGTTTCGTGGCTGCGTTACGGTCACGCCGCGCTTATCGTGGACGGTGCGGGCGGAATTTTGGTAGAGTCGATAGGCCCTGGTGTGGACAGTGAATTTAATTCCATTGACACCTTTTCAAATTTGGCGAATTTTCTTATCGTGCGCCCGAACTTGGACGACGAGAAAAAACAAGAAATCGTATCCTACGCCAAGCAAAATTTGTTGGGGATACCATACCGTTTTACAATCGGTATTTTCTACGAAAAATATAACGCAAAGAGAATCAAACGCTCGCAATGCGCCCATCTCGTTTGGTATGCGTATAAGCGGTTTGGATTAGACCTCGATTCCAACGGCGGCGCAATCGTAAAGCCGCAGGATATGGTTTTATCTAAGCACGTAGAGGTGGTACAAGCGTACGGCTTTGATTTGGAAAAACCTTGGGGAAAGGCGGTGTAAAGATATGAACGCAACGTCAGAAAAAAAAGGCTACGCACTGATTACGGGCGCAACGGGCGGCTTGGGCAAGGCGTTCGTTTTCGAGACGGCAGAGCGTGGCTACGATTTGATTTTAACGGGGCGCAGTGAGGAAAAATTACGCGTGTTAAAAGCGGAAACGCAAGCAAAATATTCCGCGCTGGATATTCGTGTATACGCAGCGGATTTGTCCTCGTTAGACGATAGAAAGAGCCTGTATGCAGGGATAGAAAGGGACGGATTGAAAATTTCTCTTCTCGTCAACGTTGCAGGGGCGGATATACAAAAGGGCTTGATGGAATATACGCAGGAAAAGATAGCGTTTCAGACGCGCGTCAATTTCGAAGCGGCTGTATCCACCTGCCGTTTTGCGATAGAAAACAAAGCGAAAAAATTGCATATCGTCAATATTTCCAGCGTATCGGGTATCTATCCTATGCCGTATTTTGCAATATACAGCGCAACGAAAGGCGCATTGACGTCCTTTTCGACGGCTCTGCGTGAGGAAATGAAAGGCAAGGGCGTATTTGTCACGGCGATATTGCCTGGGGCAATGCCCACGCGCGAGGACGTGAAAGAACAAATCCAAGGGCAAGGCTTGTGGGGCAGGCTCGCCGCAAAATCTCCTCAATCGGTGGCGCGCGCGTCCTTAAACGCCGTCGCGAAAAACAAACGCAAGGTAGTGGTGGGGTTTTGGAACAAAGTTATGCGCGTATCGACGGCTTGGCTGCCTACCTCGTGGCGACTGCGTTTTATCGCAAAGCGTTGGAGTAAAATATCCAAAGACGCCTTTTAATACCGAACGTCCGTTAAGTGTTTCTTGACGGACGCAATTTTTTGCAAAACGTAACAAACACAAGAGATAAAACATAAAAAAATTGCTTATTTTTGAAGAAGAAAATCAATTTTGCCCTTCAAATCCTTGACAACTTCATATTTTTTATGTATAATCGATTTATTGAATAAAACACAATGGTTTAATCGAAAAAATAAAATGTCAAAAAAGAGGAAAGAATATGGTAGAATTTAACCCTATGAGCAACCTGTTAGAGCAGGATCAGTACAAGTACGAGCTACAAGACGTTGCGAACGCGAATTTGTTCCGCGACATATACCCGTACGACGAAATTCCCAAGACGTCGTTCAACCACCGCCGTGTGCCGATGAATATGCCCAAAGAAATTTGGATTACGGACACGACGTTCCGTGACGGTCAGCAATCGCGCGCGCCGTATACGACGAAACAGATTGTGGATATTTACAAGCTGATTGCCCGTCTTGGCGGTCCGAAAGGGATTATTCGTCAGAGTGAATTTTTCGTATACACGAAAAAGGACAGAGAAGCACTCGAACAATGTATGGCTCTGGGCTATAAATTCCCCGAAATTACGACGTGGATACGTGCGAAGAAAGAGGACTTTGAGCTGGTACACGATATCGGGATTAAGGAGACGGGTATTCTCGTTAGCTGTTCCGATTATCATATTTTCAAAAAGCTGAATATGACGAGAAAGCAGGCGTTCGATCATTACCTTGGCGTCGTAAAGCAGGCGTTTGAGGCGGGCATTTCGCCGCGCTGTCATTTGGAAGACTTGACGAGGGCAGATTTGTACGGTTTCGTCGTACCTTTTGTCAACGCTTTGGTAGAGCTTTCTCGCGAGGCGAACGTACCCGTTAAAATTCGTATGTGCGATACGATGGGCTATGGAGTACCGTTTGCGGGTGCAGCGCCCCCTCGTAGCGTGCCCGGGCTTGTTTACGGCTTGCACCATTATTCGGACGTTACCTCGGAAATGCTGGAATGGCACGGTCATAACGATTTCTATATGGGCGTAGCGAACGCGGTGAGCGCGTGGTTGTTCGGCGCGAGCGGTGTAAACTGTTCGCTCCTTGGTATCGGCGAGCGTACGGGGAACGTGCCTTTGGAAGCAATGGTAATGCAATACGCGTCGCTTAGGGGTACGCTGGACGGTATGGATACGACGGCGATTACGGAGATTGCTGAATATTTTGAAAAAGAACTCGGTTACGATATTCCGCCGATGACGCCGTTTGTGGGTAGCGCGTTCAATCTTACGCGTGCAGGGATTCACGCCGACGGTATGATGAAAGATGCGGAAATTTATAATATTTTTGATACGGAAAAAATCTTGAACCGTCCTGCGGAAGTATCTATTTCCAACACTTCGGGCTTGGCAGGGATTGCGTATTGGGTGAACAAGCATTACAAGCTGCCGGTCGAAAAATACGTGACCAAACACGATTGGTTGGTGCAGGAATTGAAAGCGAAAATCGACGGCTTGTACGCGGACGGCAGAACGACGGTTATGGGCGAGGACGAGCTGGATGCGCTCGTAAAAGAAACGGCGAAAGACGAACGTAGCACGTTGAAGCTGTAACGTACGCATAGGGAAGAATATAGAAAGAGGATAGAAAAATGGGTTATACGATAGCGCAAAAAATAATTAAAAATCACCTCGTTTGCGGTGAAATGGTCGTAGGCAAAGAAATCGGCTTAAAAATCGACCAAACGCTGACGCAGGACGCTACGGGTACAATGGCGTATTTGCAATTCGAGGCGATGGGCATCGATAGGGTAAAGACGGAGCTTTCCGTTGCTTATATCGACCATAATACGTTGCAGGCAGGCTTTGAAAACGCGGACGATCACCGCTATATCCAAACAGTGACGAAGAAACACGGCATACGCTTTTCTCGCCCCGGCAACGGGATTTGTCATCAGGTACATTTAGAGCGGTTTTCTCGTCCCGGGAAAACGCTGATTGGCTCGGATAGCCACACGCCGACGGCAGGCGGTATCGGTATGCTCGGTATGGGCGCAGGCGGCTTGGACGTAGCGGTGGCTATGGGTGGCGGCACCTATTATATCACGATGCCGAAAATGATTAAAATCAATCTTGTCGGCGCGTTGTCCGATTACGTTGGCGCAAAAGACGTCATTTTAGAGGTGCTTCGTATCCTTGGTGTCAAGGGCGGTGTCGGTGCTATCGTCGAATATTCGGGTGAGGGCGTAAAAACACTGTCCGTACCTCAACGCGCAACGATTACGAATATGGGCGCGGAGCTCGGCGCAACGAGCTCGATTTTCCCGTCCGACGAAGTGACGAAAGCCTTCTTAAAAGCAGAGGGGCGCGAAGAGGACTGGATAGAGCTTTCTTCGGATGCCGACGCGAAATTCGACGCAGAATACACGGTGGATTTGTCAGCTTTGAAACCGTTGGCGGCTTGTCCGCACAGCCCCGATAACGTAAAGGCTGTGTCGGAACTGTCGGGTATGAAAATCAATCAGGTATGTATCGGTTCTTGTACAAATTCTTCGCTTTCCGATATGTTGACGGTGGCGGCAATGCTCAAAGGCAAGACGGTGCACCCCGACGTGAGTTTGTCCATTTCTCCCGGCTCGAAACAGGTATACACAATGTTGGCGGAATGCGGCGCTTTGGCAGACCTCATCAGCGCGGGTGCGCGTATTTTGGAATGCGCTTGCGGGCCTTGTATCGGTATGGGCTTTTCGCCCAAATCGGCAGGGGTGAGCTTGCGTACGTTCAATCGAAACTTCCTTGCGCGTAGCGGGACGGCGGATGCACAGGTGTATCTCGTATCGCCCGAAACGGCGGCTGCGTCGGCTATCACGGGCACGTTTACCGACCCGACGACGCTCGGTGTTGCGCCCAAAGTGGAAATGCCCAGCGCGTTTAAAATCAACGATAATTTAATTGAAATGCCGATTGCGGCGGAAAAGATGGACGAAATCACCGTCGAAAGAGGTCCGAATATCAAGCCTATCCCCGTGGGCAAAGCGCCTGCAAAGGATTTGCAATGCGAGCTTGTTTTGAAAGTGGGCGACGACATCACGACCGACCATATTATGCCAGCAGGTACGAAAGTATTGCCTTATCGTTCCAACGTGCCGAAACTGTCGGAGTTCTGTTTTACGGTATGCGATAAAGACTTCCCTCAGCGCGCAAAGGCGAAAGGTGGCGGCGTGATTTTAGGCGGTGCAAACTACGGCCAAGGCTCGTCGAGAGAACACGCGGCGCTCGTGCCGTTGTATCTCGGTATCAAGGCGGTGATAGCGAAGAGCTTTGCGCGTATCCACGTGGCAAACCTTATCAACTTCGGTATTGTGCCTATGACGTTGGAAAATGCGGACGATTACGAGAATTTTGCCGAGGGTGATGAAATCGCAATCGAGGGCTTTGCAGCGGCGGTGGCAGGTGAAAACAGCGCAACGCTCGTCAATAAAACGAACGGAAAAACGGCAAAGCTGTGCTTGAATTTGTCCGCTCGTCAGCGTGAAATGTTGCTCGCAGGCGGTTGCTTGAATTACACGAAAAATCAAAAATAATTAAAAGATACGTTTCGATAAAAAGAGAAAAAATAGGAGATATATACCGATGGAAAAGGAAGAATACAGAGCGCAGCTTGACGTTGCGTGTGAAAAATTTAGAAAAATCTTAGAACAGCAGCTCACGCGAGTAGAGGATATGAAAGCGCAAGGCGATTTCGTGGATTACGAAACGCTTGATTGTATCAAAATCGGCGTTTGCGGCGGCGACGGTATCGGTCCGATTATTTCCGCGCAGGCAAGACGCGTACTGGAATTTATCCTTGCCGACCTCGTGGAAAAAGGCAAGGTGGAGTTCAAAGATATCGAGGGGCTTACCATTGAAAACCGTATTGAAAAAGGCAAGGCTATCCCCGACGACGTCATGGCAGAGCTGAAAGCTTGCCATATTATTCTCAAAGGTCCTACGACGACGCCGCAAAAGGGTAGCGGTATGCCGAATATCGAATCGGCAAACGTTGCTATGCGAAAGGCACTCGATTTGTTTGCAAATATCCGTCCTGTAAAAGTGCCCGAAGAGGGTATCAACTGGACGATTTTCCGTGAAAATACCGAAGGTGGCTATGCAGTCGGCTCGTCGGGCTTTAACGTAACGGATGATTTGGCTGTGGACTTTACGGTGACGACGAAACAAGGCTCTGACCGTATTGCGCGTCTTGCGTACGATTACGCGCATAAGAACGGGCTGAACAGAGTGTCCCTCGTCACGAAAGCGAACGTTATTAAGACGACGGACGGCAATTTCTTGGAAGATTGCCATAAGGTAGGCGATATGTATCCCGACATTATCACGGACGAGTGGTATGCGGACATTATGACGGCAAAGCTCGTAGACAAAAAGCGCAGAAAGGATTTCAAAGTGTTGCTGTTGCCGAATTTGTACGGCGATATCATCTCCGACGAAGCGGCGGAATTCCAAGGCGGCGTAGGCACGGCAGGGTGTGCGAATATCGGTAAAAAATACGCTATGTTCGAGGCAATCCACGGCAGTGCGCCCCGTATGATTACGGAAGGCAGAGGCAAATATGCAGATCCTTGTTCTATGCTCCGCGCTTGCGTAATGCTGTTGTCGCATATCGGCTTGCAGGATAGAGCGGACAAATTAGAACGCGCGTTGGATATCTGTTCTTTTGAAGAAAAGAAATACGTCATCACGGGCAGAGATACGGGCGCGACATGCGACCAATTTGGCGATTACGTAATGGAAACCTTACAAAAACTGTAATAAAGACAAAAAACTCTCTCGTTTTTCGAGGGAGTTTTTTAATAGGCATATTGACATTTTTTACCTCGGGTGCTATAATAAAAGAAAATGGGGAAAATTTGAGATGAAGGGTGTAACAAAAAAGCTTTTTATTATTCTGCTAACGGCGATCGTTGTTATTTGTAGTGGCGGTTGTTTAAACGAATATTTCTATCGCTATGACGACGGTGAAAAACAGGTCGTCGCCGTCGAACTGTTACAATATTGCACGAAAGACGGATTGGAAAGCGAAGATATGCCTCAGGAGGCGATTTGCATTAAAAATCGCTATTTTCAGCTCGTAGAAAGCTTGGAGGACGAGTGGTTAGACGATTACGTTACCGATTTAAAGCAACAAGAGGAATACAAAACAACGTATCTTCATACGTATGAAGATACGTATGAAGATGAATATCGTCCTTTAAGGCAGTGTGTTCGGGTTTCCTATGCTGACGGCTCTTTCTTTTTAATGAGTTGGGGTAAGGAGCTGAATAGGGCGTATGGCAGTATTGCAGAATTTGACGAAAACGGGGATTTGATGCGCGCGTATGCATTAGACGGCAAGTATAATCATTATATGTTTGTGGCGGCAAACTATTTCGATGCAAGGATCGTTGTTGCGGGTGAAAACGAGGAGGTAACGTCATGAAAGCAAGAATGAAGAAATATATCCTTTTCGTTCTTATGGCAATGTTATTGCTTTGTTCTGCTTGTACGCCGGCAATGTTCTATTTTAGTTACGATTATTCTAGGGATCGCGTAGTGAAGATTGAACTCATTGAATACGACGATCCCGATATCGGAAAACGCCCGTTCAGGTTTTTTTGGAATAAAAAAGACGACAGGGATTTTCAGCAAGAATATTGCACGGTGATAGAAACTTTACCCGAAGAGGACATAGACGCCTTTCTGTTTGAGTTCGATCAAGAATATACGAAACACACCGCGGAGAAAAATGCGCCGTCGGGACAAGGCGTGCGTATTACGTTGGCGAATGATAGTTTTTTTGTTTGTACGTGGAAAGAATATAAAATTTACGCGTGCTTTTACGATAAAAACGGCAAGCCAACGGAGGCGGGATTTGGCTTTTCCCCTAAGGTTTATTTGGTGATAAGCGCCAATTATTTTCAAACGAAAATAGAACAGTAAGGAGAAAATGCGATGAAAACATTGAAAAAGATAGCGATAACGTTCGCGGTTGTCTTCGCGTTTTTATTCCTTTTCGGTTGTACGGACAATGACCCGACGTATTATCAATATAATCACGGAACAAAAGAGATTGTTTCCATTCAGCTACTCGAACGTGTTGGGGAAACGGATAGTACTGATGGGGAGATTGTCACCGTTCAAAGAATAGATTTTGCGGTGAAAGGAACTTTAAGTGCCGCCGAGGTGGACGAGTTTGGTGCCGATCTTAGCGGCGTGACGGTGGAACTGTATCCGCAGTATGCTTACAGTAGTTATGCTCTGCCTTACGATCAAGGTTTTCGTATTCTCTATGACGACGGCTCGTATTTTATCGTTTCGTGGTGTTATGAAGCGTTGAATAAAGATACGAAAACGTATTATACGAAAATAACCGATTATAATGCCAACAATAAGATCTTGGAAGAAACGGTAGATTGTTCTTTGCTCTATTACGTAACGATAGCGGAGAATTATTTTGGCGATATCGTACAGGTACGTGCGTTACAATACGGTGAGCCGTAAAAGGAGAAGGCGGATGAAAAAAATACTGAAAAATATTATCGTATTTTTGCTCGTATGCTGTTTTTCCTTTGTGTTGGCTGGCTGTGACGACGATTATACGACGGCGAAATATTATGAAGGCAGAGTGCAGACCATCGAGCTAATCGAATACGAAAATACGAAGGCAAAGCGTGGTAATGTATGGACGAGCTTTTTTGGCTTTAACAAAAATCCCTCTTTTGACGAGGATAAATGTACGGTGATAGAAACGCTATCGCCCGAATATCACGAAGAATTTGTATCTAAATTTTTTGAAGTGCAGGCGTTTCATGGGAAATATATAAGCGATTCGCCGTCAGGTCAAGGCATACGGATCACTTGCAAGGACGGATCGTTTACGGTGTTTACGTGGGGCTACGTGGACGGCAAAGCACTCGGTCACGCAAGCTGTTACGATAAAAAGGGAAAATGGCAAGATATGCAAACGGGCTTTGAATCGTTAAGATCAGTCGCTTTGTTCGTTGCAGCGCAATATTTTGAAACAGAAATAAAAATCGATTAAGAACTTATCAAAGGTAAGTAATTTTCGCTCTTTTTAAATCTTTTTAAATAGGTTTTAAGCATAAAAATATATCAATTAAAATAAAAAATGGAGAAATGGATTATGGATTACAACAAAACGTATAACGAATGGCTCAACGATTCAAGACTTTGCGGAGAGGGCAGAGCAGAACTCGCAAAGATTGCGACGGACGAAAAGGAAAAAGAATACCGTTTTGGCGGTGAATTAGAATTTGGTACGGCAGGTATGCGCGGCATTATCGGCTACGGGAAGAATATGATGAATATTTACACCGTTATGCGCGCAACGCAAGGTCTTGCGGAGTGGATTAAGAGCCTTGGTGGAGCGGAAATGGAACGCGGCGTCGTAATTTCGTTCGATACGAGAAGAAAATCGCAGGAATTTGCGCGTGTTTCCGCAGGCGTTTTGGCAAAGAACGGCATCAAGGCGTACCTTTTCGACGACGTACATCCCGTACCTATGCTCTCCTACGCGGTGCGGTATTTGAATACGATTGCCGGTATTATGATTACCGCCAGCCATAATCCCAAAGAATATAACGGCTATAAAGTATACGGCGCAGACGGCGCGCAGATGTCCCCCGAGGACACCGAAAAAGTGGTGTCGTACATCAATACGATTGAGGATTATCTCTCCGTATCGGCAGACGAAAACAGTCCGTTGATTACGCCCGTTTCCAAACAGCTTGATAAGGATTATATCGCGGAGCTTTCCAAACTCACGCTGTCCAAAGAAGCGGTGGAAAAATGCGGCGCCGATCTCAAACTCGTCTATACACCCGTACACGGTAGCGGTTACGTACCCGTTACGACGATTTTGAAACAGCTCGGGATCAACACCACGGTGGTAGAGTCGCAGGCAACGAAAGACACCGAATTTTCGACGGTAAAAGTGCCTAATCCCGAGTTTAAAGAAACCCTTTCTATGGGTATTGAGCTTGCGAATAAAATCAATGCGGACGTCGTGTTTGGTACAGACCCCGATGCCGACCGTCTTGGCGTTGCGCTCAAAGATGACAAAGGGGAATTTGTAGCGCTTTCGGGCAATCAGGTAGGGATTTTGTTGCTTGATTATATCCTTACGCGCTTGTCGGAGGATAAGACGATGCCTAGCAATGCGGCGGTGGTAAAATCCTTCGTTACGACGGGTATGGCAAAGGCGCTGTGTGACGATTACGGCGTAGCTTTGTACGAAACGCCCGTTGGTTTCAAATTTATCGGTGAAAAAATCAAACAATGGGAAAAAGACAACAAGCATACGTACGTGTTTGGTTTTGAGGAATCCTGCGGCTATCTTCGCGGCACGCACGCAAGGGATAAGGACGCTGTGGTAGCGTCTATGCTTTGCGCGGAAATGGTGTGCTATTACACCTATATCGGCAAGAGCGTGTACGGCAGATTGCAGGAAATTTACGCAAAATACGGCTATGTTTTGGATAAGAATATTTCCGTGCAGTATTCGGGTTTGAACGCGATGAAAGAAATGAACGGCGTCGTGGACGGTCTGAAAACGCTGAAAGTAGCGGAAATTGCAGGCGTAAAAGTGAACGCTGTTCGCGATTACAGCGCGGCAAAACGTACGGCGGCTGACGGCGCGGTGACGGAAATGGATATCCCGAAATGCAACTGCGTGTATTACGAACTGGACGGCGGTTCGTTCGTTTGCGTACGCCCTAGCGGCACCGAACCGAAGTTGAAGATTTACTATTCGTTAAAGGCAAAGGACGAAGCGGCGGCGAACGCAAAATTAGAAGAAATGAAAGCCGCTGTAAACGAATTGTTGGAAAAAGCAAAAGCGTAATATAATATGATATTTGATTTGCATTGTGATACCATATGGCAGATATGGAAATCAAAACGTACGAACCAGCCGCTTGATTTAAGACAGTCTTGTTTGCAAATAGACGAGGAAAAGCTGCAAAAAGGCGGCTATTTCGCGCAATGTTTTGCAGCGTACGTGCCTGCCGACACGTCCGAGCCTGAAAAAGCGTTCGACGAGATAATAGACGCATATTACGAAGGGATAGACAATAGTGATTGCCTGCGCCCCGTGTACGCGTATGAAGATTTTGAAAAGAACGCCAAGGCAGGGAAGATATCCGCGCTGTTGACAATGGAGGACGCTACGCCGCTTAGAAAGGAGCTAGCTAACGTACAAAAAGCGTACGATAAAGGGGTGCGAATGATCGGCTTGACGTGGAATTTCCCCAACGCCGTAGGGTATCCGAATTATCGTGATTTCGTGCGCGGTGAAAAGCCCGATATGCTCACTCCCGAAACGGAAAAAGGGTTGACGGAGTTTGGTTTTTCTCTCGTGGAAGAAATGAACCGACTTGGCATAGTGGCGGACGTGTCCCATTTGTCCGATAAAGGCTTTTTTGACGTGTTAAAGACGAGCAAACGTCCGATAATGGCGTCGCATTCCAACGCTCGCGCCGTATGCCGTAACGTACGGAATATGACGGACGAAATGCTGTCGCTTTTGGCGAAAAACGGCGGCGTCGTGGGTATGAATTACGCCAAGGGCTTTTTATGCGAGGACGAAGAAAAAGGCAAGCGCACGATAGAATACGTTATCAAGCATGTGAAACATATCAAAAAACTAATCGGGGTAGAGCATATTGCCTTGGGCAGTGATTTTGACGGGATTTCTACGGATATCGAGCTGTGCAACGCATCGAAATTACCGCTTTTATTGCAGGCGTTCGAGCGGGCTGGGTTTAGCGATGGCGAGATAGAAAAGATAGCCTATCGCAACGCCCTGCGCGTGTTCAAGGAGAATATGGGGAAGTGAAATTGCCTACGGCGTGAATTGTTTTTTGCAAAACGTGAAGTTGCGCCGTTGGCGCAGTGAAGTTTTTGGGCGTTGCCCAAAAGTTGTGGCTGGGTTTTATACGGTCATTGCGAGCGAAGCGCGGCAATCTCGTGGAAAAATACGGCAATAATTAAAATACGAAAAACGGGGCTGAAAAACAGCCCCGTTTTTTACATAAAAATTCGCAAAAAATTTCGCGAAAGAATACCAAAAAACCGTGAAAGATTTTCTATTGTTTTCTTAGTGCAAAGCCGTTATAATGTATGTGAAGATTTATATAATAAATCATTATACGAAGAGGAGATAATTTTTTTATGAAAATGCCTGTTTTAGACAAGAATTTTTGCCCCATGATTAAGGCGCTCAACGATTTTGACGCGGAAGTAAAAAAGAGCGGTAAGCCCGTTGGCGTTACTATCGTTGCAGAACGCACCAACGGTTATAACTACGTATACAAATACGACGCGCTGGCTGACGGTGTAAACGACGCGCTGAATTTCCGTATCGCGGAACGTATCGCAAAGACGATTCTTTGGGTTGTTGGCGGCTTTAAGATTTCCGTTGCGGGTAGCAAGTCTATTTATGAATATTTGAAAAAAGCATACACGATGGAAGGTATCCGCGTGTTCGACGTGGAGTTTATGAGCGGCGTTTATGAAAGACCTTTTGAAGTGGAATGGTTGGAAGCAGACCAAATTCCCGAACAGAAGAACGCGTCTATCCGCGTTGGTGGGTATTTGAAGGGTTGCCGTATCGGTTTTGACGCAGGCGGCAGCGATAGAAAGGTGAGCGCGGTTATCGACGGCGAAGTGGTGTATAGTGAAGAAGTTGTTTGGAATCCCAAGACGACGACGGATCCCACCTATCATTATAATGAAATTTTGACGGCTATGAGAACGGCGGCGTCCAAGATGCCTACCGTTGACGCAATCGGCGTTTCGTCCGCAGGCGTTTACGTAGATAACAAGATTATGGTAGCGTCCTTGTTCTACAAAGTAGACAAATCTATCCACGGCGATTATATCAAGCAGATGTATATCAACGTAGCGAAAGATATGGAAAAAGAACTCGGCAAAAAGATTCCTTTGGAAGTTGCTAACGACGGCGACGTAACGGCGCTTGCTGGTGCTATCGATTTGGAAGACAACGGTGTGCTCGGTATCGCTATGGGTACGAGTGAAGCGGTTGGCTATATCAATCTCAACGGTGGTATTAACGGCTGGCTGTCCGAGCTTGCGTTCGCGCCCGTAGATTTCAACGAAGGTGCTATGCAGGACGAATGGAGTGGGGATTTTGGTGTTGGCTGTAAATATTTCTCGCAAGACGCCGTTATTAAGCTGGCAGAGGCTGGCGGCTACAAATTCGCAGAAGGTCTTACGCCCGCGCAAAAGCTTAAAGAAATTCAGGCGCTTATGGAAAAGGGCGATGCGCTCGCGCAGCAAATTTACGAGGATATCGGCGTATACCTTGCGCATACGATTCCTTTCTATGCAAAATTCTACGATATCAAACATATGTTGTTGCTTGGCCGTGTAATGGGCGGCAAAGGCGGTGATACCATTTTGGCTACCTGCAAGCAGGTATTGGCGGAAGAATATCCCGAATTTGCAACGCTTGATATCGGTCTGCCCGACGAAAACAGCCGTCGTGTAGGTCAGAGTATCGCAGCGGCGTCCTTGCCTGCTAATATCGACTAAGACAATAGCAAAACGCGTGAAAACGAATAAGGAATAATACAAATGAAGAGTTTTAAAAATGCAACCGTCTACGTAGACGGCGAAGGTTTGAAAAAATGTACGGTAGTTTTCGATGAAAAAATCGAAAAAATCTCCCGTTGCGCTGATAAAAACGCAGAAGTAATCGAGCTACCCGACGATGCAATCGTATTGCCCGGCTTTATCGATGAGCATATCCACGGCGCTGGCGGTAGCGACGGTATGGACGGTACGGTGGAAGATATTGCGATTATCGCAAAGACGATTGCCGCAGAAGGCACGACGTCTTTCCTCGTAACGACGATGACGCAAAGCCCTGAAAATATCACGAAAGCTTTGCAGGCGGTAAAGACATATAAGGAGGCGGATTCCAAAGAAGGTGCGCGCGTTGTGGGCGTGCATTTGGAAGGCCCGTTCATTGCGGCGGCGCACAAAGGCGCACAGCCCCTTGAATACGTAAAAGCTCCCGATATCGCGGCGTTTGACGCCTATAACGCGGCGAGCGGCAACTCTATTCGTATCGTATCGCTTGCTCCCGAAGTGGAGGGCGCGGAAGAATTTATCCGTCATTTGACGGAAATTGGCGTCGTATCCTCTATCGGGCATACGGGCGCAAAGTATGCTGAAATCGCAAAGGCGGTTTCCGTTGGCGCTAGCAACGTTACGCATACGTACAACGCGCAGACGGCGCTCCATCACCGCGAAATCGGTACGGTGGGCAGCGCAATGCTCATTGACGAGTTGAACTGTGAATTGATTGCAGACACGATTCACGTTTCCGTGCCTGCTATGCAGTTGCTCGTAAAGAACAAGCCTGACGACAAGCTGACGCTCATCACTGATGCTATGCGCGCAAAGGGTATTCCCGACGGCGTTAGCGAACTCGGCGGTCAAACGGTATACGTAAAGAACGGCGAGGCTCGTCTTGCCGACGGTACGCTGGCAGGTAGCGTTTTGCGTATGAACCGCGCGATTCAAAATATTGTAGAAAAAGTGGGTGTACCGTTCACGAAAGCGGTGGACTACGCTACGATTAACCCTGCAAAGACGTTGAAAATCGATAACGAAGCAGGTAGCATCAAGGTTGGCAAGCGCGCCGATTTCACGGTGTTGAATTCCAACTACGACGTTTTGCTCACCGTTCGTGGCGGCGAAATTATCTACAAAGCTTAATCAAGACTACACATTATTTCCTCTTATTAAAAGGACTTGGACGTTTGCCGCCCAAGCCCTTTTTATCATAGTAAAAATAAAAATCGCATACACTAAAAACAGCAACGTATAGGCGATTGAAAAAATTTTTTGAGAAAGCAGGATTGAAACACTTTCAAAAAGAAAAAAAATATGGTACAATAGAGGTGAATAATTTGTTGGATACGAAATCGTATTTCGGCTACGAAAAATTTACGTACGAGCGGCCGTTTGATATGTCGAAGCACAGCTCAATCGGTTGCGGCGGCTGCGCAAGGATAGCGTTTTATCCGTCCAGCCTACAGGAAATGGTGGATTTGTTATCAAAATTCCGCAAAGACAGCCAACAATTTCTCGTTGTGGGGAATATGACCAACGTATTGCCGCCTGATGAGGGAATAGAAAAAGCGGTAGTTTGCACGAAGAAATTTTCGGGCGCACAGGCGGATTCGCAGAGGAGTACTAACGTATTCGTCGAGGCTGGTATGGCGAGCGGTGCGTTTTTACGCTTTTGTTGTGACACGCGAAAGAGCGGCGCGGAATTTTTAGAGGGCATACCTTGCACGATAGGCGGCGCGCTGTATATGAACGCAGGCGTAAACGGAAGATATATTGCGGAGATTGTGGACAGCGTGACGGTGTGGCGGGATGGCAAAGTGTGTATTTTGTCCAACGCCGAGTGCGAATATGCCTATAAAAATAGTGTTTTTATGCATAACGGCGACGTGATTTTAGGGGCGACGTTGCGGCTGCGTACCACCGATATACAAACGATTGACGACGAAATAAAAAAATATCGAGATAGGCGCGCGCATTTGCCCAAAGGCAAGAGTATGGGTTGCGTATTTAAAAATCCTATCGGATATTCGGCAGGCGAGCTGATAGAAAAGGCAGGCTTAAAGGGTATGCGTATCGGTGGCGCGAGAGTGTCGGATATACACGCGAATTTTATTATCAACGACGGCAACGCATCGGCTAAGGAAATAAAGAACCTGATTACGTTTATAAAGAACACGGTGCAGGCGCAGTACAAAATAGCGTTAGAAGAAGAAATACGCTATCTTACGTAAAAAAAGGAGATAATGACATTGATTTTAACGGGTGATTATCATACACATACGCCGTATTCCCACGGCAAAAACACGGTGGAAGAAAACGTGATAGCGGCAAAGGAGCAAGGGCTGAAACAAATCGGCATTACCGACCACGGGTATTCGCACGTAGCGTTTGGGATTCGGCGTCGGCAAACGTCGGCGTACGTAGCGGATTGTAAAGCGGCGGCGAAAAAATGCGGTATTGACGTTTTGGTGGGGATTGAATCGAATATCCGTGGCGTCGAGGGCGGTGCGGATTTAAAAGAAAGTGATTATGAAAATTTCGATTTATACCTTTGCGGAAAACACGTATTCATTTGGTATAGCACGTTTTCCGATTTTATTCGTTACGGCGGCGGGAATTTAATACAGGAAAAGCGCAAAAAGCAGCCCTCGGAAAAGCTGGTGCAAATGAACACGCGTGCATATATCAACACGATAAAAAACAATCCTATCGACGTGATAACGCATCTCAATTTCGGTAGCCCTGCAAACGCGTTAGAGGTGGCGAAATGCGCCGCCGATTACGGCACGTATATCGAGCTGAATTCAAAAAAACTCCATTTATCCGACGACGAATTGAACGAAATCGTACAAAAAACGCAGGCGCGGTTTATCGTCGATTCGGACGCGCACGTAGCTTCGCGTATCGGGGATAAGAAAATCGTGGAAGAACAGCTGTCGAGAATAGGCTTTCCTTTGGATAGGATAGACAATATCGACGGGCGACTGCCCACGTTCCGCTTTGCGGATTTTAAAAAACACCTTTAAAATACCAAAAACAGAGAGGAAACTATGAGCTTTACGACGGACGTAAAAAAGGAAATTATCAGTCGCGGATTGGGCGACGACGAACAACGCGGCGCAGCCGAGAAAAAATCGGGTTTGTCCGCGTTCGTCCGCACGAGCGGTAATTTCGGCGTTACGGACGGCTCGCCTAATTTTTTCCTCGTCAGCGAAACGGAAAACGTCGCGGAATTTTTTATGAGTGTTTTTTCCGAAACGCTGGGTTTTGAATTGTTTATTTCGCACGCAACAATGGATAAAATGAGCGGTAGGGATAAGCTTTTGTTACAATGTCCTGCCTCGCGTGCAAGCGAAGCGTTGCAGGCTTTGGGCTTGTTAAAGCGTTCGGGGGATTTTCGCGAGGGGATTGCCGCGTCGCTAATCGGCACGGAATCGCGCAAAATCGCCTATATACAGGGCGCGTTTTTGGGCGGTGGTAGCTGTACCCTGCCTGGGGACGGCGCAAAGACGGGCTATCATTTGGAAATCGTATTTCCGCAAAGAAAACTCGCGCGGGATTTTTGCGCGTTGCTTGACGAATTTGAACTCATTGCAAAGCTCACCGAGCGTAAGGAAACGAGCGTGGTATATATCAAGAGCAAGGAGATGATTTCCGATTTTCTCGCCATTGTGGGTGCGGAAAATTCGTTGCGGAAATTTTCACAGCTCGTCGAAAAACGCGACGAGGCGAATCGGAACAATCGCGCGCAAAACTGTTTGGCGAGCAATGCGGATAAGGCGGCGATTGCTTCTGTAAAACAAGTGGTGGCGATTCAAAAATTGATAGAAAAGGGCGAATTGAACGATTTGAGTGAAGAACTGCAAAGGTTGGCAAAGGCGCGCATTGAACACCGCTTGATGTCTATGCAAGAGCTTGCCGATTATTTAAAGGTGAGCAAGAGTTGTCTAAATCACCGTATGCGTCGGCTGTTGGAAATGGCAGAGCATATCGAATCGGATAAGAACAAGAAAACGGACGAATAAAGAACGAGAAAAATAAGAGAAACGAGAAGAACGGAAGAACTATGACGGATTTTGTACATTTGCATTTACACACGGAATACAGCCTTTTGGACGGCGCGGCAAAGGTGGACGACCTGATTGATTATTTGGTGAAAAATAACATCAACGCCTGCGCTGTGACCGATCACGGGAATATGTACGCTTCCTTGTATTTTGCGGAGGAATGCGTTAAAAAAGGCATTAAATACATTATCGGTTGCGAACTGTACGCAACGGACGATCATTTCGATAAACGCCCCGGTACGAAGACGGAGCATATCGTTTTGCTTGCAAAAAATAAAACGGGCTATAAAAATATCGTAAAGCTCGATTCTCTTTCCTATATCGACGGTTTTTATGGCAAACCCCGTATCAGCTACGAGTATATCAAACAGCACCGCGAGGGCGTCATTTGTCTTTCGGCGTGTTTGGCAGGCAGAATGCCGCAGCTGTTGATGCAGGGGGATTACGAGGGCGCGAAAAAGTGGGCGGCTGAAATGAAAGAAATCTTTGGCGAGGATTTCTATATCGAGCTGCAAGACCACGGTATTGCGGAGGAAAAACAGGTAATTCCCGAGCTGATTCAAATCGCGCGGGAGCTGGATATTCAGCTCGTTGCGACGAACGACGTACATTATATCGAAAAAGAGGACTGGGAAGCGCACGACGTATTGTTGTGTATTCAGACGAAAAAAACGCTCGCCGATCCCAAGCGTATGAAATTCGACACGCACGAATTTTATATGAAATCGGGCGACGAAATGTTAGAGCTGTTCCATTACGTACCCGAGGCTATCTCGAATACGCGCGTTATTGCGGATAAGGTGGAAGAGCCTGTTTTCGATATTACGCCCAAGGGCGATCCTATCCGTGACACTTCGCTGATTCCTTTATACAAGCCGGACGACGGTTCTACTTCGCCCGATTATCTCACGCGCTTGACGTGGGAGGGCTTGCCAAAGCGTTACCCCGAAATTACGCAGACGATTAAAGAAAGAGCGGAATACGAGCTGGGAATTATCATTTCCATGGGCTTTGCCGATTATTTCTTGATTGTATGGGACTATATTAACTGGTCGCGTTTACACGGGATACCCGTAGGGCCGGGACGTGGCTCGGGTGTAGGCAGTATCGTTGCGTATTCTATCGGTATCACCGACGTCGATCCTTTGAAATATGACCTAATTTTCGAGCGTTTCTTGAATCCTGACCGTGTTTCCATGCCCGACTTCGACGTGGATTTTTGCACCAAGAGAAGACACGAAACGATTGAATACGTACGTGAAAAATATCATCCTGAAAACGTAGCGCAAATCGTCACGTTCGGTACGTTGGCTTCGCGCGCCGTTATCAAGGACGTAGGGCGTGTTATGGGCGTTCCTTATTCGGAAACGGATAAGGTGGCAAAGCTGATGGACGGTAAATCGACTATCGGTGAATTGTTGGGGTTAAAAATACCCAAACTGGAAAAGCAGCTTGCCGATCCCGAACTTCCCGAAGATAAGCGAGGGGAGATTGCGAAAAAGCTCGCAGAACAAAAACAAAAGAAGAATTCTGAATTTATCGAAGTATACGAAACGAACGCAGACTTGCACCGCGTTATCGACATGGGCTTGAAGCTGGAAGGTATGCCCAAGAACACGTCTGAACACGCGGCAGGTGTCGTTATCTGTAACAAAGTGCTGTCCGATAACGTGCCGCTGGCTAGAAACGGCGAAGATATCGTAACGCAATTCGATATGAAAGAGGTAGAGGCAGTCGGGATGTTGAAGATGGACTTCCTCGCCCTCACGACGTTGACGGATATACAAAACACCCTCGAATATATCAAAGAGGGCAAGGGAATAGACATAGATTTCCACGCGCTCGGCGTAGACGTTCCCGAGGCGTATCAGCTCATCTCGTCCGGGGATACGGACGCGGTGTTCCAGCTTGAACAAGGCGGCATGAAAAAATTCATGAAAGACCTGCAACCGAACTGTTTGGAAGATCTTATCGCAGGTATTTCACTCTATCGTCCCGGACCTATGGATTTCATCCCGACGTATATCCATAACAAGCATCACCCCGAAGATATCGTTTACGATACGCCTTATCTGGAACCGATTTTGAAAAATTCGTACGGCGTTATCGTTTATCAAGAGCAGGTAATGCAGATATTCCAACAGCTCGCAGGGTACACCTACGGCCAAGCCGACCTCGTACGCCGCGCTATGGCGAAGAAGAAAAAGAAAGAGCTGATGGAGCAAAAGGACAAATTCATTTACGGCGCGCCCGACGAAGGGATTACGGGCTGTGTTTCCAAGGGGATTCCTGCGGAAGTGGCGGCAAAGATTTTCGGGGATATGGAGAGCTTTGCTTCTTACGCGTTCAATAAATCGCACGCGGCAGCGTACGCTGTCGTTGCGTACCGCACGGCGTATTTGAAATATTTCTATCCCAAAGAATTCCTTGCGGGTATTTTGAACGACCGTATTGACAAGAGCGACGAAGTTTCCAAATATATTATGTATATGAAGGAAAAAAATATCGACGTTTTGCCGCCCGATATCAATAAATCCAAGGATATTTTCTGGGTGGAGGGGAACGGACTGCGTATTGGTCTTGGCGCGCTCCGCGGCGTTGGTCAAGAAGCGATTGCGGCGGTTATTCGTGAACGTAACGAACACGGCTTGTTTAAGGATTTTGCCGATTTTGCTATGCGTTGCGCGAAATATATCAACAAACGTATTGTAGAGAGCTTGGTGTATGCCGGTGCGTTCGATTGCTTTGGGTATAATCGCGCGCAGGTGGCGGCTGTTTACGAAGAAGTATTTACGCGCGTCAGCGCTATGGAAAAACAAAAAGCAGGCGCGCAAATCTCGCTGTTTGGCAGTATTTTGGAAGAACAGAGTATCGATATCCGCTATCCCGATATTCCCGAATTTGAAACAATGGAAAAGCTGTCGAAGGAAAAATCCGTACTCGGCGTGTACGTCAGCGGACATCCCTTTGAAAAATTCTTGCCCTATTTCAAGGACAGAACGTTCAACTGTTCTATGTTAAACGATTATACCGAAAACGAGGAAACGGGCGAAAAATCGTATACGGAAATCGCCGACGGACAGCAAGTGACGATGGGCGGTATGATTTCAGCGTTTAAAAAACTGAAAACGCGTTCAGGCTCGTTTATGGCGTTCGTTACGGTGGAAGATTTGTACGGCTCGATCGAGTGCGTATGTTTTCCGAAAATATACGATCGTATCCGTAATTTCCTGATTGCGGACAAAGTCGTTTCGCTGTCGGGAAAACTGAGCATTGAAGACGAAAAATTGCCCGTAATTATCGTGGATAAGATGACGGAGTTTTCTTTGGACGAGCCAGCGGCTGCGCCCGCGCCGCAAACGCAAAAAACGGCGTATGCTAGCGACGTGTACGAAAATCGCCACGCCGACCGCGAGCCGACGCCTCCACTCGTGCGCGAAGCAAAGAGCGACGCGGAAAAGAAACTGTGGCTCAACGTTTCCTCGCTCGAAGACGAGGATATAGAAGAACTGTTAGAAACGCTTTCTTTCTACGTAGGCGAAACGACGGTGTGGTTTGTAAAAGACGGCAAAAAAATGCTTTGCTCGCAGAAAGTAAGCCCCAATCGCGGCTTGATGGCGGAGCTTGCTAGCTTTTTGCCCGAAAATTGCATAAAACTTGTATGAAAATTAAAAAAAGCGCTGAAAAAGATTTGTTTTTTTTAAAAGATTTGCTATAATATATATGTTTGACGACAGGTAGATGTTTAAAGATAGGCGAGCAGTAGCGAGGGAAATCGTTTAGCGACGCGTAAATAAACAAGAGAATTAACGAGAAGAGGTAAAGAAGAATATGAAACGCATTGGTTTGTTGACGAGTGGCGGCGATGCGCCCGGTATGAACGCGGCGATTCGCGCGGTCGTTCGTTCGGGTATATATTACGGTATGGAAGTGTACGGTATCGAGCGCGGTTATGCTGGCTTGATTGAAGATGCGGTGACGCCGATGGAAATGCGTAGCGTTTCCAATATCGTGCAGTGCGGCGGTACGAAATTAAGAACGGCAAGATGCTTGGAAATGATGACGAAAGACGGTCAGAAACAGGCGGTTGCGACGCTCGAAAAGAACGGGATTGAAGGTCTTGTCGTAATCGGCGGCGACGGTTCGTTCCGTGGTGCAAAGATTTTATCCGAAGAATACGGCGTGCCTACGATAGGTATCCCCGGTACGATTGATAACGACTTGGAGTACACCGATTATACGCTCGGTTTTGATACAGCTGTAAACACCTGCTTGGATATCATCAACAAGCTCCGTGACACTATGACGTCGCACGAACGTGTTTCCGTTGTGGAAGTAATGGGCAGACATTGCGGTGATATTGCGTTGTATAGCGGTATTGCGTCGGGCGCGGAAATTATCGTCGTTCCCGAAATTAAATTCGATATGGACGAAATTGTAATGCGTATCAACCGTTCGAGAGCGAGCGGCAAGCACTCGAATATTATCGTCATTGCAGAAGGCGTTATGAGCGCAGACCAGTTTGCAAAGCAGCTGCAAGCGGTAACGCCGTACTCGGTACGTCCTACATGTATCGGTCACGTACAGCGTGGCGGTTCGCCCTCTATGGCGGATAGAATGCTCGCGGCGCAGTTTGGTAACAAAGCCGTTCGTTTGCTCAACGAAGGCATTGGCAACCGCGTTGTTGGTATTCGCGATAACAAGATTATCGATATGGATATCATCGAAGCCGTTTCTATGAAGAAACAGTTTAATCACGAACTGTACGAAACGTTGCAGATGATTTCTATGTAATTTTTAACGTAACGAAAGAAAAATGCGAAGGTCGCTTTTAAAAGGGCGACCTTTTTCTACGCATTTGTGAAAGATACGGAAATTTTGTTAAAATATTGAGAAAATTTCATTTTGCTATTGAAATTTTTATCACTATGTTGTATAATATATAAGGTCGGGGAAAACGCATAAAGAAATGCGCCCGACAAGGGAAAATGATAAATGGTTTTAACCGTATGTATGAGTCCGAGTTTGGATGTAACGATAGAGCTTGACGCGCTCAACGTCGGCAAGACGAACGTCGTCAAGAGTAAAACGCTTTCTTTGGGTGGCAAAGCCCTTAACGTAGCCGTTGGTGTCAGCCGTTTGGGCTGTGAGGCGTACGCGACGGGTATGATGTATAATGAGAACGGCTATATGTTTGAAAACGCGCTGGATAAAGAGGGGATACCCTTTACGTTCGTGTGGAATAAAGGCAGGGTGCGTGAAAATTATAAATTTATCGACCACCGTTCTATGCTGACGGAGGTGAACGACGTCGGCGAAGAAGTAAGTAAAGAGAAAATGAACGAAATGCTGGCTATGGTGCGGATGCTGTCTGCTCGTAGCGGCGTTACGGTGCTGTCGGGCGGTTTGCCGCGCGGCGTAGAGCCTACCTATTACGGCGAGCTTGCTCGCGCTGTCGATTCCCGTTCGTTGAAGATTGTGGACGCCGAGGGCGTGCGCTTGTTTTCGGCTATGAACGAGAGTGTCGACCTTGTAAAACCGAATCTTGACGAGCTGGAAAATACGTTGGGCAGACGGATTGCAGACAAAGACGATATGCTGTCGGGCTGTTACGAGCTGTTAGACCGCGGCGCAAAACGCGTATTGCTGTCCTTGGGCAAGCAGGGCGCGGTGATTACCGACGGTTCGCAGAGCTTTTATTGCAAGAGTATGAACGTGGCGGTAAATTCTACCGTTGGCGCAGGGGACGGTATGGTAGCTGCGGCTGCGATAAAATTAGAACAAGGCGCGCCGTTGCCTGAAATTTTACGTGCAGGCGTGGCGGCTGGAACAGCGACGGTAATGACGTTGGGGCAGGTGTCTTTCACGAAAGAAAAATACAACGAAGTGATGACAAATCTCCACGTCAGCAGAATATAAAAATTTACGAAAATAGGGTACTATTTTTCACGAATAAGGCATATAATACAATATATCCTTATGGAAAAACGGAAAAACGTCTTTGCGTTTTGCGACGCTCCGCGATAACGGGGTAAGCCGCGCGCGGAATAGGAACGTATACGGAAGTCGGAAAAGACGCCGCAACGAGGAAAAACGAAAGACGGAAAATACGCAAGAAAAAACGGTTAGTAGCGCTTTGCAACTCTGTTGCAAAGGCGCATAACTGATAGGATATAGAAAACGAATATTACACCGCGGCGTTTCGTCGCGGTTTTTCTATCGCAGCCGTATTTTATCGAAAAAAGAAAAAATCTCCAAGAAAAATACGTAAAACTATTGAAAATTTTGTCGAAATTGGTTATAATAGGAATAGAACGAAGTAAAAAGTGACGGAAATCACCTTTTTTGCATATACTAAGGAGGAACGACAATGGATTTTAAAGCGCGTCAAGAGCAGTTTGATAAGATTAAGTGGTATGACAGTATGTTGGCAGGGCAGGATAGATGTGGCAAGTATGATTTTTGCGTAAAATGCCACAAGGAAGAGAAATATCCTTGCGCGAAGGCGTTAAATCGTTTTGAAAAGGGCTACGTGCGTGTGGCGGTAGTTTCTCGCCATTGATTGCCCTTAAAATAAAGGAGAATTATGAAAAAAACGGAAAGAATTATTTCGGCAGCGTTGACGATTGCGTTCGGCGTATTGCTGATTGCGTTGAAAGGGGATTTTATCGGTATTTTAATGACGGTGGCAGGGATTGCGCTTATCGTCGTTGGCGTGCTCGACCTCGTGAATAAAATGTTGCCGCCTGCTATTATAAAAATGGTAGTCGGCGTGCTGATTATCGTATGCGGCTGGACGGTGCTGACGGCGGTGTTGTATATCGTAGCGGCTGTGCTGCTCGTCGTTGGGATTTTGATGTTGTACGACAAGATAAAACACCGTGTACGCTGTCACACTCTGTTCCATACGATATGCGAATACGCCGTGCCGTCGCTGTTTATCGCTATCGGGATTATGCTGTTGTTCCATCAAGGCAAATTGATTGATTTGGTGTTAATTATTAGCGGTATTTTGACGATTGTCGAAGGCGGTTTGCTGCTTGCGAACGCGTTTTCCGAAGAGTAAATAGGAATACGAATTAAATAAGAATACAAAGCCTCGTCTTTTACGGCGAGGTTTTTTCTTTTGGAAAAATGATTGACAAAAGCGAAATTAAGTGGTAGAATAAGGTTGCGACATAATTGAATAAAGATTTTTTGGCGAAATATACTTCTTTGGTAGGAGTGTATTCTTTTCGCGTTACAACTTTCGTCGAAGAATCGTTGTTTAATTCAATTGTGTCGCAGCAAAGCGAGAAGGACATTTTTACAGGTGTCGTTTCGTTTTGTGGAGCGACACTTTTTTATTTGCAGGAGGTTTTAATATGGCAAAAACAAAAGATGAAATTGTAGCAGATTTATATGCATTGCGTGGCGGTTTGTCCGTTATTTCTGGATATACAGACGAAATTCGGGCAAAAGAAGAAGTGATTGCTTTAAATGAAAACGAAGCGAAACAAAAGCAGATGGAAATAAATGCTTACAACGAAGAACTAAAAAAGAGCGAGGGATTACGCAAAGCATATGTTGACAGGATTAAGAAGATAGATAAAGAGATATCCGAAGAATGGGCAGAAAAAGATGAGAATGTTACAAATTTAAAATACAAAATGATGGATAAGAAAGGATTATTAAAAAAAGGTTCTCTAAGTGTTACTTTTTTTCGTGTAGCGAGTATTATTTTGTTAGTAATAAATCTTCTTTTGGGTATGTCAATATTAGAAACAATGAAAAGTCCGAGAGAGAGTTTTTTAGCTTTTCTTGAAGATATGAAACCCATATGTATTGGGGGCTTGCTTTTATTTATTGCATCAATAATTGGGTTGTTGATAAGTAAAAAGTTATTGATTAAAGGAGAAAGCGAAAGATATAGAAAAGAAATTGAAGCGCTGGAAAGAGCTTGTTGTAAATATGTAGGAACTAAGAAAAAATATCTCGATGATGAGCAAGATTGTTTGAAAAATTGCAACGCGAATATTCGTCAGATAAAAGAAAAAATACGAGTGGCAGAAGAAAACTTGGCGGAACAAAAAAATAAAAACGTAAGGATAGCCGAAGAAAAGAACGGGGAAATTACCGCCGTAGTAGCGCAGAGTAAGATGTTGGAAAACGCGTTGAAAGAATCGTACGAGGGTTTAATTTTAGAAGCCGATTGGGGAAATATCGACCTGTTGATTTTCTATCTGGAAACACGGCGCGCGGACGATTTGAAAGAGGCGTTGCAGCTCGTGGATAAACAAAAACAAACGGACCAAATCACGAACGCAATTTCGGCTGCGAGTCAAGCGATTCAGTCTAGTGTGCATTCGGCAACAATGCGTTTGGCTACGGCTTTGGAGGCGAGCTTTACGCTGATAGGAAAACAGTTGAATGAGATGTCGCAAAAGATGGAACGCGTTGCGTATTCGATAGAGGAAGGACAAAGAATACAGCAGGTGCAGGCAAGCGCAATCAATGAGATTGGCGGCTCTATCGTACGGCTACAACAAGAACAGTTGTCGGTGACGGAATTAAATAAGGCTTTGTTGGAAAAAGCAAACCAAAGCAGTGAAACGTTGTTGAACGATTTGCGGTATAATCAAAGGTTGTGGATAAAATAAAAGAAAAAAATCTGTGCGGTGAATGCCACACAGATTTTTTATGGAAAAATTTAGCAAAAGCCAGTAAAAAGATAAAAATTTATCGATTTAGCGATTAAAAATTATATATAGTAAGGTTCAAGTATTTGTGATTCAGAAAAAATTATGTTATAATAGAATCGTATCAATGGGCGTATACGCCCAAAACACTCCAACCTTTATGCTAAAAATAGGGGTATACATACGAAAAATTCATTAAACGGAGAGGAATCTATATGACAAACAAAGTTACTATTATCGGCGCAGGTTCGGTAGGCGCTACCGTGGCTTACACGTTGGTGGCAACGGGTTCGGTGGCAGAGATTGTGCTCATCGACGTAAACGAGGCAAAGGCAAAAGGCGAGGCGTTGGATATCCGTCAGGCTACGCCCTATCTTTCCCCTGTAAAGATTTATTACGGAACGTACGAGGACGCTGTTGGTTCGGATATCGTCGTTGTGACGAGTGGCGTAGGCAGAAAGCCTGGTCAGTCCCGTATCGACCTTACGCAAATCAACGTCAACATTTTGAAGAGCATTGCTCCGCAAATCGTAAAGGCTGCGCCTGATGCGCTGTATTTGTTCGTTGCAAACCCCGTAGATATTCTTACCTACGTATTCTGCAAGATTACGGGCGTACCTAAAAACCGCGTTATCGGTACGGGTACGACGTTGGATAGTATTCGTTTGCGTACCCGTCTTTCCGAATTGTATTCGGTAAATCAGCAGCAGGTACACGCGTACGTTTTGGGTGAACATGGCGATTCTTCCTTTGTGGCTTGGTCTACGGCGGATATTTCGGGTATTCCTCTTGGTGAATACGAAAAGACACTGACGGATAAAGACGTATTAAAAGTGACGCCGTATACGCGTGAAGAAGTGGAAGAATACGTTAAAAAATCGGGCGGTCAGATTATCGCAGGCAAGGGCGCTACGTTCTACGGCATTGCGGCTTGCGTCACCAAGATTATCAACTGCATTTATTCGAGCGCGTATTCGATTTTGCCCGTTTCGACGGTGCTTGAAGGCGAGTACGGCATTTCCGACGTTGCGCTCTCGACGCTTTGTGCTATCAGCAATAAGGGTATCGTAACGACGTTGACGCCGAAGCTTTCCGACGACGAATTGGAAAAGATGCGTCATAGCGCGGAAGTATTGAAAGGCGTTATTGCGCAAATCGAAATTTAAGGGATTGGAGTGAGAAAAAATGGAATATCGTATTGAAAAAGACACCATGGGGGAAATGCAAGTCCCCGCGGATAGATATTGGGCGGCGCAGACGCAGAGAAGTTATCAAAACTTCCAAATCGGCGGCGAAATTATGCCTCGTGAAATCACGCGCGCGTTCGGTATTTTGAAAAAGGCGGCTGCCCTTGCAAACTGTAAGCTTGGCAAGCTCCCCGAAGAAAAGAAAAACGCTATTTGCGCGGCTTGCGACGAGGTGATTTCGGGCGAGCTGAACGGACATTTTCCGCTCGTCGTATGGCAGACGGGTAGTGGCACGCAGTCGAATATGAACGCAAACGAAGTTATCGCAAACCGCGGCAACGAGATTGCTGGTAGCAAGCTGTTGCACCCCAACGACGACATCAATAAGAGCCAAAGCTCTAACGACACCTTCCCTACGGCAATGCATATTGCGGCTGTCGTAGCGATTGAGGACGATTTATTCCCTGCAATGGATACGTTGATTGCCACCCTCAAACGTCTTGAAGCGGAAAACGAGGGAATTGTAAAGAGCGGCAGAACACATTTGCAGGACGCTGTTCCCATCGCATTCTCGCAGGAGATTAGCGGCTGGACGAATATGATTGAAAAGACGAAAGCGCAGCTTGCGCTCGCGTTGCCTGGGCTTAAAGAACTCGCGCTTGGCGGCACGGCTGTCGGCACGGGCTTGAACGCGCCTAAGGGCTTTGCGGAGGAAGTAGCGGCGCAGGTATCCGAATTGACGGGTAAGACGTTCGTGACGGCGGAAAATAAATACCACGCGTTGACGTCCAAAGACGAGCTTGTGTTCGCACACGGCGCTTTGAAAGCGCTCGCTTGCAACTTGATGAAGATTGCGAACGACGTACGTTGGCTAGCGAGCGGTCCTCGTGACGGGCTTGGGGAAATCTTTATTCCCGAAAACGAACCCGGTTCTTCGATTATGCCGGGTAAGGTAAATCCTACGCAGTGCGAATCGATGACGATGGTAGCGGTGCAGGTAATGGCGAACGACGTAGCCGTTGGTATGGGCGCGTCGCAGGGTAATTTCGAGTTGAACGTATTTATGCCCGTGATTATCTACAATTTCTTGCAGTCGGTAAGATTGTTGGCAACGGGTATCACGTCGTTTGAAAAGAATTGCGTAACGGGTATCAAGGCGAATAAGGAAAAGATGCACCACAACCTGTATAATTCGTTGATGTTGGTAACGGCGCTCAATCCTTATATCGGCTATGAGAACGCGGCAAAGACGGCAAAGAAAGCGTACAAAGAAAACATTTCCCTCAAAGAAGCGTGCGTAGCGCTCGGTTTCTTGACGGCGGAAAAATTCGACGAAGTGTTCCGTCCCGAAGAAATGGCGTATCCGCAGAAATAAGCGAACGAATCGAATACAAAGGTAGCGTATAAAAATGAAAATCAGTTATTATCCCGGCTGTACGCTCAGAACGAAAGCGAAAGAATTGGACGATACCGCTCGTCTTTGCGCGAAAGCTCTGGGCGTAGAAATGGAGGAAATCGAAAATTGGCAATGTTGCGGCGCCGTGTATCCTATGGGTACGGACGAAATCGCAACGAAACTTTCGGCGGTGCGCGCGCTCGATTACGCAAAGCATAACGGCGGTAAACTGTTGACGCTGTGCTCGGCTTGTCATAACGTAATCAAGCGTACCAACGAGGATATGAAAACGAACGAGGATATTTGCTCGCGCGCGAACAACTATCTCAAACTCGACGAACCGTATAAAGGGGAAACGGAGGTGCTCCACTACCTTGAAATGCTGAAAAACGTCGTTGGTTTTGAGAATATCAAAAAAGCGGTGGTAAATCCCATCAACCGCAAAATCGGCGCGTATTACGGCTGTCTGCTCCTGCGTCCTAGCGGCGTTATGGCGTTTGACAACCCCGAAAATCCTACGATTATCGAGGATTTCATCCGCGCGATTGGCGGTACGCCCGTCGTGTATCCTTTCCGTAACGAATGTTGCGGCGCGTACGTATCACTCAAGAATAGCGAACTGCCTAAGAAAAAGAGCGAAAAAGTGTTAGCGAGCGCAAAGGAAAAGGGTGCGGAAGAAGTGATCACCGCTTGCCCCTTGTGTTTGTATAATTTGCAGGTAAACGGTGGCGGTATCCTGCCCGTCAAATACTTCACAGAGCTTCTCGCAGAAGCGTTGGGGGTAAAAGCATGACGAAAGAAGAACGCATTGAAAATTTGAACAGACTCAGCGGCACGGACGTTAGAAAGTGTATGAAATGCGGCAAATGTTCGGGACGCTGTCCTGCGTTTAAGGAAATGGATATCAAGCCGCACCAGTTCGTTTCTATGCTCTGTAACGGCAAGATAGACGAGCTTTTGGAATGCGAAGCGATATGGAATTGTCTTTCTTGTATGGCTTGCGTAGAGCGTTGTCCTCGTGGCGTTGCGCCTGCGGCTGTGGTAGAAGCGGTACGTGATACGGTGGTGAGGATGCAGGGTAAAAACGGCATCAAGGCAGAAGAAATTCCGCCGATTGTTGACGAATTGATTCCTCAGCAGCTCCTCGTCAGCGCGTACAGAAAATATAACAAGTAACTTTTTCCCGCAAGGGACGGCATAAAAAAATTGAAATTCTAAAGAAAGAGAGTAAATAATATGCAAAGAATAGGTGTTTTTATTTGTTGGTGCGGCAGCAACATCGCGGCAACGGTAGACGTTAAAAAGGTAGCGGAAACGATTAAGAGTGAACCTGGCGTCGTATATTCCGAAAACTATCAGTATATGTGCTCCGAAAACGGCCAACAGCTTATCAAACAGGCAATCAAAGAACATAATCTTACGGGTATCGTAATCGGCGCTTGTTCGCCTAGAATGCACGAGGCTACGTTCCGTAAAGCTGCGGAAGAAGCAGGGCTTAATCCCTACATGGTAGAAATTGCGAACATCCGTGAACATTGCTCGTGGATCCATAAGGATATGGACGAAGCAACGGAAAAAGCGGTAATCCTCGTTCGCACGGCGATTGCAAAAGTAAAACTGAACGCGCCGTTGCAGGCAGGGGAAAGCCCCGTTATCAAACGTGCGCTCGTAATCGGTGGCGGTATTGCAGGTATTCAGGCGGCTCTGGATATTGCAGACGCAGGTTTTGAAGTAGATATCGTAGAAAAGAACGCTACTATCGGCGGCAGAATGGCGCAGCTTGATAAGACGTTCCCCACGCTCGATTGTTCCGCTTGTATTCTCACGCCGAAAATGGTAGACTGCGCGCAACACGAAAAAATCGACATTTTGTCCTATTCCGAAGTGGAAGACGTAAAGGGCTTTGTCGGTAATTTCAGCGTAAAGATTCGCCGTAAGGCAAGATTCGTTGACGAAACGAAATGTACGGGCTGTAAAATCTGTATGGAAAAATGTCCTTCCAAGAAAGGGCTTAATACGTTCAATATGGGTTTGAACAATCGTCCTGCCATCTATATTCCTTTCGCGCAGGCAATCCCGAACGTTGCCGTAATCGACCCCGAACAGTGTATCAAGCTCAAAACGGGTAAATGCGGTATTTGTCAGAAATTCTGCGGCGTAGGCGCAATCGACTATGAACAGAAAGATACGTTTGTGGAACGTCAGTACGGCGCAATCGTCGTTGCGACGGGCTTTAAACCTATCGAGCTGGACGCGTTTAACGAATACGGCTACAACGATAATAAGGACGTTATCACCTCGCTCGAACTCGAACGTTTGATGAACGCGGCAGGTCCTTCCAACGGCGTGCTGCTCCGTCCTTCCGATAACGAACATCCGAAGGTAATCACCTTTATTCAATGCGTAGGCTCGCGTGATACCAGCGGTTGCGGCAAACCTTATTGCTCGAAAATCTGCTGTATGTATACGGCAAAGCACGCAATGTTGATTCGTGAAAAATATCCTGATACGCAGGTGAACGTATTCTATATCGACGTACGTACGCCTGGTAAGAACTACGACGAATTCTATCGCCGCGCGGTGGAACAGTACGGCGTAAACTATATCAAGGGTATGGTTGGCAAAGTATACAATGAAAACGGTAAATTGATGGTGCAAGGCTCGAACTTGATTGACAACGAACAGATTACGATTGAATCCGACCTCGTTGTCTTGGCGGCAGCTATCGAACCCGAACCTTCCGTTAGAAAAGTGGCGACGTTGTTGACGGCAAGTATTGACACGAACAACTTCCTCACCGAATCGCACGCAAAGCTCCGTCCCGTAGAAAGCCCTACGGCAGGCGTATATCTTGCAGGCGTATGTCAAGGCCCTAAGGATATTCCCGAAACGGTATCACAGGCGTCGGCTTGCGCGGCGAAGGTAATCGGTTTGCTTGTAAAAGACAAGTTAAAGACGAATCCTTGCGTAGCAATGCCTGATGAAAATATGTGTAACGGTTGTAGTCAATGCGCGAACGTTTGCGCATACGGCGCGATCACGTACGTCGATAAGGAATTCCGTATCGGCGGAGGTAAGACGGAAATCCGTCGCGTAGCGAACGTAAATCCTGCCGTTTGTCAGGGTTGCGGCGCTTGTACGGTAACCTGTCCTTCGGGGGCAATGGATTTGAAAGGATTCAGCTCCAAACAGATCATGTCGGAGGTAGAAGCAATATGCAAGAAGTAACCGAAAAGAAAGAATTTACGCCTACCATCGTTGCCTTTTGTTGCAACTGGTGTTCGTATGCCGGCGCAGACCTTGCAGGTTCTAGCCGTCTTACGTATCCCGCAAACGTAAAAATTATCCGCGTGCCTTGTTCGTGCCGCGTAAATCCTATGTTCGTATTAAAGGCGTTCCAGCAGGGCGCTGACGGCGTTATTCTTTGCGGCTGTCATCCCGGGGATTGCCACTACGTTACGGGTAACTATTACACGAGAAGAAGAATGGCGCTGTTGTATAGCTTCCTCAACTATATGGGTATCGAAAAAGAACGTACCCGTTTGGAATGGGTATCGGCGGCAGAAGGCGCACGTTTCTCGGCTGTTATGAACGATTTTGTGAAACAGGTAGCGGAGCTTGGCGAAAACAAACGCCTTACCGACCTCAGAGTGAAGGAGGGCGAATAAGATGAAAGACGTTGAATTGAAAATGCTCGAACGCGCAAAAGCATTGCTGCAAAGCGGTGAAGTGGCGCGCGTAATCGGCTGGAAAAAAGGCGAATTTTGTTACGACCCTGCTCCTGCATCCTTTGAGAGCGTGGAAGAGATGGAAAACGGCTTCGTTTACAACTGGTTCTGCGGTGCGAACCTTTCCAAATATCTTATTCAGATGGCGAAAAAGGAAGGTAAGACGGCTGTATTCTTAAAGCCTTGCGATACGTACAGCTTTAATCAGCTCGTAAAAGAACATCGTATCAATCGTGAAAACGTATACGTGATTGCTGTAGAGTGTCTTGCAAAGCTCGACGTAGAAAAGATGAAGGCGAAAGGCGTTTCCTTTATCACCGACGTAGAGGTGGTGGATAAGGACGTGAAAGTGACGACGGCGTATGGCGTAGAAACGCTGTATAAGCCCGACGTTGTGCTCAGCAAGTGTGCGGTTTGCACGAAAACGCATCAGGTAAAGGACGAAGAGATTATTCTGCACGAACGTCCCGAACGCGAAGTGAACCGTTTTGAAGAAGTGGAAAAGCTTGAAGCGATGACGGAAGACGAACGTTTTGCGTTCTGGCGTGAACAACTGAGCAAATGTATTCGTTGTAACGCTTGCCGTAACGTATGTCCCGCTTGTTCTTGCGTAAAATGCGTATTTGACAATCCCGCGTCGGGTATTGCGGCGAAAGCGAACGACGACAAGTTTGAAGAACAGTTGTTCCATATCATCCGTGCGTTCCACGTTTCTGGACGTTGTACCGACTGTGGCGAATGTTCGAGAGTATGTCCTCAAAATATTCCTTTGCATTTGTTGAACAGAAAGTTCATCAAAGATATCGATACGCTTTACGGCGAATATCAGGCTGGGGAAGAATCGGAAGGTAAGACGCCTTTGACGACTTACACCGAAGGGGATACCGAACCGAACGACGTTTTTAACGGGGAGGCAAAATAATGTTGAAGATCGCAAAAGAAAGATTAAATGAACTTTATGCAAAAATCAATGAAAGCATGGGGCTGTTTATTCCCGTTAAAAAGGCAGGGGAAGTAAACTACGCCGTATGGAGCGAAGGCAAAGAAGTTTCTTTGGAAACGCTGAAAACGGTGAAATCCCCTAAAAATATGTTCTTCCCGCAAACGGAAAATATGATGAAATTCAAGCAGGAAGGCAAAAATATCGAGGTCGTTGACGTTCGTCGCGATTACGTGGAAGAAGGCAAACTTTTCGTCTTGTTCGGCGTAAAAGCGTGCGATTATAAGGCGATTGAGGTGTTGGATAAAGTGTTCCTTGCCGAGCCTATTGACACCTATTATCAGAACAGAAGAAACGCTACCACGATTGTGACACTCGCTTGTTCCCGTCCCGAGGAAAGCTGTTTCTGTAGAGTGTTCGATATCGACGCTACAGCGCCGCAGGGCGACGTAACGACGTGGCTGGATAACGAATACCTCTATTGGCAGGCAAACACCGAAAAGGGTGAGGCGCTCACCGCGCTCGTGAAAGATTTGCTGGAAGAGGGCGGCGAAAAGGAAGTGGAAGCGCAGAAAGAGGCTACCAAGGTTATTATCGACAAACTGCCGTTTTCTAATCTTGATCTTAGCAAATTCCAGCCTGAAAATCTCAATGAATTGTTCGAGGCTAAGGAATGGGAAGAAATGAGCGAGGCTTGCCTTGGCTGCGGTACTTGCACGTTTGTATGTCCCACCTGTCAGTGCTTTGATATTCGCGATTTTAAGACGCACGAAGGGGTTATCCGTTATCGTTGTTGGGATTCCTGCATGTATTCCGATTTCACGTTGATGGCGCACGGCAACAGCCGTACGACGCAGATGCAGAGATTCCGTCAGCGTTTCATGCACAAGCTGGTGTATTATCCTTCGCAGAACGACGGTCTGTATTCCTGCGTAGGTTGTGGACGTTGTGTGAATAAGTGTCCTCAAAACCTGAATATCGTAAAAGTAATTAAAACGTTGGGAGGAAAAGACAATGATTAATGAAACTCTTATTCCCAAAGTCGGCGTTATAACGGATATCCGTAAAGATACTCCCGACGTAAAGACGTTCCGCGTCGTTGGCACGGACGGCAAAAAACTGTTCCAGCATATGCCCGGTCAGTGCGCGATGGTTTCGATTCCTGGCGTTGGGGAATGTATGTTCTCTATCACTTCGTCGCCTACGAACGAAGAATTTATGGAATTTTCCATTAAAAAGTGCGGTTGCGTTACCGAAGTGTTGCACGCGTTGGAAGTAGGCGCGCAGGTTACCGTTCGTGGCCCTTACGGCAAAAATTTCCCCGTGGAAGAGGATTTTAAGGGCAAAGATTTGCTCTTTATCGCAGGCGGTATCGGTCTTGCACCTTTGCGTAGCGTTATCAATTACGTGCGTCATTATCGCGCAAATTACGGCAAAGTTGTAATCGTGTACGGCGCGAGAAGTAAAGACGACCTCGTGGATATCGACGAAATTCAAAACGAGTGGGTGAACGAGCCGAATACGGAAGTATATCTGACGATCGACCGTCCTCAAGACGGTTGGGACGGACACGTTGGTTTCGTGCCTGCATACGTAAAGGAATTGGGGCTTGATCCTAACATGACGGCGGTGCTTTGCGGTCCTCCCATCATGATCAAATTTACCTTGCAAGGTCTGTTAGAGCTTGGCTTTGACAAATCGCGCGTGTATACGACGCTGGAACTTCGTATGAAATGCGGCGTTGGTAAATGCGGCAGATGTAACGTTGGCGACAAATTCGTTTGTAAAGACGGTCCCGTATTCCGCATGACGGAGCTGGACGAGCTTCCTGACGAGTACTAAGGAGAGAAAACAATGGAAAATATGGTTAATGTATATCTTTTCGGTAAACGTTATCAAGTGCCGGAAAGCTTGACGATTATGAAGGCTATGGAATATGCGGGCTATCAGCTTGTTCGCGGTTGCGGTTGCAGAAACGGTTTCTGTGGCGCTTGCGCGACGATTTATCGTATCCACGGTCAGCAAGAACTCAAATCCTGCCTTGCTTGTCAGCAGCAGGTAGAAGAGGGTATGTACGTAGCGACGTTGCCTTTCTTCCCGCTCGTAAAGCAGGTGTACGATATCAACGAGATTAAGCCCACGCAGCAAATTATGATGCAGCTGTATCCCGAAATCTATTCCTGTATTGGTTGTAACGCATGCACCAAGAGCTGTACGCAAGAGCTTAACGTTATGCAGTATATCGCATACGCACAGCGCGGCGAATACGAAAAAGCGGCGGAAGAGAGCTTCGACTGCGTTATGTGCGGCGTATGCTCGTCCCGTTGTCCCGCAGGGATTTCCCATCCCCAGGTGGCTTTGTTGACAAGACGTCTTACGGGTAAATATCTTGCGCCTAAGACCGAACACCTCATCAACCGCGTTGCGGAAATTGATAGAGGGGATTGCAAGGCGGCTTTGGAGGCGATTATGAACACGCCTTTGGAAGAACAAAAGAATCTGTATAATCACAGAGAAATCGAGAAATAAGGAGGCGCGCTATGTATCATTATACTCAAGAACAACTTGAATCTATGAAAAAAGTAGAAGCAACCCGCGCTTCTCGTATCGAAAAACTTCACGCAAGAATGACGGCGGAAGAAAAAGACGCCGTTTTGGCAGAATTCCACCCCGATTATATCACTTCTGCGTATGAAGAATTGAAAGT
>JAFWBT010000028.1 GCA_017507005.1 Clostridia bacterium | reverse complement strand
TTTAAGTACGCAATCTTTGCGCTATACGCACACTCGTCTTGATATGCACAGCTTATACATCTATCCGCGCTCCCCTTCGGGGCGTTTTCTTCCTTAAAATAACTCAACTCTCCTACGGAAGAAACACTCTCACATTTACCGCCTGCGTAATACTGAATTAAATCCAAATCGTGACTGCATTTTGCCAAAATCATAGGCGTGGAATCCGCCGCACGGCGCCAATAACCACGTACGTATGCTTGCGCTTGGTGTGCATACCCCACCTGCTCGATAGCGTTGATGGCAATTAAACTACCAATGGTTTTCTCTTCCAACAACTGTGCCACCTTGACAAAAGCAGGGGCATAACGCAACACGTGGCAAACAAGCACCTTGCTACCCGTTTTCTGTTGCAGGTCAAGTAAATCTTCCATCTCTTGCTTGTTATCGGTAATCGGTTTTTCGAGTAAAACGTCATAACCCAATTGGAACGCCTTTGTTGCGTGACGGATATGATCTTTATCCTGTGTAGCGATCACCAAAACGTCCGCTCTTTTTTCAAGGAAAAACTCATTTTCGTCAAGGAATAAATTTTCTTTTTTTACCTCGAATCTTTCCCCGAAGTAATCTAATTTTTCTTGGGAAATATCGCAAAGGGAAATGATGCTAAATTTTTCAGGGAGTTGGTGCAACCACGTCCCATACGCATAGCCACCACGCCCCCCGACGCCGATAATAGCTACTGTAAACTGTTTTTTCATAATTCATTTGCTCCTTTTTTCCACTAAACGCAGAGCTGTTAATTATGAATTTATTATATAATCATGGTATTAAAATAGCAACGGTTTTTAGAGCATAGTTTAGTTTTATTATATTTTTAATTTCGATTATGATATAGGCTACTTTTAATATTGATATTTCCTTCTTATATCATCTACGATATATTTGTATGCAAAAACGGGGGTTGTAAAGCCAAAAAGTCTCAAAACCATAGGTGGAAATCATCATTTGTCCCTAAAACGCATCAAAAGGAGACTTAATATTTGTTTGTCTTTTTTGCATTACAATCCTTGCAAAGCATTTGACAGTTATCGGGAGTAGTATGCCCACCCTTGCTCCAAGGCTTTATATGGTCGCCTTCCATTTCCTCATACTCAAAGTGCTGTCCACAAATAGGACAAATACCATTTTGCTTGCTGTATGCGGCTAACTTATCACGCTTTTCAAAAGCACGCAAATTTAACAAACGACCTGCAAAAGGATCCTTGTCACGACACAATAAAAATTCGTAAATACCATTGTATTTTTGAACATCCTCGTCTTCGTGCAAACGCTTGACCTCGGCAGCCATAACAGAAGAATTGTAAGCGTTTGTGTGATAAACATTATAAAGGTGACACCAATCCAATCCTTTCATATCCGCATAATATTTCGGGAAAATTTTCTCAACCCAATGGATAACGTCTTGGAAATATTGCCAAAGCTCGTCGGCATCGGCATCGGATTTATGAGCTGCCATATATTCAGTAATATCCTTGAGACCTTGATACTCACATATTCCTTTCAAGGCTTTTTCAAGTAGTTCTTGGCGGTTGGGGTCGCCTTTTATGTATCTATCGGAAAGTCCTTTTGCGGCGCAGTTTCGTTTAGAAAAATGACGCTTTGCATCCGAAAGCCACTCACCTGTATATACCGAATTGCGAAGCTCTTGCTCTGTGAGCTTCTCTCCTGCTATGTTAACTACTCTGAACCATTCAAGTTTTTCAGACTCCGAGCCTTCACAGATATACACCATAAATTCATAGTTCATCAAATCTTCGTATTTATCATCGGGCAAGGAATCCCAATAACAAGAACGACCATCAATTTTCACTTCGAATTTATGGTCTAAAAATTTCATCACAGACAAAGTGCGTTGCTGACCGTCAAGTACTTCGTATTGATCTTCTCCAACCTTAACCCAATACATAACATTCAACGGAAATCCTCTAAGCACAGTATGTATAACTGCTGCGGATTGCTCATCGTTATATACAAATTCTCTTTGATACGGCGGACGAATTGCCAATTTGCCACCATAGGCAAATACCCCATCATCACCTTTATCGACATAACCTTCAAAAACATCTTTAATTTTCACGAGTTTGGGTGTAATTGTCATTCGCTTTGTATTCATTATTCGTCTCCTTTTTCGGGGTGTTTGTTTCGAATTAAAACGCGAGCGTAAGGGACTGTGACAACGCCATCAATCATAATGTACAAATCACCGTCAACGGCTCCGCGCTTTTGAATTTCTTTTCTGTATTTTTTGTGCTCTGGCTTGTAAGGTTGAACACCAACCTCTATACCAGAGTTTGATATTCCTAACCCGATAATTTCAAACTGTTCAGGATTAAATTTGTCAAGAAAAGTAATCGGAACGCCCATAATCCCTTCATAATCTTTGGGCAAATCCGTAGTTTTATCTACATTTATAGCATCAAAATTTTCGTAAGTATAATATTCGTCGGGTGAGTATCGCCTATATAAAACCATTGTTTCATGACGTTTTTTCAAGTCCATATTGGTAAACCACATAACGCCTGATACTCGAATCAATCCCTCTTTGTGCTGGGAAGAAACTGCGTAATCTTGATAAGGGCTTTCGAAAAACCCAACATTACCTTTGAAACCGTTTCCCAGCCACATTTTATTGTCTTTAATTAACCTAAATATTTCTCTATATGTAATTGCATTTTGATTGCCTATAATCAAAAATTCCTTTTCGTATTCTATTAATTGTGCAACATATTCTCGGAACAATGAAAATGGAGGATTGGTTACAACAATATCGGCTTGTTTCAAATAAGCAATACATTCTTCAGAGCGAAAATCGCCTGTGCCTTTTAACTTTTTAACACCACGCTTTTTGGACGACAAAAGACGATATATATCTTCATCTGATATACCCCTGCCATTCGCCATAGGGACTTCTGTAATATCCATTACATAACCATTTCCGGGGACAACTTTTTCGTTATCTTCATCAAAGATAGAAAGTTGCTGCCCTACAACCGAAGAGGAACTATAAGAGGTGCAAATTAACCTTCTCAACCCGAGATAGTTAAAATTCCGTAAGAAAAATTTGCAAAAATTACTTTCAAAAGGGTCATCACAATTACAAAGAACTGTTTTTCCTCTGAAATGTTCCTCGTAGTGGTTTAATTCTGCTTGTATGTCTTCATATCGGGTGTAAAACTCGTCTTTCTTTGCATCTTTTGCTTTGGATAGACCTTTGTTTTTTGCCATTTTTTCTTCCTCACACTTTATATTTTGAGATTTAATTAGTACTTGGAAACATATCAGAAGTCTGTTTTGTTACGAATTATCCGTTTCCGAAGAAAAATTCGTGTTTTTAAGGGTAAAATAGCTGTTTTTGCCCAATATGTTTCCTCAAACTGCTGTATTTTGATTTTTGACCATAGGTTGAAAAACACATTTGTCCCAACGCAAAATTAGGGTATTTTTTATTTTGAACACCTCTTTTTGAAAATCTCACTCAAAAAAGGCTAAAAACACCCGTATTATGGTCAAAATCGCTTATTGTCGAGACAAGCAAAAGCGTTTCGACGTGTTTAGATTTTTAGAATATGCCGTAGACTAAATGCGTCCAATAACGAAATAATTATACACGCTTTTCTGAATTTTTTGGATTTCAACGCATACCTGGTACGCTCATTTCCGCATATACCTTATTCTTCAACACAACGGAAAGCTGCTTTATAGTGGTTATAAAACTCGTAGAACACATCCCCAAACGTCGATTCGTAATGTTCCGTGTAGATATCCTTTTCTTCGCCAAGCTCAATAAAGCAAATTCCGTAGCTCGAAAAATTGCCCGTAAAACTACCGTCGTGGTAAACCGCTTTAAGATACACCCCATTGTCGTCCTTATGAACGCGCAAACTCACATCGTTTTCCCCTACCCGCATACCTGGTTCTCGTCCTGAATAATTATTATTATCCGTACGTTCAAGATAGCAATTACGAGCCAAAACCTGCTCGACTTCTTCGCGGAAGACCTTTTCCCAAACAAGATTGTCGTCATCTCCGATCTTTTTTAATGTAATTTCATAGAATTTTTTAGCCATAATTTTACTCCTTTTTTTATAAAAAGACGAGTGTTTCGACGTATTCAGTTTTTGAGAACATATATCCCCTTGCAAACAGGGAACTAAGTAATAATAAAAAACGCTTTTCATTTTCGAGTGTCATCGTAAATTCCTTTCTAATGATTTTGCTTGTTTAAGGGCTTCAGTGTGCATCATAATTAAGATTGCACTCATTTCGGGGCATGGGTGGTGGAGTACAACGGTATATTTTTAGTCAGAAGTTGTATTGTGCGGTACTGTTCCAAAGCCGTATTTTCTGATAAAATAGGTTGCCGTGCAACTCCATGCATGGCACATACTGTTAACCTTTCTATCTCCGTAGGGTGAAAATTCGGGATCACTCGGTACATACACCTCAAAAAAGGTGTCGGCTCCCATTTTCACCATACCGCCCCAGATGTTGCGAATATATTTTTCTGCTTCCTGCATCAAGCCTGCTTTTATGAGTGCATCGACGGTATAGTGATGCATATAAGGAGTAAACGGTTTAACCGAATCGGGAGAAGAGATGACTTCTTTTAAAATGCGTTTTGCTTCCTCTCCTTTGACAACACCTCCCAAAATCATCCATGTTGCTGTATGGACGCTGTTTTGATATTTGTCACGCTTGTTTATAAAAGCGCCATTATTCTCATCGTACAAATATTTGCGAGAAGCGGCTCTTCCTTGCTCAAGGCGCGCTCTGTATAACGTCGCATCGTCTTCATTGCCGATGGATTCCAACACCTCGCACCACCTGTCAAGCGTATATAGATATATCCCCTCCAGTGCAGTATTTTTGATCAATCCTTTACACCAATCTATAAATACATCACCGCTACGGGTAGTAACAAGTCCCTCATCGTCTTTTGTTTCATCCAAAACATCCAAAATAGACTTTGCGATCGGATAGAGGTCGTGAAAGATTTTCGCATCCCCCGTATGAGAGTACAGATCGCACAAAGTACATACAAACATCAACGAATAATCAATCAAGAACCAGTTACCGGAGCAATAAATAGGATTTTCATATACGTAGCCGGGCAGAATTCCGTATTCGTTGCGTTCTGCCGCCGCAAACAGATATAAGCACCTTTTTACGAGTGAAATATTTTCAAATGTGTAGTAGTTTGCAAGTGCTTCAAGTCTAAGATCGCCAATCCAAAGCCGTCTGTCTCTTTTTGGTCCGTCTTCAAATACACGCTGCATACAGTTTTTAAGCGTATTTACGGCTATTTTATCTATTTTTGCAAGTTCGTTGTCACATGTTTGACAAGGTTTTAACGAACGGAGATCTGCACTTGTTTGCGATTCAAAGCCAAAATCGGAAAGCACTACCTTTTGGGGTGTGTTAAGAACGGTAATTTTTATAAATCTTGTGGCATATCTTCTGGGCATTTTATATTTGCCCGGAAAATCGACATTGATTATTTCTTCCTGTAACCACGATTTGCAAAGCTCACCCTTGTAATCGTCATAATCGTCGTTAAGTTCTCGCTCCGTTTCGAAGAAACGAACGTTCATTCTGACGGGTGCATCAATATACGTACTCAAAAACCACATTTTAAAGAAAAAATATCCAACGTAATGATTGCCGAGATCGATGGTGAAGGTATCCCTATTATCAAGCACTACTGCATCAATTTTCGGTGCAATGATTGTCTTTATTAACTTTGGAAGGTTTTCCTCCGCCTTCGTTAAATAATAAGATTTCATATTAAATTCTCTTTATTTATATATGTTATACTGTACTGTTGTAAAATGAACTTTCGAGTTTCGCTCAAAATCATTATTTGTCCCAAAACAAAATTGGGGCATTTTTTGATTTTGAACACCGATTTTTTTGAATATTCCATTTTAAAAGGCTGAAAATGCCCATTTTAGGGTCAAAATCGCTTATTTTCGCGTCAGACAAACGACACTCTCGACATGTTTGGTCTGGGGGAACATATATCCCCTTGCCAACAAGGGCATGTATGTTCGTCTCGCGCCGACGGCGGACTTCAAACACTTAAAACGTTCGTTTCCGTTGTTTCTCAACTTATTAAAAATCCCCAATCCACCTCGCCCGTCTGCAAGCACACGGCGCAGGTGGTTGTGATTTTTTACGCCTTGCGCGCAAGGCAAACGAGCGTCTCCACGTGTTTGGTCTGGGGGAACATATCATACGGCTGTACGCTCTCCACAGCGTAATAGCCCGTCAGCGTTTCGCCCGTCGCTACGCCCTCGTAAGCGGGATTTTTCACCAGCTCGCCGTTCTCGTTTTCTATCAATTTACCCGTCAATATCCCCAAATCCCGCGCCAGCGTTGCAGGATTACAGCTGATAATCGTAAGACTGGGAATACCGCTTTCCAACAACGCCTTTAATACGCTTCGCGCGATACCTGCCCTAGGCGGATCGAGAATTAAACGCAACTTTTCGCCCTTTTCTTTCTTCAAAACTTCGGGCAGTTTTTCTTCCACGTAGCCGCAAATATTCGTCATATTTTCCAGCCCGTTTTTCACCTTCAACGAATCGGCACATTTCGACGCTTCTGGCTCTAATTCAATGCCGTAGACGCGCTTTACCGACTTTGCAATCATCGCCGTCAGCAAGCCGCCGCCCGAATACGCGTCAATCACCACCTCGTCGCCATCTTTACACACCGTTTTTAAGGCGTCTTTATACAGCTTCGTACGCACGTTTTCGTTCACCTGCAAGAACGTGACAGGCCCTGCCTCGTAACGTATCCCTTGCTCCTCTGCTTCGAAAAAGCCCATACCATGTACGAGTTGAAACTCTTTTCCAAAGATAACGTTCGTGTCTGCGTCGTTAAAATTAACGTACAAAGAAAACTCTTTAAACTCCTCGGAAAGCAGTCCGATTAAGTAGGGCAAATTCGGCAATTCGCGTTTTGCCGACACCAACGTAACGATATATTTACCGCCGATTTCGCGCGCAACGATATGCCGCAACGCGCCCTTTTTATTCTCCTCGTCATACCCTCTCACGGCGCATTCCGTCATATACCGTTTGACGATTGCAATCAGTTTTTCCGCCCACTGCGGATGAATCGCGCACGAGGTTACAGGCACGATACGGTGGCTGTGCTCGGCATAAAATCCCACGACGTTTTTCCCCTCACGGTCTACCCCGACGGGGATTTGCAATTTATTACGATAGCCATAGGGCATATCGCTCTTAATCGTCGTCGGCACGTCTATCTGCAAGCCGCCTATCTTCCGCAAGGCGTCCTTTACAACCTGCGTTTTATGCGCGAGCTGCGCGGGATAATCCAGATGCTGCAAACAGCACCCGCCGCAACGCATAAACACGGGGCATTTTTCACGTACGCGCTCCTCGGCAGGCGTCAGCACTTCTTCCACCTTGCCATAGCCGACGTTGCCTTTCACTTTCAGCACCTTAAAGCGCACCTTTTCGCCGGGTAAACAAGCAGGCACGAAAAAAGTAACCCCTTCGTGCCTGATGACGCCTTCGCCGTTTGTGCCAATTGCGTCCGTAGTGGCACAAATTATATCATTTTTCTCTATCATAAAACTCTTTCCCCTCCCTATCTATTCTTCCGAACCAAACGGTTGAGAGCCACCTGTTTTATTGACCTAATTATCGGGCAAAAAGTAACGTGAACGCAACCCTGCCCCCTTCATTTGCGATAAATTCGCTTGACGAGCGAGTTCACCGCGCGCCGCCATTTATAGGCTGCGTAGTCGTAAAAAATGAAGAACAACGTCCCAAATATAAATATAATTGGAATAATATATTTATCCACGAACGGGATAGTCGTTGTCATTTCAAATACAAATTTCCATATGACAATCATCGTCACGTCAAACCACGCCGCTTTCACCGCGCAGGCGAGCCAATGATTGATTTTCGTTTTCAACTGCAATTCGTTCACGAGCGGATGCAAGCCAAAGAACATAATAAACGGCAACAAATCTAAAAATCTTGCCACGTTAAACAATAGCGCTAATAAACACGTTGCCACATACGACAATACGTAGCCGCGATAGCTCTTTTTCGCCAGCGGCAACATCAGCGCGATACACGCCAAGAAATACCCCGTAAAAAGAAGTATTTCCGAGTATACGCCGACCGTTAAAAATATGGTCGCTATCGCGCAAGACAACGCCGATAGCGCAATTTCATACGCCGTAATCTTCTTCATGTCCTACCCTGCTCTCGCCGCCTAAACCTTTCCGCTTTTTAGGTGAAATTATCTGCAACCGCAGCAAAGATTAAACAAACAGTTGATACAAAGCGTGGTGTAACAGCACGAAAAACACTCGCTACAAGCGCTGCCGCCCATCTGCTCGTCGTCCGCTACCGTACGTCTTTCATAGGGGTTTTGTTCCATACGCGCCTGCTGATTTTGATATTCGTTCTTGGCGCTCATCTTCCCGTACGCCGTACGATATTTCACGTTATCGGGATCCATTTGCATAGCGATTTCCAGCTGTTTTTTGCTGTCGTTCGTCCAATTCTTTTTATAGAACACCACCGCTTGCAAATAATGCCACTCTGCATTACGTTCGTTAAAATCGTCCAAACGCGCCTGTGCCTCTGCGATTTTATCCTCTTTAAGCAACGCCGAAATCTCTTCAAAAGCGCTGTCGCCGTCGGTGTTCGTGTTGCGTTCTTTGCGCGTCGCCATAATCTCCGCATACGCAACCTCGACCTTCGTCAACATTTTCGCTGCTTCGTTACCCGCCTCGCCGTCCAGCCATCTATCCTCTCTATATTTCGCTTTGAGTTCCTCGTAACGGGCGGTGATTTCCCCGTCCGTTGCGTTTTCATCAAGCCCGAAAATTTCGTAAAATTCTTTCATGTTATCTCCCATGGCGATTTCGCCCTTTTTTTCTTATTCAGTATCTTTCTTTTGCGTAGATTTATCCTTCTTGGGCTTGCAATTCCCGTTACAGCCCTTGCCCTCCATAATCCGTTTCGTCATCATAGGCAAGCCACGCAATAAAATATTATCCGAAAGATCGCGATTAAATCGAAACTCGATATGCGAAAGATTTTCGCGGATATCGAAGAATAACGAGTGGAAAATATACGCCACTTCCTCTGCGTATTTTCCTTGCAACAGCTGTTCTCTACACTTTGCGCCATACGCCAAAACAAAAGGATTGTAGCAGCCTTTTTTTACGTCCTTATCGTAATCGTCCAGCGCGTCAATAAGATATATCCATTTCCCTACGGCATAGAACAAATTCCGCGTATACCCCGTCGCTTTGTCCCCCAAAACGTAATCGGTAAACTCCGCCAAAAGCGTCGCCGTAGCGTCCGCCGCGCGATCGACGCTGTCCGTTTTCGCGCGCTCGCACGACCATTGTTTTTCCATATTCTTCCGCACGATTTCTTCAATCTTGGGATATTTCTTTTTTAAACGAGCAAAGCCGTTTTTAAACCACAGCCGCTTGCCCCTGCCGCCGTCGCCGTCCGCGATATCGTCGGTATATTTATAATACACGAGCGCAATATTCAACGCCGCGAGCTGACGGGTGATTTCGTCCACTTCCGCCATTTGTTTAGAGCGGATACAATGGGTAAGACAATGCTGTTTTTCTATCTTTACGTCCACACCGGCTACGTTATGCAATATCACCGAAAAAAAGGTGACGTCATAGGACAGCCCCATGCGCGCCGTTTGACCGCATACCTGCGCTATCCCTTTGCACACGCCGCAGTACATCGCCTTATACAGCGTATCGTCTTTGATATATAAATACGGCGTATCCGTGCGAACGTATCCGAACATACTGCCCCTCTTCCCATTTTCTTCATTATAACACGCGCGCGATAAAAACGCAACCGCAAAACCGAATATACTTTCGCTCTTCACAAAAAATATCGCTTTCTATCACGCTTTATACAAAAACTTTTATAAAAACTCTCGTAAAAAACCGTCGCGCGGAAACCAAACGCCGCCTGACGCTGCTCTCCGCGCGCACGCGCTATGCACCGTTTAAAAAACTTGTTTACAAGCCCTTTATCCCTTTCTTTATTGCCCTTTTACTCACTTTTTATCAGGCACGGGGATAATTTCGCCGTCAGCGAGCTTCATAATCTCCGCCGACATCTTTTTCAGGTCGTTATCCACCACCGTCTTAAAACGCAAGGGACGATAACGAAGATCGAGCAGGCTCTTGGGCGGTTTCATTGCCGTCAACAAGTTCAGGCGTTTAATCCCCTTAAAGCTGTCCTTGACGTCGTTGCCCGACAGCGCGTACAGTACGTCCTGCGGGAATTTGTACGGGTTTGCCGTGGAAAGCACGACGATAGGCGTATCGTCTTTCTTGTCGTCTTTTTCCAGCATTTCGTTGTATTTCATATACACCGACAGCGCCACGCCCGTGTGCGTGTCCATCGCATAGCCGTACTCCTCAAAAATCTCGTACATTGCCTCGATGGTGTCGTCCTCGCTCGCAAAACCGCCGAAGAACTGCTCGTCCAACGCCGCTTTTTCCTTTTCGGTGATAGAATATTCCTTTTCTTTTGCCAGCTGTTCCATACGCTTTGCCGTCAATTCCGCGTTTCTGCCGCTGATTTCAAACAGCAAACGTTCAAGGTTCGAGGATACGAGAATATCCATCGACGGGGACATGGTACGGAAGAAATTGCGTTTCACGTCGTACACGCCCTTGGCAAAGAAGTCTGCCAGCACTTTGTTGCGGTTGGACGCGCACACCAATTTTCTTACGGGCAAGCCCATTTTCTTGGCGTACCAGCCAGCCAAAATATCCCCGAAATTCCCCGTCGGCACGACGAAATCAATCGCGTCGCCCATTTCGATTTGGTCGGAGGAAACGAGGTCGAGATACGCAGAGAAATAATACGCAATCTGCGGCGCAAGACGCCCGAAATTGATAGAGTTCGCGCTCGATAAACGCACTTTCTTTTTCGCAAGCTCCGCGTTAAATTCCTCGGAAGCAAACAGGCGTTTCACCGCGCGTTGACAATCGTCAAAGTTCCCTTTCACCGCCGCCACGAACACGTTGTCACCGTCCTGCACCTGCATCTGCAAACGCTGCATCTTCGCAACGCCCTCGTCGGGATAGAACACCGCCACTTTCGTGCCCGGTACGTCGCGGAACCCCTCCAACGCCGCCTTGCCCGTGTCGCCGCTCGTCGCCGCAAGAATTAAAATATCGTCCTTAATCCCCGTCACTTCGCAGCTCTTTTTCAAAAGATAGGGCAATACGGTGAGCGCCATATCCTTAAAGGCGCACGTAGGGCCGTGGAACAGCTCCAACACGAACAGTTTGCCGTCGATTTTTACGAGAGGCACGGGGTCGTTGCCCTCAAAGTTCGCATACGCCTTTTCGCACGTCTCTTTGAGGAAATCTGCGCCCAGCTCCTCTGCTAAATATTTTCCCAGAACGAAAGCCGCGCGCTCGGGATAGCTCATCTCCAGCATCGCGTTCATCTCTTCCGCGGTCACCGCAGGAAAGCTCTCCGGCACGTACAAACCGCCGTTCTTTGCCAGCCCTTGCACGATTGCCTGCGCGCCCGTTACTTTTTCTCCCCCTCTCGTACTGATGAAATTCATACGTTTAAAACCTGCCTTTTTATATTTCTCCACTTTGTTTTCATAAGGGTAAAACACCCCTGAAAAGCACCCGTAGAGTATTGAAAACGCGCAAAACGGACAGTTTTACACAACTGCCTTTTTTCGCAATATTCATCATTTTCTTTTTTTCTCTCACATACACGCCTTACCTTTTTATCGCCTTGGAAACGCCTTTTTAAACAAAAGCTATTTTAAATATACGGCTATCAGCATAACCTTACTACGGCAAGGCAAGATATAAAAAGAGCCGAACGGAAAGACCGCTCGGCTCTCTCCCGACGTTTTTTATCCACAGCCGCGTTTTGTAGGGCTGATTTGCCCACCCAACGCGCTTTTCCCCTCAACCGATATTAGTCAAGATATTTCGTAACGAAATCGGGGAGTTCTTCCTTTGCTGCGGAAACGGAAACGGTTACTACGAGATTGTTGCTCTTTGCCACTTTTTCCAGCATATAGAAGAAAGCAGCCATTTCTTGAACGGGTTTGCCTGCGATGCGCACAACGCCGTCGATATATACGTACTCGTTGTCGTGGTTGCCCGCGATAACGCCTTTAATAAAACCGCACAAAGCCGCTTCGCCTGCCACGTCGTATTCGCTGACGTCGATAAAACGGATCTCACGTTCCAAATCATACATATAACGCTTGGTATCGGTGATAAAAATCATATGTCCTTTTGCTTCGGACACCGCAGCGTTAGCCGCGTCGATCATCATCTTGGTCTTGCCCGTACCTTTCGCGCCGTAAATTACTTTAATCATAATTCAAATCCTCCCAGATTTTTTTTTGCTCTATTTTCCCGAAAGCGGTATAAAAACCTTCTTTTCCTCGGTTTATTATAGTTTAGCAGATTTCGCGTGGAATTTCAAGACTTTTTTGAAAATTTTTTGCCATTTAGTCAAATTTTTTTTTAAAACCAACAAAGCACTGTGATTTTTGGAAGAAAAGCGGAAAACAACGGGCGCAGATTTCTCCACGCCCTTGTCTGATATTCACAATCAATTACCTATTTTTTCCCAATCATAAGCCACGAACGTACGCGTTAACTCCGTAGCCGCCCGTCCAGCATCTCCCAATTCATTTCTTGGAATCGTAAAGCCATTAGACAACTCCCACAAATTAGGCAAACTGAAAAACGCACGATTTAAAGCCGAATTCAAAAAGGCTCCTTTGCCAATTTTTACTACCTTACTCGGAATTCTCACCACAGTTAATGCGCTACAACCGTTAAAAGCGCTTTCCCCGATTGTTGTTAACTCATCTGGCAACGTTATGTTTGTCAAAGCCGAACATTCCTGAAAAGTGTATTTTTTAATTTCTTTCAAATCATACGGGAAATTTATCGTAGTCATATTTTTACAAAGAGTAAAAGCTCCTTCCCCGATTTCTTTTATGGTGTAGGGAAGATATACACTCGTTACGTTTTCGCATCCATAAAACGCGTTTGTAGCAATGACTACCGTCCCATCCTTTACCTTATAATCTCCCGACAAAGACGTATTCGCCTTAACTAAATATTTCCCGATATAAAGAACTTCATTTGTCCAATTGCTATCGTCGGTGTAATATGCAGTTCCCTCAAAAGCACGATCCCCTATGTTCGTCAACGTAATCGGCAATTTTATCGTCTCCAAATTACTACACTGGAAAAACGCCCCTTCTTCAATCGTAGTTATATTTTTATCAATCGTAAGGCTCTTAATCGTGCTATATCCTTGAAAAGCCTCTTTCGCTATATGCGTAACAGGCAACCCTTCGTGTTTAGAAGAAATCACCAGCTTTTCATCCGCGCACGTCCCTATCCCCGATACAATGTAATATTCGCCATCCTCGGATAAGGTATACTCCAAACCTTCGCTACCAACCAACGTCGTGTTTCCCCCTCCGATAGTAGAGCTGTTATTCGGCGAACCGATAGACGAATTTCCAAAATGGTTTCCTGCGTTGCCGTTCGTTGCATTAGATTCTTCTCCGCCCACAGAAAGCACAACAACCAAAACTACAATCAGCGCAACCGCTCCCACTGCTACCCATTTAAGCCATACGTACTTTTTAAACAATTCCTTCATCTTCGTTAAAAATTTATTCATATAAGCCTCCGTTTATATTATTGAATTCTATTATAAAACAATCGCAATCAATTGTCAAGATTTTACAAAAATTAAAATCACAATACAAACAAAAAACACCGCAGGCGCTTCGTCTACGGTGTTTTATTTATCGCTTTATAAAATTATTTCAGTTCGGAAACGAAACGCTTAATTCGCATCAAGCCTTCCTCAATGTCCGCGTCCGATAACGCGTAGGAAAGACGTACGCAGTCGTCCGCGCCAAAGGATACCCCGGGTACGGTCGCCACTTTTTCACCTTCGAGCAACGCATCCGCAAACTCGATAGAGTTCGTAATCGCTTTGCCTTGATAGCTCTTGCCGTACTGCGCGCTCACCACCATCATTACGTAGAACGCGCCGTCAGGCTCTACCGCGCTCACGCCGTCGATTTCTGCAATCAGTTTCAACAGCTTTTCACGGCGTTTGTCGAACACGTCCACCATCGCCTGAATTTCCGTTTCGGGAGCGTTCAACGCTTCCATGGTAGCCGCCTGCGAGATAGAACAAGCATTACTCGTCGCGTGACTCTGGAACGAATCAATCGCCTTAGCAACGTCCTTGGGCGCCGCCAAATACCCGATACGCCAGCCCGTCATTGCGTACGTTTTCGATACGCCGTTGACAGTGATTGTGAGGTCTTTCATCTTCTCGCTGCATTTTGCAATCGAGAACGGTTTTACGCAGTTATAGCACAATTTTTCATAAATCTCGTCCGCAAGCACGAAAATCCCAGCCTCTTCGCATACCTTCGCAATCGCGCGCACTTCCGTTTCGTCGTACACCGCGCCCGTAGGATTAGAGGGCGAATTGAAAATAAGCATTTTCGTCTTCGGAGTAATAGCCGCTTTCAGCTCCTCTGCCGAGAACTTATATTTGTTTTCTTTCTTGCAAGTGAGGTATTTAGGCACGCCGCCGCACACCTTCACCACCTCGGGATAGGTCAGCCAGTACGGCTCGGGAATAATTACCTCGTCCCCTTCGTCCAAGAGCGCGTAACAAGCGTTAAAAATGGAATGTTTTGCGCCGTTAGAAACGATGATTTGCGAGGGCTCGTATTCCAGCCCGTTGTCCTTTTGGAATTTTTCGCAAATCGCCTTACGCAAAGGCAACAGCCCCGACGAGGGCGTGTACTTGGTCTGTCCGTTATCCAACGCGATTTTCGCCGCCTCAATGATATGCGCGGGCGTATTAAAATCCGGCTCCCCAACGCCGAACGATACGACGTTTTCTCCTGCCTGCTTCATCGCCTTCGCCTTCGCCGAAATCGCGAGCGTGAGCGAGGGGGAAATCGCGGACATTCTCGATGCTATTCTGTTCTTCATCTGTTTATTCTCCATAAGTATTTTTTCAACGATTACTATTGTAACCTTTTTTCTAAAATATTGCAATCGTAAATGCCCCTATTTTGATAAAAACTTGAAAAATAATCGAATTTTTTAGAGTTTTTGTGCCCTATTATTCGTTTTGTCGATTGATTTCGTTCGCTTTTTCGATTGATAAACCTCTTCCACAAAACGGGCGTAACAAAAAAAAGCGCAAGCGCAGAAGAAATTTCTCCTTTAACGCTTGCGTTTTCTATTGTATCAAAACGTTTGCATCAAAACGTTATTTTACGCGCTGTTCTATTTTAATGCACTCTTTTATTTAACGAGCAGGGTTACGATTTCAAAAGGCTTGATAGTGAACGACACTACGCCGTTTTCCACCGTCAACGCCTGCTGTTTATTTTCCAGCATATCGCAAACGTACGCCTCTTTTATTTCCGTGCCAAAACGCAACGTCACCGTCTTGGTTTCCTTGAACGCCTCGAACATACGCAGCACCGTAGCGTCGCTATCGTACGCCTTTTTCACCGTTTCCACGTACACGCCCGACGTATCGCAAGTGACGAGCGAATAACGTTCAGGCAACCCACCCGTTTGCGAAGGCAATTCGCGCGCTTGTAAGCCGCGATTTAATACGTACGCCGCCTCGACGACACCGCCCTCGCGGAAATCCCCTGCGTGCGGGTACAACGAATAGGTAAACTGCGGCAAATCGTCCGACGCGCCGTCATAGGGGAAACTGCCCGATTTCAACAGCGTAATCGTCAACGTCGATTCTTCCGCGCCAAAGCCGTATCTGCCGTCGTTCAACAGCGCCACGCCGTAATTATTTTCGGCAAAATCCACCCATTTTTGCGCAACGCTCTCGAATTTCGCCGCATCCCAACTCGTATTCGCAGACGTCGTGCGCTCGATATTCCCAAACTGAATATCGTACGTAGCCTTATCCACGAGCATATTAAACGGAAACCGCGCTTTCAACAGCTGATTTTTCTCTTTCCAATCAATATTCGTTACAAAATCGATACGTTCCAGCCCATCCGCGTATAAGAACACCTTTTGTTCTATCGTAGAATCGTAATATTTCTTCGTAATGATAAAGCCTGCCCTATCACCGTCGTACACGGGCGTAAACGTCGCTTTTTCGTCCAAAATCCACTCTTTTTGCTTGTGATACGGCGTCATTTCCCAGTTATCGTATTGATAGGGCATATCCTCGTACACGCGCATTTCGTTGAGCTTTTCACCCGCTTTTACAAGCTCTCTGTTATATTTTTTATCCCACAGCGACGTGATTGCGCCCGTATCGTCAAAACGTACATGATACCGCCCATTTTCTAATTCTTGCGTTTCAACGCGTACATGCCCCCCTGCTTTTGCATTTTTTACCACTTGATAGCCAAGCGCAGGCACGCCGCTTATCACGCGCGTTTCGCCGTCGATTTCCACCGTACCCGTCGCCGCAAAGCCGTTGGGATTGAACACGAACGTACCGCCTCCCGTCTGCACGTTTTTCGCAATCGTCGTCAACGCGTTCGCCGTCAAGGCATTTTGCGTTGCAAACAACGCGGCGTACTGCGCATCACTGTCCCGATACACGTCGGGAATAGACGAACCGGGCAAAATATCGTGGAACTGATTGAGAAGAAGTATTTTCCAATCGTTTTCCAGCGTTTCCTGCGGATACGCGCCGCCGCACAGCGTTTTTTCGAGCGTACAAGCCAACTCGCTGTTTTGCAAGGCAAACTCGCCCTTTCGGTTGTTTTGCTTGTTTCTGGGCACGGAAGTATACGTGCCTCTATGGTATTCAAAATAGATTTCGCCGCGCCACTTGGGGAACCGTTTCAGTTCTTTTGCGTTGGTATAGAAGTTGTTTTCCACTTCGTCCAGCGTTTCTTTCACGGTAGCCAAGCGCGTTTTCGGCAGCCCGGGCAAACCATAAGAAAGGCGTTTTTCCATCTCCAACATATGGCGAGTAGGGCCGCCGCCACCGTCCCCCCAGCCGTACGTCATCATCGTGACGTTGTTAAATTCTTTCGGCTCGTAACGGTTCCACGTGCCCAGCGTATGCACCGCGTCCAGCTTCGCCACGTACGTCGTGTACGTCGTGTCATACCTGCCGATACGAGGATCGCAATCACACGTCGAGAGCAAGAACGCAAACACTTCACTGCCGTCTATTCCCTGCCATACGAAAGTGTCGTAGGGCATACGGTTGGTGTCGTTCCAGCCAATTTTCGCCGTCACGAACCGATCCACACCGCATTTTTTCATAATCTGCGGCAACGCCGCCGAATACCCGAACACATCCGGCTCCCACACCGTTCTGCACTCCTTGCCAAATTCTTCCAAGAAGAACTTTTTCCCGTACACGATTTGGCGAACAAGACTCTCGCCGCTCGTAAGATTGCAGTCCGCTTCTAGCCACATCGAGCCTTCCACTTCCCATCTGCCCTCTTGCACTTTCTCTTTCACGCGCTCGTACAGCTGCGGATTGCGCGCCTTTAAATAGGCGTAGAGCTGTGGCTGTGAGGACATAAATTTATATTCGGGATATTCGTCCATCAGTTTCAAAACAGTGGAAAAACTCCGCTCCACCTTTTCCTGCGTCTGCGCCAAATCCCACATCCACGCCACGTCGATATGGGTGTGACCGATACAATTAACCGTCTGTTTACTGCCGCAAATGCCGTTGTAATATTCCTTGTATAAATATTCTTTCGCCTTGGCGAGCGACGCGAAAAATTCCTCCGAATACACCCGTCTAAAATCGATAAGATTGATAGCGCGTTCCAACACCGTCATCGATTCAACGTATTCCGTACGCTTTTGGTCGAGCATACGCACGCCGTCGAGCGGCACGGACAAATCGTAATACATATCCTCAATACGCGCGTCTACGTACTTCAAAGAAAAATAGACGGGCAGAGCGCGAATAAAGGTGTGCGTGTATAAAAGGAGATACATTTCGTATTTTCCTTCTTTTATCGCCACGTCCGTATGATTGATGTCAACGCCTTGCACCAGCTCGCCGTTCAAGTACAATACCCCCTGCGGACGAATCGTGCAAGCCACGCCGTCAATAAAGGTCTCTATACACAAAAACGCGCGCTCGTTCGCCGACAATTTATCTATTTCAAAGCTCGCCTTAAACCAATAATACTTCTCCTGCTCAAACAGCGTAAACGGCTCTTTGAAAGGCTGAAAGGACGTATTGTTCACGGGCAATACCTGCTTGTCCCCGATTTCGTCGGTGTATTCCGTCGGTAAGGGCGATTGTTTCACTACGCGAAGCGCCGACAGCTTGTTCACCGTCGTTTCTAATTTTTCTTCAAGATTGAATCGTAACATAGTCTTCCTATCTTTCTATTTTTTAATAGACAAACACGCCAAAAAGCGTATTTTTCGGCTTTTAGGCGCATTTTTGATTATTTTTTCTTCTTAGCGTATTATATCACAAAAAAGAAATAATTTCAATAGGAAATTTTACTTCTCTAATGCCAAATCGTATTGAATTTTTACTTTTTTCCTATACGTTATTCTAATATTGAAAATCCAAACGCTAACACCCTCACCTCGCACCTGCCCACGCCGTTTTTAATTCAACTCGTACACGGTAGCCGCATTTATTCAACGCGTACCTGCCCTATCCGTTTTATTTTCAACGCGTACACGGTATAAAGAAAAGGCCGACTGTCATTACAATCGGTCTTTTCTACTTTTGCTATTCTTAAATAATCAATTCGTCCAATTCTTTCAACGCGCCGTTTTCATACGCCACCGTCTTCACCTCGAATTTACCAAACGAAAGGGGCAGGGTTGCGTTCTCCACCTGCAACGCCGTTTCTACGCCGTCCGCCGTGTTATTCAACAAACGGAAGAGCAACGCGTCTTTTTCGTCTGCTTTTTTCATCGTAACAATAGACACCGTATCGTCGCTAAGCGCCACGGTAAACGTTTTCTTGGCTCTTTCGGGCTTGGTCGGGAACACGTTCAATGCGTACGGCTTTTGCGTAAATTCCTGCGTCGCACGCTCCAAACGGTTTCTATCCACCACGTCCAAACGGAAGGAAAAAGCGTTTTCGCCTTGGTCTATCTTTTTCACGAAACGGTCGGTGGGGATAATCGGTCTGTCTTGGATAGGATGCGCGCAATAGGTAACGCCGCGCACCAACGACAAATACAGCGCACCCTTTTCAAAATGACTGCCGTACGTGCCCGTATTCATCACCGCAAGGCACTTGCCGCCTTGCATTTCCATCGCCACGAAACGCTGCGCTACGTTCTCTCTTGCGTCCATAAACAACGGCTCGGTACCAAACGCCGTCTGCCCTACCAGCGTCCCGTCTACGCTTATAGGCAGCTTCACCTTAACAAACTTGTCCACGTTGCCCATAAACACCGTCACGTCCACGTCCACCGCGTCGTTGTTTTTATAGATTTTATAACCCACTCTCACGCGCGTATCGGCTTTTTCAAAGAACGCCTCCACGCCAAGATAAATATCGCCGTCCTCAATCACCTGCACGCTCTTCATACCCTCAAATACGCCGCTGGGCGTCTTGGACAATGCAAACGGACTCTCGTTCTCCCCTACGCGGAGCAGTTGGTTTCCGCCCATACCCCAAGGATCGGGATTATCGTCGAACATAACGGGCAAAAAGCCCTCTTTCACGTACGATACGCCGTCAATCGTGTATTCTTTCAACAAACCCGTATTTTCGTCGATTACGACGCGTTTTCTGCCGTTATCAAATACGAGCGCCGCGCCATTTTCCAACGTTTCCTTTTTCGCAAATTCCACGAACACCCTAAAACGGCTGAGCTGCATAGGCGCGAGCTTCGCCTCGAACACTACGCGCTTTCTCCAATCGAGGTTGAGATTACTCTCCTCTTTCACCACTTGATAGGGCACAAGCTCGCCCTGCTCGTTATACACGCGCATTTTAGAAACGTTTTCCCGATCCCAATTTTGGTCGGCGAGCACAAACTCACACTCAACGTTCGTCGTCAAGGGATAGGGATGAGGATTGAACACAACGACGGGATATTCACCCGCTTGCGCCACGTCCTCCGAGGACAGCAGGGCAAAATATGCTTTCGTTTTCAGGCGTTCCGCTTCTAACAAACCGTGGTCGAGCAACCGCAAACCGTTCTCCTCACCGCATTGCACGGACGAACCGGGCAATACGTCGTGGAATTCGGCGTTGAGAATATCCTGTGCTATCTCGTGAATTTTCTCCTCGGGATATTCTTTCAAAGCGCCCACGCCGTACGCCGTCGCCAGCATTTTCTCCGTCAGCCACAGCTCGTTTTCCAACAAAGCGTGCTTTCTCTTAATCTTGCCCATAGACGTATAGCAGCCGGGCATAGAAATACGCAAAGACGTATCCACCACCGCCGTCGGCTCTATCTTTTTGAAAAAGTCTTCGGGCGTGGAATGGATATACGCAAACTTCTCGTCCTTATCCATCATTTCTTGAATATCGGCAAGGTCTTTTGCAGACGGTCCGCCGCCGTGGTTGCCTACGCCCCACAAAACGCAGATGGTTTCTTCCGTTTCCGATTGAGCTTCCGCGCGCGCGGCAATCTCCGCCGCCGATCTACCCAGCGGCGAGCTATACGAACGGGCGCGGTTTGCCTTCACCTCGCTCCCGTCCAAGCCTCTCCAAATAAACTGTTCGGCAGGCAACGGCTGTTCGTGTCTATACGGACGCATAAAAATATAGCTGTCCTGACCGCATTTTTTGAGAATTTGCACAAGTCCAACGGTATGCCCAAAGGGATCGAAATTGATAGCCGTCGTCGGCGTCACACCGAATTTTTCCTTGAAATACCGTTTCCCTTCTTGGATTTGGCGCACGAAGCTTTCGCCCGAGGGCATATTACAATCGGGCTGAAGATACCAGCCGCCCATGATATGCCATCTGCCGTCCGCCACCAACGCCTTTATCTTTTCAAACAGCGCAGGCGCGTATTCCTCAACATATTTATACACCGTCACTTCGTTATGACAGAAAACGTAGTGAAATTGCTCCGCTAAATTCACCGCCGACTGAAAGGTGGACAACACGGCGCTGACGCCCTCTTGCCAATCCCATTGCCAAATGGGATCGATATGTGCGTTACAAATCAAATGCACTTCTTTTCTCATCTCTTTTCCCCTTTTTTTAGGATTTTCCTTGTATTTCGCTGCGCTTTTTCCGCCTTTTCGCCACAAAAAACCGCGAGCAAATAGGCTTTACAAATTCTTCAACGTGCCCAGCACTTCCGTACAATAAACGCTGCCGCGTTCTTGATGCCCCAAGCGGTAAATCAACACCCCGTTGCCGTCTTTACTGTTAAAGCCCTCATCCCAAAGCAATCGAGCCAAAGAATTTTCCGTTCTATCGGTATCCAAATGCGCGCCCGTTTGGTTTTCTATTCTTTCGTATACCTGTCCGCCAACGGACACCTCTATCTTCCAAAGCGTGTCCCCGTATTCGTTTTGTCCCATCTGCTGTAAATGGATATACGCCCACGGCTCTGAAAAGCTCTCCGGCCCGTTCACGAACGCCCAAAACGCGTCTACAAGTTTCACGGCAAACCAAACATTGCTGTACTTGATAAGATTCATTTTACTGAAATTGTAATACCAAAGATTACCCGATTCCCAGCCTGCGCCCTCCGAATTCATTTTGGAATCGTAACGGGTAAGGCTCATAAACCCCTCGGGCGGGCGTACGCCGTTCAAATCGGGATTGACGTACGTATTTCGCCTGGACGCGTCCTCCTGCTGTAACATACTATCCATCACCTTTTCCGTACCGGCGGCAACGTGCGTCGCACGGTCGTTTTTATGTCCCCAAATCGTCATACGGTGCAAGGGATTCCACTCCTCGCTCCAGCCCTGCGGTTTGCTTTCCGCTTCGCAGAAAATAGTCAGCTCCTCACAACCCGCAAAGGCATTGTCGCCAACGTATTCCACGCTGTCGTATAACATAACACCCATCAAGCGTTTACAGCCGCTAAACGCTCTCGCGCCAATACGCGTAACCCCGTCGGGCAGCGTTAAGAAACTCAAGCTGCCACAATCTTCAAAAGCGTTTTTCCCAATCTCCATTACGGGCACGCCGTTATATTCGTTCGCCACCACCACGACGTCCGTCATAGAATCGTCAAAATCGGTTACGATTGCGTACGTACCGTCATCCGACAGTCCGTAAAACACCCCTGCGCTCGGGATTAAATAGTCGCAATCCTTACACTCGCTCATGCCGTTGTTTTCGTGGTTTACGGCGTCCTTTTGCACGTCACAGTATACGCATTCCGTCCAGTGCTGGGTATCGTTATAGCCAAGCTCCGCCGCCCAAACGTGGTCGGTTACCTCGCCCTTTCTCGTATCCGTTCCGCCGCAACTATCGCACGTTCTCGTATACGTACCCTCTTCGCAGTTTTCTACGTTTTCAGGGCGCACCCATTCACCATATTCATGCGTGTGCGGAGGGGCGCTCTCTACGTTTTGCAACAAACCGCCGCAAGCCGTCGCCGACACCGCCGTGAATACACCGAGCGATAACGCCAACAGTTTTGATATTAGACCTTTTGCCTTTATCATATCTCTATTCTCCTATCCTTGTCAAATATTTTTTCACTCACATATTCTATCACATTTTCCTCGCCGCCGTCAATCCTTTACCGCTAAAAATATCAAAAACAACCATTGCGCTATATCGCCTGTTCTTTGCGTTTTTTACGAAGAAATACCCCGTTTTTATCCACGTCTTATCGTCATCGTTCGTGGCGGAGCTTCCACGCTAACGCTGCTGATAGGGCTATCGCTAACGTCGCGGACGTCGCTCGCGCCCCTTTGGTTACAGCCTGCCAACCCAACGCTAAACAATAACGCCGCCGCGTGTAATATTTTCGATTTCGTTCCCCTTATCTCTTGCGCTCTTGCCACCATTTCACTCGCCTCTTTGTATTTATTATTCGTATACTATGTCGTGTCATAGTATACACATATTGTCATAGCTTTTTATACTTGTCAATAGGTTTTTGAAAAATTCTTCCAATTTTTTTAAGTGGTTTTATTTTCGCGCGCGTATAGGATATAGGAAAGGAAACCCCCCTCGCAGATTTCTCCACAAGGGGGTGTTTTTTTACTTAACGGTATTACTTTTTAACCAAAGTATTGTTAATAAAATCGTAACTGATGTCAGATTTAACAAGCAACTGGTTTCCCTGTTCATCCAAAATCGTAAAGCCTGCCTTAATCGTAATGGTAAACGTTCCACCAAGGTCGGCTACAAAGTCTTTCATAATTCTAATCCAAATACCGCTACCCGTAGTAGACTCGATGGAAATAGGAGCATAGCAGCCGCCCATGCTTAACGGGAACGTTGTCGAAGCTTTATACGAAGTTTCGCCGTTTGCGTTCTTCGTGATCAGCGTTCTCGTCGACGTATCGTTAATGTAGATATATTCCATAACGTCTACGCCGTTGTTCAGGCTCGCCTTGCCAGCGTTATCGTTCCAATAGCAACTCAAATCGGACGTCGTATTCAAATAGCCGTTCGTACCGTTGGTGTACGTTGCACCAAAGCAGTAAGCATCTTCTGTACCTGCCCAACTACTGCGGTTTTCAATACCAATCAAATCGGTCGCGTCAATCTTATTCGCGTTAAGAATCTTCGTCAGCGTACCGTTTTCGAATCGATAAGAAATATCTTCGCTTACGTACAAGATATTGCCATGTTCATCAGGCAACATAAAACCTGCCTTAATCGTGATAGTAAACGTTCCACCAAGGTCGGCTACAAAGTCTTTCATAATTCTAATCCAAATACCGCTACCCGTAGTAGACTCGATGGAAATAGGAGCATAGCAACCGCCCATGCTTAACGGGAACGTTGTTGAAGCTTTATACGAAGTTTCGCCGTTTGCGTTCTTCGTGATCAGCGTTCTCGTCGACGTATCGTTAATGTAGATATATTCCATAACGTCTACGCCGTTGTTCAGGCTTGCCTTGCCAGCGTTATCGTTCCAATAGCAACTCAATTCGGACGTCGTATTCAAATAGCCGTTCGTACCGTTGGTGTACGTTGCACCAAAGCAGTAAGCATCTTCTGCACCAGCCCAACTACTACGGTTTTCAATACCAATCAAATCGTTCGCATCCGTCAGGCTGCTCGTTGCTACCGTCGTCGTCGTTACCGTAACGTCAGCGCCGTTTACCGTCGCCGTGTACGTGCCGTTGCCGTTGTCCGTTGCACCCGACACCGCCGTAAGAACGTAGCCGCTCGCCGCTTCAATCGTGAACGTTACCGACGTGCCGTTGTCTACCCACGTGCTAAATCCGTTGGATACCGAGCCGATTCCTGCCGCGCTTGCCGTCGTGTTCGCACCCGAATAGGTTACTTTATACAGTTTTTCCGTCGCAATCGCAACCGTCTTATGTCCGTCAGCCGTTACGGTGTACGTGCCGTTGCCGTTATCCGCCGCGCCCGTTACGCCCGTAATCTTATAGCCCTCGTTTGCCGCTACCGTGAAGGTAAACGTGTCGCCCTGCGCCATAGGTTTCACCATACCGCTTACAATCGCGCCGCTATCTACCGTTGCGCCCGTAGCTACGTCAAACGTTACATTGTAGCCGAAAACCGTTTCCACCTCAACAACGTTCGTTTCCTGCGCCGTGAAGGTGTAGCTGTCTGCCAAAGGCTGCGAAATGCCGTTGATATACACTTTGCTTACTACGTAGCCGCTTGCAGGGGTTACACTAAACGTGTAGCTGTTGCCCAAATACAGTCTGCCTTTCGTAGTGCCGCTAATCGTATAGTGGTTTTCTACGTAGTCGAGCGTTGCGCGATAATCGCCTTTCACCCAAGCCGAGCCGTTATACGTCGCCTCTACGTCCTGCGAGAAGATTACAGCGCGGTTTACAGGGTCAGGCTCACCGTAGAACATCGTCCACCACGCCGAGCCTTTAGGAACAAGGAAATAGTCCCCTACTTTTGCTGCCGTAACACCCGTAATGAGCGCTACCATATCGTTTGCGCTACTATAATAGAACGCTGTATTCAAACCAGAAATTTGCGTGTCGTTATATATCGCAGGCGTTCTCGGATCTATAATCATATAGCCCGGAAGCGTTGCGTTCAACACTTGTTTTGCGCTGCCGTCGAACCACAAACGGATTTCACCATTATGCTCTGGATTCGTATCCATGCCGCCAACGTCTGCGTTTTCAGCCGTTACGTTATTGCTTGCGTCATAGCCTGAGAACCAGTAATCACCGTTGTAGCAGAACACAACGTCTTTCGTGCGTTCTTCACCGACCAAATCGCCGACAACGTAATATTGCTGTTTATGCCAAAATCTCGTTCCACCCACGATTGTAATCGTGTCGCCTGCCTGCGGCGTAGGAATACCACGAATACCAAGGTTTTGATGGTCGTTATAACCGTGATAATAAATCTCTTTAGTGCCCGTCACTTCGCCGTCCACGCTCGTATGATATACAGCGTTCTCAGCGGTAGCAGACATATTTTCCAAGGTAACTTTACCAGCGCCATCGGCGGTATCAAACCAAGCGTGCTGCGTGATGAAACGAACTTCCGTGTCGTTCGCTACGTACTCACCCGTCTTTGCGAATTCGTCTTTGCCGTATGCACCTGATTCCGTACCAACCGTCCAAACGCCTTCTACAACACCGTTCGGTTGCGCGTCAGCGGTAGGCAAGAAGTATGCGTACATTTCGTCTTCGAATATGTAATAGCCGCCGTTTTGTACGAGCATCGTACCTGCCAAGCCAACCAATTCGTCGCCTTTGTGTTTACCGTACGCATAGTTTTTGTGTTCACCCGTTGCTATCAATTCCAAAATCTTCGTATAGCCGTCGGGCTGATTTTCGTCTTCAACCCAATAATATTCGCCACCCGAAATGGGATGCACAACGGAAGCGTCTTGTCCGCAACGAATCTCTACGGGCTGCGTCGAATCGGGGTGCTTGAACACGTACGAATCGGTAATCATGATATCTTCGTAGAATTCTACACGAATCGTAAAATCGTTAGGATCGCCGCCGTTACCCGTCGCGTCTTCCGCCGCGTTATATATTGCTTTTACGTGTGCGTTATTCAAATAGCCGAGGAACATACCGTAGTCTACGCCGTCGTAGTCAATCGTGTATTCCTTCGTCAGCTTATACATAACGCCGTTTGCATAGAATACGGAATCCTCCGAAATCGTCAGCTTGTCGCCGCTCGTCAGCGCCGTACCTTCCTTAAAACCGAAGAACAAACGCATTCCGTCGCTTTCTTTCATTGCCCATACGCCGGCAAGGCCTTTATACGTACCGTTACCAGTATGCGTCACGTTTACCGCGTGGATATCCAGCTCTGTACCGTCGGCAAATTTATCCACGGGCAAGGTTGCGTACATTTTCACGCCGTCGTAACCGTTGCTGTGCGAATGCGCCGCAACACCTGTCAAAACGAATTCTTCCGCGCTCGTCGTCGTCAACGTCAACGTACGGTTCTGCGTGAAGTCCATCGTTTTCGTAACGTCAACTTCTTCACTCCCCGTCGTGTCGTACCAAGTGCCTTTTTCGTTAGTGGGAACGCTTGCAGGAGCGTCGCCCCAAAGCACTTCTTCCGTACCCAGCTCATTGCCGCTTGCGTCTTTATACGTAATCGAATAGGTGGGCACAAAATTCTTAATGAGCGGAGCCGCCTGCTCGTCAAGCTCTGGCGAGCCCCAATAGTCGCCATCAGCAATCGTATCGTTATACGCACGCTTTGCAACGTACGCCAACGATCTTTCCGCCATCTCCGTTTCCGCCACCAATGTTTCCGTTTCGCCCTCTACTTTACAGATGATACCTCTGTATGTAAGAGCGTCTGTATACATGTTGTCTGGGATATTATAGATATACGCAATCGATTCCCAGTTGCCGTCGGCATCCGAATACCAGTATTCGCTCGTTTCGATTGCCAGCACGTTCACCGTTTCCTTCGTGAGCTCGCCTTGGAGCAATCTCGTAGGAATTACCAGCGTATACGTCTTATAGCCCTCTGCGAGCTTATAAGAATCATTCAGTTCGTTCTTTTCAGCTTCCACGTCCACCAAAGGCGTGCCCGCAGCCACTTCGTAGCCCGCGCCCGTCTGTACGTGGAAACGAATACCTTGTCTATCCGTTGTCACCAACGATCTCGTACCGTCGTCGTTTCTCTTGCTTCTAAACACACGTACGGAAGCGCCTTCCGTTTTATACTCCGTCGAAAGGAGCACAGTGCTAGCCGCAGCCTTCGGCATGGGCAGCTTTGCCCACAGCGAACACACACCCGCCAAAAGGAAGGTGAAGCAAAGAGTGCAAAGAATCTTTAATGTTTTCATAGTGTTTCTCTTCATACTACCACCTCACTGTACCCACGTCTCCGGGTATTCCTTACCGGCATCAGGGTCGCTGGTGCGAATTACGTCTGTTGCAGGAAACATGAGAATTGACACGTTAGGCGATTCGTACGCGGCGCGTACGTCGTCTACTTTTTGGGCTTTTAATACGTCCATTTTCACAACCTCCTAAATAGTCTTCTTTCTTGCAATATGTGTTAAAAAATATATACAACTTTAAGTTAAACGCGTTTGCAAAACGCTGTTGCAGTTTGTTTTTTACTCCTCGTAAATGTTTTATTTGTCGTGGTAACGACAAATAGCCCTATAGGGCTACGTTTTGCTTTTGCGATTGTTTTAGTCTTTTTCTTTCTTGTTTACGAACAAGGGAATTCTATATCCACTTAACATAACATTGAAAAAAGTGTCAATATAACTACATTATTATATATTATAATAACATATTATACGCCCTTAATTTCAATATGTCAACTCTTTTTAACAAAAAAAATGACACTGAAAACTAATTTTTTTGGATTTTTTGAGACTTTTACGTAACTCGTGTTAAAAACGCGATAAGCCATTGGTTTTTCTCCACTTATTTCGTCTTTTTTGTGGATTTTTGTGATAAATACAAAACCCGAGATTTTCCTTTCAATCTCGGGTTTTTCATATATTGTGATTTTTACTCTTGGTGAAAGCTTTTCGTTCAAGCATTTAATTAAAGCGTACTATAATATCATCTATTTGTCAATCAGTTATGATTGTTTATTGTCGGTTTATGAGGGTTTATTTGATGCGTGGAAAAATAGACTTCAAAATAGAGATGAGATATATAATCATATTACCCACCCGAAAATGCAAGCAAAAACTCCTTATGTATAACGGATTTTGGGGTTCTATTTTTCCACGCCTTATCCCCAATTCGAGATAGAAAAGGCGGCGAGATTTCTCCCGCCGCCGTAAGTTATTCGGTTAGTGTTTCAATGGCTATTTGCATACCGAGCTTGAAAGCATACTCAAAGATGGCAGCCTCCGCCAAGCTCATATACTCGCTCCAACAGTCGTGGAATTTCTCAAAGACCTCTTTCTGCTCATCGGTAAAGCTTTTCTCCAAGTCCTCGTGATGCCGTGACATATATCCAAGCAGTTCTTT
>JAFWBT010000027.1 GCA_017507005.1 Clostridia bacterium | reverse complement strand
TATTCGTACAAACCTTATTAAGGAAGTGACGGTTATGGGATACAATAATGATCGTATTTTCAAAATCCATCAAATAATTTTCCAACCATCTAACCGTTTTAATGTCGAGGTTGTTGGTAGGTTCGTCCAAAAGCAATACGTCGGGATCGCCAAACAAAGCCTGTGCAAGCAATACGCGCACCTTTTGTTTTGCGTCCAAATCGCTCATCAGCGCGTAATGCATATCCTCGTGAATATCCAACGCGTTAAGGAGCTGCGCCGCCTGATATTCCGCGTCGTAGCCGTTCATTTCCGCAAATTCGCTTTCAAGCTCTGCCGCGCGAACGCCGTCCTCTTCCGAAAAATCGGGCTTTGCATACAAAGCGTCCTTTTCGTCCATAACCTCAATCAAGCGTTTATAGCCGAGCATAACGGTACGAAGCACCGTTTCGTTGTCGTACATATTTTGGTTTTGCTGTAAAACGGACATACGCTCGTTTTTATCAAGCGATACAAACCCTTTCTGCGGCTCAATTTCGCCAGAAAGCACCTTCAAAAAGGTGGATTTACCTGCGCCGTTTGCACCGATAATGCCGTAGCAATTCCCTTTCGTGAATTTCAAATTAACGTCTTCAAACAGTTTTTTACTGCCGTATTGTAACGAAACACCCGTAACTTGTAACATCAAACTACCTCTTTAAATATTTTTCCTTGTAGATTATACCATATAAAAACTTTTTAGGCAAACGTTTCCAGCCGATATTCCTTCGGATTTCCATAAAATAAAAAAGAAAAAGCCTTAAATTATAGAAATTCAAGGCTTTTTACCATTTATTTACTTATAAAACTCTTATTTAACGAGCTTTTCAAGCTGTGCAGCAACGTCTGCAACCGTAACGAGGTTTTCCGCTTCTTCGTCGGGAATAACGATACCGTACTGATCTTCGAGTTGGCTCAAAAGCTCTACAACGTCCAAAGAATCCGCGCCCAAATCGTCAACGATTTTTGCATCAGGGGTAACTTTTTCAAGAGGCAAATTGAGCGCCTCGGCAAGCATTGCTTGAATCTTTTCTAACATAATAACATCCTCCGTAATATGAAAGTTTTTAAAACTTTACCACATTATTATACAATACTGATGATTTATTGTCAAGCGTTTTATACTCTTTTTTATTTTGCCGACTTTTTCATCGTAAGACCGATACGGTTTTTCTTAATATCGACTTCTTTGATACGTACCTGCACGATTTGCCCAACTTTGAGGACTTCGGATGGATGTTTGATATAACGATCGGTAATCTCGGAAATATGCACAAGACCGTCTTGATGTACGCCGATATCGATAAATGCGCCGAAATCCACTACGTTTCTTACCGTGCCCGTAATCTCCATACCCACTTTCAAATCCTCAATGCCCATAATATCCTTTCTGAGCATAGGCGCAGGCAACGCGTCACGAATATCGCGACCGGGTTTCATCAATTCGGTGACGATATCCAAAAGCGTCGCTTTATCCAATTCCGTTTCTTTCGCCGCTTTTTCTTCACCGTACGATTTAATCTTTTCACGAAGATCGGCGATTCGACGCGCTTTTACATCCTCGCGCGTATACGAGAACAGCGCAAGCAATTTTTCCGCTTTTGCATACGATTCGGGATGCACCGCCGTGTTATCAAAAATATTCTCGCCACCGTCGATACGCAAGAACCCCGCGCACTGTGTATACGCCTTTTCACCGAGCTTTGGCACTTTCAACAGTTGTTTACGCGATTTGAATCTGCCGTTTTCTTCACGGTAAGCAACGATATTCTTCGCAACGGTGGAATTCAACCCTGCAACGTATTTTAACAACGAAACGCTGGCGGTATTCAAATCAACGCCCACGCTGTTTACACAGTCCTCCAACACCCCCGAAAGCGCGCTATCCAAGCGTTTTTCGTTCATATCGTGCTGATACTGACCAACGCCGATAGATTTTGGATCGATTTTAATAAGCTCCGCCAAGGGATCTTGCAATCTTCTTGCAATCGACACCGCGCTTCTTGCCGTAACGTCGTAATCGGGAAATTCCTCCGCGCCGAGCGCACTCGCCGAATATACCGACGCTCCTGCCTCGTTGACGATTACGTAACCGACCTCTCTGCCCGTTTCCGTCTTGATTTCCTTGATAAGCTCTGCAATAAAGATTTCGCTTTCCTTGCTTGCAGTGCCGTTACCGCAAGAAATGACCTCAACAGCATATTTTTGTATGAGTTTTTTCAATACAATTTTCGCTTCTTCCGTCTTATTCTGCGGCGGCGTGGGGAATACGACCGTTTTATCGAGCACTTTGCCCGTACCGTCTACGACGCAGATTTTACAACCCGTACGGAACGCAGGGTCCCAACCCATCGTAATTTTATCCTTGACGGGTGGCTGCATCAAAAGCGGCTTCAAATTGACCTCGAACATCTTAATCGCCTGCTCGCTCGCTTCCTCAAATAACTGCGCGCGCACTTCTCTTTCCACGGACGGCGCAATAAGACGATCGTAGCCGTCCTCTGCCGCTGTCTTTACAATCTTAGTGCTCTCTCCGCCGTCTTTTAAGAAGCTCGCCGCCGTGATACGTTTAGCAAATTCCCCGTCCACAACGATAGAAACCTTTAAAAATTCTTCCTTTTCACCACGATTGAGCGCAAGAACACGATGGCTCTTAATCTCGCTGACAGGCTCGTTATAATCGGCGTACATACCGTACGTTTTCGCCTCATCCTCCGCCTCTTTACCTTTGGCGTACGAAGAAACGATTTCCCCATGTTTAAAGAAGAAATTACGTAATTTTTTACGCGTAGGCGCGTCGTCGGAAATAATTTCGGCTATGATGTCCTGCGCCCCTGCAAGCGCTTCGTCTACCGATTTCACTTCTTCGGTGATATATTTTTCCGCTTCCGCTCTCACGTCCAACGTTTTATCCTGCGCCAAAATCGCATCTGCGAGAGGCTGTAAACCTTTTGCAATCGCCACGGACGCGCGCGTTTTTCTCTTTTGCTTATACGGACGATAAATATCCTCGACCTCGGTAAGCGTCACGGCTTTTGCCAAAGCGTCGCGGATTTCGTCCGTCATTTTGCCCTGTTCGGTGATAGAATTCGCCACTTCTTCCTTGCGTTTTTCAAGGTTACGAAGGTACGTAAGACGATCGAACAACTCACGCAAAACCTGATCGTCACAGCTCCCCGTCATCTCTTTACGATAACGCGCGATAAACGGGATCGTGTTCCCCTCGTCGATCAACGCAACAATATTGCTTGCGTGCGTGGGTGTTAATTGAAATTCTTCGGTAATCGTTTGTAAAATGTTCATAATGCTACCTTATTTTATGTTTTTTATTTTTAAGGAACGTAAATATTCCTTTTGTTCGTTTGTAAGCCGATAACTCTCAATGGCTTTTTGAATCGCTTTATCGTGCGTTTTAGGCGACGTTACGCCTTTTTTTAACAGCTTTACACCGTCGTTGTATTCTTTGACAAGGATTTCCGCAAGTAACCACGCCAGCGCCATATGTACGTAATACGGCGCGGTATCCGCCCGATGAATATAGTCCTCAATCAGTGGCAAATATTTCTTTTCAACGTATTCGGATAACAACGTAACGAGAACGTAGCGTTGCGAAAACTCGTCGCCGTTTTGAAATATTTTTTCCAAAACGGGCAAGAATTTTTCTTTATTTTTGCGAATACATTTCGCCTTAAAGCTGTCGCAATGCGCCCAATTATCCATTAACGCAACGCACGGCTCGACGTATTCGACAAACCGCTCGTACGGGAGCAGGGAAACGATTGTAAGCTTTATAAATACGACCTCGTAATACTCGTTCGGGAAAGCGAACAACGTTTCCAAATCCCCTTGCAGTTTTTTGGCAATCTTACGCATTGTCGGCACACGAACGCCCATAATTTTATAATTCGTAGGCGTCAACCGCGCGTGAAAAGCGGCGTAGCTTGGTTCTGCGTTTGCTTGTAATTCGTCAATAAATTCGGAATACGTCATTAAGCGCTGACCTCCACACCCTTTCGTCATATCTCGGGTTCGCTGGGCTAGTAGACGGCATTTTTTCGTACGCAATCGGCAAGTTTTCATAATTTTTAATAAATAAATCGTACGAAAGGGTGCCGTTTAATAATATTTTCTCAATCGGCGCGACGTTTAACACTTCGTTTAAATCCGCCACTTCTGCGTTCTTCACCGACGAATCTGCCGAGCCTTCGATTTCACACGCGACAACCATATCCCAAAGCGCAATACCGCGGCGGAATAAAAATTCCTTTTTCCCTTCCGTCGTTTCGGGGATTTCTTCCTTAAAAAATCCACACAGCATACGCCAAAAACGGTTTTGTTTGTTGCCGTAATAAAAATCGATTTGGCGGCTCTTTACCGACGGAAAACTGCCCAATATCAGCACTTTACTATTCGTATTGAATACGGGCGCGAAACCTATCTTTTTTGCGTTGGTTTCCATAAAAAATTACAGCTTGAACGGCGTATCGGTGTTGCCAATGATAGCCACAGCTTTGTTTTTATCATTTAAGATGGCAGACAACGCCTCTTGCGCCTTGTCGTACGTCATAGCGTTAATACGTTGGAGTTTGTCCTCAAAATCGAAAATCTTGTCATAATAGAGCATATATTTCCCATACAAGAGCATTTGCGAATTACTGCTCTCGTTGCTGAAAAACATACCCGATTTCATCTGTTCGCGGCTGCGTAAAAATTCGTCCTCGGTAATCCCGTTTTCTTTGAGGTCTTTCACCACCTCTAAAATCGCTTCGTACGCCTCTTCGGCGTTTGCAGGATTCACGCCTGCGTAAATGTTTTGCGACGCGCATTCGGGATACGCCGAAAGATAGGAATATACCGAATAGGCAAGCCCGCGCTTTTCACGCACTTCTTGGAACAAACGCGCGCTCATTGAGCCACCGAGAATACCGTTGATAGCACTGACGTAGTCCTCTCTCTCGTCACCGCGCGGAACGGACGGATAGGCGATAGCGATATGCATTTGTTCAATGGGTTTACGCTTTACAAGGCTCTGATTTTGCAAAATCACCGTCGGTTTTCTCTCTTCGTATGCACCTTTATCCAACGCGCCGAAATAGCTTTCTACGAGCGATTGCGCCGTTGCCATATCCACGCCGCCGGCAAAGGAAATTACGATATTTTCGGGGCAATAACGGGCTTTTTTATAACGTTGAATATCGGCAACAGAAAAGCCTTTCACGTTTTCGATTGTGCCGAGGATATTTCTGCCGTAATTTTTCGTGCCGTAGAACGCTCTCGCCAAAAGGTCTAAGCACAAATCCTCAGGCGTGTCCTCGTTCATAGAAATTTCTTCGCAAACCACCCCTTTTTCGCGGTCCATTTCCTCTTCGGGGAAGGTGGAATTTAAAAATAAATCGGAAAGCAATTCAAAACAAGCCGCCGTATGGTCGCTGGTGCACTTGGAATAATAGCAAGTGAGGTCTTTCCCCGTAAAGGCGTTTACCTGCGCACCGAGCCTATCGAACGCGTCAGAAATCTCGAACGCGTTGCGTTTTTGCGTGCCTTTAAACTGCATATGCTCGATAAAATGCGAAATACCGTCCTCTGCGTCCGTTTCCGCGCTCGCACCCGTGCCGACGAGAATACCCATCGTAACGGACATCAAGCCTTCCATTTGTTTTACGACAAGGCGCAAACCGTTGTCGTATCTCTTTTCATATATCATTATCCTTTCTCCTCTAAATTTTCCGAAACCGTAACAAGCCGTAGCGATTTCGAATAATAATATTTAATAATATCCTCTAAGGCGTCCGCCGTTGCTTTCATAGGATGCATTAAAACGAATTCGCCGCTTTGGATATTCTTCGTCGCGCGCGTATAGACGAGCTAGGCATCTTTATCTCGCCAATCAATCGTATCGCGCGACCATAAAATCGTTTTCATTTCTAACGTTTTACAAGCCGTTAGCATATCGTCGTTATACGCCCCCGAAGGCGGCGCAAACAGCGTAGGCGCAACGCCTAACGACAGCTCGATGAATCGGTTGCAATCGGATATTTCCTTTTGATTTTCCACGAGCGAAAGCTTTGCGTGGTCTTTATGAAAATAGCCGTGATTGCCGATTTCGTGACCGCTTGCGTAAATCTCGCGAAGACAATCCACGTTATCGTCCGCCCAACAGCCGCCGATAAAAAAGGTAGCCTTTGCCTCGTAACGCTGTAAAACGTCTAAAATACGGTACACCTCGTCCGTACCCCAATACACGTTGAACATCAAAGAAACGCCTTGCGTTTCACCGCTCGCAAAGCGGTATATTTCCGCGCCTACGCCCTCCGTTTCCACCGTCTTTTCCGTCGGGGATAAACACAACGTAGCAACGGAAAGCACCAACACGCCGAGTACTAAATTCGTGGCAATATTTTGACGTAACGAACGTTCGGAATAGCGACTTTGTTTTTTCATAGCCCACCTCGAAAAAAAGAGTTCGTATTATCCTATTGCTCTTTTTTTTCGGTTATGCCTGTTTAAACGCGCGTTCCGTTTCTTTCGCGCCTTTTGCGTCTTTCCGTTATTTGCCGAGCGTTATTTGATTTTTACAATCGTTACGCCCGTTTCCCCTTCGCCGTATTTTCCCAAACGGAATTCCGCTACGTTGCGGTGCTTGCGTAAAAAGTCGTGAATACCTGCGCGGAGCTTGCCCGTGCCAACGCCGTGCACGATACGTACCTCTTCCAAATTCGAGATAACGGCGGCATCGATAAACGCCTCGACGTCAGGCAACGCTTCGTGCACCGTCATACCGATTACGTTGATTTCCAACGACGGAGCGGGCTTTGGCGTGAGCGAACGGCTGACCTGAACAACGTCGTTTTTGCCGCTCGTTTGCCATTTATTCTTTTTGACAGTGTGCGCTTTTTGTTCTTGAATTACTACGCACAAATCGGAAATTTTACTACGTACGCGAATACTGCAGCACAGCACTTCCGCTTCCTTTTTCTGCAAACGAATACTCTGCACAATACCTTCCTGCTGCGTATTTTGCACGAATACCTTTGCGCCTACCTTTAATTCTTCCGCTTTGACGGGAACGTATTGCGGCAAAAAAGCCTCTTCCTCATCGCTCTCGTACGCCTTGTCCTGCAAACGATTTTTTAAAGTGCGCGCCTTGATAAGATCGGCTTCGCTCATACGCTCTTTGGCGAAAATCGTCTCAATTTCAGACAGCAATTCTTCCGCCGCAGCCGCGCGTTCGTTGATGATACGTCGCGCTTCCGATTTTGCCTGCGCGTGCAGTTTTTCCTTTTCTTTTTGCACCTTTTCACGTTCCGTTTCCAAAACGCGAAGTTTTTCCTGCCAATCGGCTTTTAAAAGGTTACACTCACGCAAGGTTTCATCCGCGCGAATACGGCTCTCTTCCGCGCTACGCACAATATTTTCAAAACGTTGCGCGTCCTCGGAAAGATTTTCCATTGCCGCGTTCAAAATTTCCTCGTTTAAGCCCAAGCGTCTAGAAATCGCGAGCGCGTTACTCGAACCAGGCAAACCGATTCTTATCACGTACAAGGGCTGTAACGTGTCTGAATCGAACTCCATACAAGCGTTTTCAATGCCTTTCGCTGAAAACGCAAATTCTTTTAACGCTGTATAATGGGTGGTGACAACACCAGCGCAACCGCTGTTTAAAAGATGTGCGACAATGGCTTTTGCAAGTGCTTGCCCCTCGTCAGGATCCGTTCCGCCACCAAGCTCGTCAATTAAAACAAGGCTCTTTTCGTTCGCGTTATCAACGATATTGATAATATTCGTGATATGCGACGAGAAAGTGGAAAGGCTTTCTTCAATGCTTTGCGCGTCGCCAACGTCGCAGAAAATCTCGTTAAAAACGGACAGCGTCGCGCGTTTTGCAGGCACGAACAAACCGCACATTGCCATCATACAAAACAACCCGACCATTTTTAACGTAACCGTCTTACCGCCCGTATTCGGGCCGCTAATCAACAGAAAACGATAATCTTTCCCAAGCGCCAAGCTAACGGGAACAACTTTTTTGCGGTCAATCAACGGATGTCTGCCTCTGTCAATATCAATCACACCCGTATCGTTCAAGCTCGGACGAGTGCAGCTGAGTTTATAGCCGTACTCGGCGCGCGCATACGCGCAATCGATTTCTTCCAAAATCTCGATATCTCTACGTAATTCGTCCGCCATAAAACCTGCGCGACGGGACAGCTCGCCTAAAATACGCTCGACCTCTTCCTTTTCGTCGATTGCCAAAGAACGCAGCTCGTTATTCATCTCCAACACTTCTTCAGGCTCAATGAAAAAGGTAGCGCCGCTAGCCGAACGGTCGTGAATAAAGCCTTTGATATTGCGTTTATATTCCGCGCGAACGGGCAAAACGTAACGATTGTCACGCATAGTAATTATGCCGTCTTGTAAATATTTCCCCTCTGCGCCCGTAAGGTACTCTGCCAGACGTACTCTTATCCTCTCGTTCAAAAGACGAATCTCCCGACGAACGCTGTATAATTTATCGCTAGCGTAATCGCTCACTTCCGTATCGTTAAGAATCTTCGTGCGGATATCTTCTTCAAGATTTTGGTCATAATACAAGCCCTCTACAAGGCGTTTCATACCTTGCAAACCCTCGTCGTTGACGCCCGAAACGCTCGTATGCGCGATACGGGTAGCGCGTAATAAATTCTCAATCTTTAACAATTCCCCGCAGGAAAGCGCCGAGCCTTTCGACGCCCGATCAATCTCGTCCGAAAACGGCGGAAAATATTCAATTTTAGAAATACCGTGTGTAAAGAGTAGCGTCCAGCACTCCTCCGTTTGTTGTAAACGGCGTTTTGCCTCGGCTACGTCCGAACAAGGCTGCGTTTCTTGCAACCTCGTCTTTCCGCCCTCTAACGTCGCGTATTCCGCCGCAAGGAATAGAATTTTATTCAATTCGGTTTTTTCTATTGCTTTTTGATTCATTTTCTCGTCCTATCGTATTTTTCCTCTTATAAAACGCCGCGATGCGCGTGCCCTGATGTATATTTGCCATAAATGGAACGTTGCATATCTTCGTCCTCTTTCGCCTCCAACGCTGACGTTTTGTCCTCTTGTAAGGTCAATTCCAACAGCTTTCCTGCGCCTTTAACCCCTTTCCCGACCAAACTCGCGCAATTATATACTTCAAAACGGCAACTTCCGTCTGCCGCCTGATAACGCCGCACGGGGAACGTCCTGCCGTTCTCGTCCGTCAACGTATATACGCGCTTTTTGTCGCAGGAAACGCACGTTTTTCCAAACGGACAATAGCACAAATCCATAATTTTGATATCGCCCGAAGCTAAAACAAAAGATTTGTCGCTCTTCAAGCCGCTTTGTTCCTTTTCGTTACCCTCTTTCGACAGCGCGTAGTAAACTATGTTTTCTATCTTTAACAGCTCGTTTATCGACACGGCGTTGAGAAGATTCAGCCCTGTTCCTGCAAAAATTTTCTTGTCGCGCGATAAAGCAAAGGCGATACCGCCGTAATTTTCCACGTACAGCCCATCAATGGGATACGTTTGCAATAAAACGTCTATCCTTTCGATATCCTTTTCCGTTAAAAATGCAGGATAATAGAGGTATTTTTCAAAATCACCTTGCGTAAACGATTCGGGCAACGGCACAGAAAAATCGTCGAGCTTTGCTATTGCGATATCGGCTACAACGCCCTTAAAATCGCTCACAATTACTGCCGTTTTATCATTTATCCCTACCAACGCTGGCGAGGCAAAAGGCTCGTATTCATACTGCGTACGCCCGTAATTTATGATGTTTTGCGATAATTTCTCGTAAAAATCACGACGGAGCGCATTGAGTGCAGATTTTGGGATAAAAATATTCCCTTGTAATACGATTTCGTCGAACGTAATCTCTACGGGCAAACCGTCCGTTTTCAAAAAACAAGCCGTGAGTTCTTCTTTTGTCAAAGGTCTGCTTTGCGCCGATTGCAACGGCTCGTTTGATTGAATACAAACATCGCCGCATTCAATACGCGCGCGCTCACCCTCTGCAAAATATAATTTCAAAGCAATCGCGCCGTAGCGTTTTGCCGATAACACTCGTTCGTTCACCGACGTATCCGTCGTAATAAATACGCCGTCGCCGTTCTTTAAACGGGTTTTTGAAAACAAAACAAAGCCTCTGCCCTCTATCTTGGAAAACGTCGCGCCGCCCACTTCTTCTCCGTCTCGAAGAATTTTAAAAGCGTCGCCTTGTTTGGGACGGAATTGACTTTCTACAAAAAATTTACCGTTTATTACCTTTACAACGCCGACTTTTTCACCGATATGACCTTGGATAGCCGTGGATAAAAACCGCTTGTCCTGCCCAAAAGCAAGCCCTTTGGTATAATTACCGCGATTGTACGCGCGTTTTAAATCGGACAAAGCCGTTTGTTTGCCCTCTGTTTTATCGAGCAAGATGCGATAATACCGCACAGCCGCGGCAACGTATTCCGCACGGCGCATTCTGCCCTCAATCTTAAACGACAGCACGCCTGCATCGACTAACTTTTCTATATCCTCGGCAACGCAAAGATCGGACAGCGACAATGCGTACGCTTTGTCCTCAAACCCTGCGCGGTCGTAGGAATATTTTTTACGGCAAGGCTGTTTACATCTGCCGCGATTGCCACTGTTGCCGCCTGCAAAGGACGAAAAATAGCATTGCCCAGAAAAACACGTACACAGCGCGCCTTGCACGAACACTTCCGTTTCAATAAAAGCCGCTATTTTTTTTATCTCGGCAAGCGGCGTTTCTCTCGCCAAAATCACACGAGAAAAACCGCACTCTTTGGCAAATTTCGCGCCGTCCAGCGTACAAACGCCTGCCTGCGTACTCAAATGCAGTACGATATCAGGATAACGCGCGTGTATCGCCTTGCCAAGCAGCGCGTCCTGCATAATAATCGCGTCCACGCCCATATCCCAAACGGAAACAAGCGTTTTTATAAAGCTTTCAAGTTCCTCGTCTTTTATCATAGTATTCATTGCCACGTACGTTTTAACGCCAAGAAAATGGGCTTTTTCCGTTATGGCGCGCAAAGCCTCGCCGTCAAAGTTTTCAGCGCTCTGACGGGCGGAAAAGGAGCTATATCCCAAATATATGGCGTTTGCGCCGTTGTTCATTGCCGCCAGCGCGCAATCTACGTTGCCGGCAGGAGCAAGAATTTCTACCATGATACCTCTTTTTTCTCTTGTATTTTTATCTACCGATACTTCTTGTAATCAGCTCTTCCGACGCGTCGTAACCCATACTCTTTAAGCGGAAATTACGCGCCGCGACCTCAATAATAATTGCCAAATTTCTACCCGGGCTGACGGGAATTGTGAGCTTTGGCACTTTTATCCCAAAATAGGACGTGGACGACATTTCGTCCCCTACTCTATCGTATTCCTTGCCCTGTTGCCAATTTTCTAGCTGAATTACGAGCTGTATTTTCTTTTCATCCAACACCGAGCCAGAACCGTACATACTCTTGACGTTGATAATCCCTATCCCACGCAGTTCCATGAAATAGCGGATAATATCGGGTGCCGTACCGTAAAGTTCGTTCGCAATTTCCTTGATGATTACGTTGTCGTCTGCAATCAAACGGTGACCGCGTTTAATCAACTCCATAGCCGTTTCACTCTTCCCTACGCCGCTCTTGCCCGTCAGCAAAATCCCGACGCCGAACACTTCCATTAAAACGCCGTGCTCACTCACCGAGGGCGCTAACAGACGGTTGAGATAGATATACAGATCGCTCATAAGGTCGGTCGTCATTTTCGTGCTTCTAAACAACGGACAAGAATATTCTTTCGCTGTATCTACAAGCTCGGGCAGAGCCGGCAAATCACGGCTGAGAATAATACACGGCAGTTCGCCGTACGAAATGAGCTGCGTGAGCTTTGATTTTCGTTCTTCCGTCGAAAACGTGCGTAAATATTCGTATTCAGAAAGCCCAAGCACGATAATGCGCCGCGCGTCAAAGTAATTAAAAAATCCGCCTGCAAGCTGTAATCCCGGGCGTTCTACGCTCATACTCGCGAGTGTTACCACTCCTCTGCCCGTATAGACGATCTCCAAATTCAAATCGGACGCGAATTTGTCCAACATAACGCTCTGCGTCACCTGACCGTTCATACTTTATTCCTCCTCACAAAAGCCGAATTTTTCGATAATTTTAGCGATAGCACCTTCTTCGTTGGTGTAGTCTAACACCACGTCCGCTTCCTTTTTCAAGCCGTCATCCGCATTTTTTACGGCAATCCCCAGCCCTGCCTTTTGAATCATAGGCAAATCGTTGCGCTGGTCGCCAACGGCTATCGTTTTTTCTATGGGCACGCTGTAATAGTTCGCTAAAAAATCCACCGCCGTACCTTTGCTGTACGTCTTATTGATTACTTCTACGAGATACGCGTCGCTCTTCGTCACGTCGCAGTTTTCAAAATTCGCCGCGGCGAGCGCTGCGGAAATCCTATCGTTGTCAGCAACCTCCACCATAGCAAGCACTTTATACGAACACAGACCGTTTTCTTCTACAAACTGCGAAATCGGTTTATCTAACACAAGTTTTGCCTTGGCTCTTACGGCATTTTCGTATATTTTGAGCGCGGCGTCGTCCATATTGCAATAATACTCCCACAAATCGTACACGTGGATATGCAAGCCCAGCTCTTCCATTTTTTTACAAATAGCAATCGTCGTTTGCAAAGGAATTCTGCCCTGCAACACCACGTCGCCACTCTCGATATCCATAATAATCGCGCCTTGGCAGCAAGAAACCGTGCCTTTTAAGCCAAGCTCTCTTGCACGCGATAAAATCCCCGCGGGCATGCGCCCCGTGGAAATGGCAAATTTACCGCCTGCGGCGATATATTCCGCAATCGCTTTTTTATTGCTTTCCGCAATCGTACCGTCCTTATTCACTAGCGTTCCGTCGAAATCGGATACGATTAAAGGATAGTTTATCTTTCGCATTTTTTATATCTCTTCCTTAAAATAAGTGTAAATTTTCTTCGCCAATTCTTCGCCGATTCCGTCCGCTTTTGTAAGGTCTTCCACACTCGCGCTCATAATTTTGTCGATTGTGCCGAATTTTTCCATAAGCGCCATACGTTTTTTCTTGCCGATACCCTCGATTTCGAGGAGTACGGAAGCCAAATTGCGTTTGGAATGCAGACTCCTAAAATACGTGATTGCAAAACGGTGCGCCTCGTCACGGATACGCTGTAACATTTTTAACGCATAGTCGCGACGATCTAGCCGAATACTTTCGGGCGAAAACAGCGTAAACACCTCTTCTTCCCGTTCCGCAAGGGAAATCAGCTCGATATCCTCTATCCCGTATTCGTCGAATATCTCCTTGATAGCAGACAACTGTCCTTTGCCGCCGTCGATAATCATCAAATCGGGCTTTGGAAAGCGTTCTTCCTCTGCCGTGCCCAGCTTTGCCAAGCGACGACGCATCATTTCTTGATGGGACGCATAATCGTTCGCGCCCTCCACCGTCTTAATCTTAAACCGACGATAGCTATTCTTATCCGCTTCGCCGTCAATAAAGACGACCATAGAACCCACCTTATCTACGCCGCTGACGTTGGAAATATCGTAACACTCCATACGCTTGGGATATTTTTTCAAACCCAACAGCTCTTTCAAGCGCTGGCACGCGTTCTTCGTCATATCGTCCTTATGCTTGATTTTATCAATAGATTTAGACAGATATTCCGCCGCGTTCTTTTGCGCCATTTCAAAAAGTTGTTTTTTTACACCTTGTTTTGCGTGAATAATTTCTACTTTTTTTCCGAATTTATCGAGGAAATATTTTTCCAACAAAGCTTTTTCGCAATATTCTTCCGTTATAATTTCTTGCGGCAATTCGTGCGACGAATAATACTGAATCATAAACGCCGTCAAAGCGTCTGCCTCGGTGAACGAACAATCTTCCAATGCAAAATTGCTACTGCCCTGCATAATGCCGCTACGCGTCACCAAAACGTTGATAGCGGAATATAAATAGTTGGTTTTTAAGGAAATCACGTCGGCGTCGAGCGCGCGATTGAGAGAAGGAATCCGTTTTAATTTCAGCTTGGAAAGCATATTCAGCTTTTCGCGATATTCCATTGCCAGCTCAAATTCTTCGTTCTCGGCAAAACGCAACATTTTTTCACGCAGCAGCGTTTCCGTGGATTCGTAATTGCCGTCCAAAAAGGAAATAGCCGCCTTCACTCTCTCGGTGTATTCCTCTTTCGTACACGTGTGAGCGCAAGGCGCAAGGCAACGCCCTAAATGATAGGCAAGACACGGCTTTTTTGGCTTTTCGCCTATCGCCGTTGCACAAGTGCGCACGTTATACACCGAGCCTACGATATCTAAAATATCCCCACAGCGCACGCCGCCCATAAACGGCCCGAAATATTTGCCGTCTTTTTTTATCTTGCGCGTTATCGATACTCTCGGATATTCCTCTTTCGTATGCACCTTGATATACGGATACGTCTTATCGTCCTTTAAAAGGATATTATACTTCGGCTTGTACTTTTTTATGAGGTTGTTTTCAAGGGCGAGCGCGTCGATTTCCGTCTGCGTGATAATATAATAAAAATCAGCGATATGCTCGACCATAGCGGCGACCTTTTCAGGCTTTGCAGACGCGTGAAAATACTGACGTACTCTGTTTTTCAGAACACGCGCCTTTCCGACGTAGATAACCACACCGTCTTTATCCAACATTACGTACACCCCCGGATTATCGGGAAGCAAACGAAGTTTTTCCTGCAATTCACCCATAACGTACCTTATCCGATTTTTGCATAATATCAGATACTATTATTATATACCAAATCGCAGAATTTTGCAAGGGAATAAAAGAAAAATAATGCACTTTCACCCTATCAACAGCCTAAAAATTCGATTCCTTTTAAGATAACGTCGTTTATCGAATCGTCCACGAGGCTGTAAAAGACGATTTTACCCTGCCGAGAACAACGCACAATCCCTGCACTTTTCAAAAATCTCAACTGATGCGACACCGTCGTTTGATTGATATCGAGGATTCTGGAAAGGTCGGTGACGCACAGCTCGCTGATAGCTAGCGCGGATAATATTTTCACCCGCGTATAATCGGCAAAAACAGAAAAAAAGCACACAACGCCTTCGAGTATATCCCCTTGCGGAACGTAATCCTCGATAAGACCTTGTGTGCGTTTATCCAAAAGCAACATTTGCGACATATTCATACCTCCTAATATGTTTTGTTGGGAATATGATAACACGTCGCAACCGTGCTTTTCCGTTTTATTTTGTCATAATTGAATATATTTTGTCAGTTTTGTCTACGATTTACAAAATCTTTTTCACCTCGTAGCCCGCCTCGTTGATTGCCGCCGTCAGCGTTTCATCCGACACTTCCACGCCAAGCTCTACGACAGCCGTTTTCTTCTTTAAGTTTACGTCCACAGACGTAACCCCTTCCACGCCTTGCAGGGCTTTCGTAACGTGCGCTACGCAATGCTGACACATCATACCTTCGATTTTTAAAGTCTTTTTCATACCGTTTATCTCCGTTTGTTGTTTTTTCTTTTCCTTGCCAAATTTTGTCAACCGCAACGCGTTCGTCACCACGAACAACGAGCTTAAACACATTGCCGCCGCGCCGAGCATAGGCGTAAGCGACACGCCTGCAAACGCGAACGCGCCTGCCGCTATGGGAATTGCCACACAGTTGTAGAAAAACGCCCAAAATAAGTTCTGTTTGATATTTCTTACCGTCGCGCGGCTAAGGTCAATCGTCCTGCCGACCAACCGCAAATCCCCACGCGAAAGCACAATATCCGCCGCATCCATAGCAATATCCGTGCCGTTGCCCATTGCAATCCCGACGTCCGCCGCTTTTAAAGCAGGGCTATCGTTGATACCGTCGCCGACCATTGCTACAAAACCGCCAACCGAGCGTACGCGTTGTACCGCCTGCGCTTTATCTTCGGGCATTGCCTCTGCAAAATAATCGTCAATCCCGACCTCCGTCGCTATTGCTTTTGCGACGTTTTCGTTATCGCCCGTGAGCATACCCATACGGATTTTGCGCGATTTCAAATCGGCAATCGCCGCCATACTCTCTTCCTTTAACGTATCCGCTATCGCAAACACGGCAAGAATTTTCTTTTCCGTCGCTAAAAACACGACCGTTTTACCCTGCGTAGAGTATTTTTTCTCTATCTCGTTACTCTTAGCGTCCTCTTTCGCGCTATTTAAAAGCTTTCGATTGCCTAAACGATAGATAACTCCGTCATATTCCGCCGTCGCGCCTTTGCCCATAGCATAGACATAATTTTCTACGGCAATATCGCTATGTTTTTCGCTTTCCGCAAACGTGCGGACACGCTCTGCAATCGGGTGATTGGAGTGACTCTCAATCGCCGCTGCAAGCCCCAAAACGAACTCTTTTTCACCATCAAGCAGTTCAAAATCCGTCACTTTGGGCGAACCGATTGTCAACGTAGCCGTTTTATCCAACAATACGCAGTTGATATCCTTTGCCTTTTGCAATGCCTCTGCGTCTTTATATAAAATACCGAGCGCCATACCGCGTCCCGTCGCCGCCATTACCGCAACGGGCGTTGCAAGCCCGAGTGAGCAGGGACAAGATATAACGAGCACGCAAATGGCGTAATTCGCCGCCTGCGCGATTTTACCTGTCAAAACGAACCATATAACGAACGTAATCGCGGCTATCAGCGTCACCGCAGGCACGAAAATACTCGCAATTTTATCCGCTGTCTTTTGCAAAGGCGCTTTGCTCGCCCCTGCCTCTTTTACCATTTTTACAATCTGCGACAACGTCGTATCCGCGCCGACTTTTTCCGCTACGACTTTAATAAAACCGCTCTTTACGATATCCGCGCCTGTAACCGTATCGCCTATCGACACCTCGATGGGCATACTCTCGCCCGTAATCGCCGCGCGATCGACAAAGGCGTGACCGTCTACGATTTTTCCGTCTACGGGGATATATTCACCCTGCTTTACCACGAGAATTTCCCCAACGGTTATCTCGGAAAAGGGTAGCTTTATCTGCGCGCCGTTCCGTTCTGCCGTGACGGTGTTTGGCATCATTTTTATAAGCTTTTCTATCTCGTCGCCTGTTTTACGTTTGGATTTTTCTTCTAGCCATTTGCCGAGCGTTACCAGCGTTAAAATCATTGCCGCCGATTCATAGAACATATGCGTATGCTGCCCGACCTTGCCCATATACAGTAATACGGTAAACGCAAAACTATACAAAAAGGAAACACCCGAGCCCATTGCCACCAACGTATCCATATTCGGCACTTTTTTGAAAAGCGCCTTTGCGCCGCTCGTGAAAAATTTAAAATCTATTACGATTACGGCGAGCGCCAACAGCATTTGCAGCGTTACGCCAACGATTACGTGGGGCTGTGGCAAACCTATCATACCGCCCATAGAAAAATACATCAACGGTACGAGAAAGATTAGCGATAAGAAAAATCGCTTTTTTAAGACGTCCGGTTGCGGTTTTCTTTCCTTTAAAACGTTTTCGTCGTATTTTTCTGCGCCGTAACCAAGCGCCATCACCGTTTCTATAATTTTTTCACGAGTAAGGCGTTTTTCGTCGTATTTGACGACCATACACTCACCCATCAGCGAAACATCTGCTTTTTCCACTCCGTCAAGCTTGCGAACGGACTTTTCTATCCCTGCCGAACACGCCGCGCAGGACATACCCGTAATGGAAAACTTTTCTTCCATACTCGCTCTCCTTGTCTCTTTTTCCTATGAATTATAGCACTTTTTCCTTTGTTTTGTCAAGCAAACAAAAGATTTTCGTAAGCAAAATCATAGAAAAAACACGGTAACGCAAAAAGACGGGTGCTAATAGCCACCCGTCTGATGTGTTCCATAGACGAAAATTTAGTCGTTCTTTTCTTCTTTCTGAGCAACCACTTCTGCGCCGTTATAGAAACCGCAGCTCTTGCACACTTTGTGTGCAACGGTCAATTCGTGGCAATGAGGGCATTCTACAAGCGTAGCTGCCGTTGCCTTATAATTTGCAAATCTCTTGTTCGTTCTGCTCTTCGATTGTTTACTCTTAGGTACTGCCATATTAACACCTCTCGTTATTATTCTTTCAATTTTATCGTTGGATCAGTCTGAATACCGAATCCCTTCGCACTCGTCACCGCAAGAAATCGTAAACGGCATACTCGCCATAATTGCGTCCTCGACAGCTTTCGTTAAATCCACAATCCCGTTGGTGTAGCCGTAGTCCTCGTAATCTTTACAAGGCTGGAAATACGCGTCGAGTTCCCCTTCCACCTCAGCGGCCGCATCTTTCAAGCATCTTGAACATTGACCTTCCAAGCGATAGGAAACCGTGCCTCTAATCTCTAAGGAATCGTCCTCGTATAAATCGTACTCAAACGAAATCTTGACGGGCGACGCAAATTTCACAAACGGAATTTCTATTAACGATTCGGGGGCGGAATACTCAAATTCCATACTTCCCGAATACAGTTTTTGTGCGTTAAGTTTTCTAATATCGATAATCATCATAAAACCGACTAAACAAGTATAGTATATTTCAACGGGTTTGTCAACTTTTTTTTGAGTATATTTTCCGAATTTTTACAATAATTCTACAGTTTCTCGCGCAATTACCAATTCTTCGTTGGTGGGAATGATGAGAACCTTGACTTTTGAGTTCGCGCCCGTGATATCGCGAATTTCGCCGTTGTTCTTTTCGAGATTCTTTTCTTTATCGATTTCCAAGCCCAAATATTGCATATTTTCACAAATAGCTTCGCGGACTCTCGGCGTGTTTTCGCCTACACCTGCCGTGAACACGATACAATCAACACCGTTCATTGCCGCCGCGTACGCGCCAACGTATTTCTTACAAGCATACGAGAACATATCCAACGCCAACGTCGCGCGCGCGTTGCCTTTATCCGACGCCGCCGTCAAATCACGGAAGTCGCTGGAAACGCCCGAAACGCCTGCCACACCGCTCTTTTTATTAAGATACGTGAGAGCTTCGCCAATCGTAAGATTTTTCTTCGCCGCAAGATATTCCACCACCGCGCAATCGATATCACCGCTGCGCGTACCCATAGGCACGCCTGCAAGCGGCGTAAAGCCCATCGACGTATCCACACTCTTGCCGCCGTCAACCGCCGTAATGGACGAGCCGTTGCCAAGGTGGCAGGTAACGATTTTCAATTCTTCGGGCTTTTTACCTAAATATCTCGCCGCTTCCTGCGAAACAAACTTGTGGCTCGTGCCGTGGAAACCGTAACGACGAATCTTATATTTTTCATAGTCTTCGTAATCGATTGCGTACATATACGCGTAATCGGGCATCGTGAAATGGAAGCTCGTATCAAATACGAGCGCCATAGGCGTTTTTGGCATAGCCGCAAGACAAGCCTTTACGCCAACGATTGCCGCAGGGTTATGTAACGGCGCGAGATCGCACAGTTCTTCCATTTTTTTCATTACCTCGTCGGTAACGATTGTGGGCGCTTTGAACGTTTCCCCCGACGCTACGGCGCGGTGACCTACCGCGTTAATCTCATCCATAGACGAAATAACGCCCGATTCCCTATCCGTAAGCGCGCCCAGAACGAGCGACACCGCAACCGTATGGTCGGGCATAGCTTGTTCAAAAACGAATTCTTTACCGTTTGCCTTATGCGTGAGTTTTGAGCCGTCAATACCGATACGTTCGCAAGTACCTTTTGCGATAACGCCCTCTGTTTCCATATCAATCAGCTGATATTTCAGGGAAGAACTTCCCGAATTGATAACGAGTACTTTCATATTTCTATCCTCTTTCGTTTTTTATCCATTAAAGCTGCGTCTGCAACGCCGTGATAGCAATCGCCGCAACGATATCTTCCGATTTACAGCCTCTCGACAAATCGTTCAAGGGTTTTGCAAAGCCTTGGCAAATAGGACCTACCGCCATAAAGCCGCCAAGACGTTCCGCAATCTTATAGCCGATATTACCTGCCTGCAAATCAGGGAAAATAAATACGTTCGCCTTACCTGCAACGTCCGAATCGGGCGCTTTTAAAGCCGCTACGGAAGGCACGATTGCCGCGTCAAACTGCAATTCGCCGTCCAACTTCAAATCGGGCGCTTTTTCCTTTGCAATCTTAACCGCCTCGGCTACGAGCGTTACGTTGTCGTGTTTTGCGCTACCTTTCGTCGAGAAAGACAACATTGCCACTTTCGGATCGATTCCTGCGATAGCTTTTGCGGAGTTTGCCGTTGCGATAGCGCATTCAGCCAAGCCTTCGCTCGTGTACGTAGGATTCAAGCCGCAGTCAGCAAAAAATACCATACCGTCGGGGCAATACTGGTTGCCCTGCGGAGGACAAATCATAAGGTTAAACCTGGAAACGGACGAAACGCCGGGTGCCGTTTTAATAATCTGCAAACCGGGACGAAGGGTGTTCGCCGTCGAGTGACAAGCACCGGACACCAAACCGTCTACGTCGCCCATTTTCAACATCATAGCGCCAAAATACGTGCCGTCAGCCAAGAGCTTTGCCGCCTGATCGGGCGTCATACCTTTGGATGCGCGAAGTTCGCACAGCTTTGCGTTGTATGCAGGAAGTTTTTCCGACGTCAAAGGATTGACGATGGTAACGCCCGTAAGGTCGATATCGGGATTAGCCGCTTTAATCGCCGCTTCGTCGCCGAGCAATACGATTTTTGCTACGCCCTCTTTCGTTGCGTCAGCCGCCGCTTTCACCACTCTGGAGTCTTCCCCTTCGCAAAGAACAATCGTCTTTTGCAAGGATTTTGCTTTATTTTTGATTTCGTCCAAAATATTTTTCATAACATTAGCTCCTTGAAACGCTTTATTTATTTTTATTTATCGTGTATAATAGTGACGTGATAGAAATTACCCGTCTTTTTTATTATACCACAGATTTTTTTTATTGTAAAGGAAATGATAAGAAATAAAATGAAAATTTGCGCGATAATTTGTGAATACAATCCTTTCCATAACGGTCACCTCTATCAATTACAAGAGGCAAAACGCCGTTCGGGCGCGGACGCGTTGCTGTGTATTATGAGCGGCAACTTCGTTCAGCGCGGCGAAGCGGCGATTATGGATAAATATACCCGCGCAAAACACGCCGTTTTGGCTGGCGCAGACGCCGTTGTGGAATTGCCCACCGTTTTTGCGACCTCTAACGCGGAATTATTCGCCAAAGGCGGCATAAAACTGCTCTCCTCTATCCCTGCCGTCACCACTCTTTGTTTCGGCGCGGAAAAGGAAAACAAGAACGCTTTTTTACAAGCGGCAACGCTATTAAACAACGAGCCAAAAGAAGTCTCCGATGCCATAAAAGCACTCGTTAAAACGGGCGTTAGCTACGCCAAAGCGCGCGCCATAGCGTATCAAGACTTACTCGATAACGAGCTTATCAATTCCCCAAATAATATTTTAGGCATTGAATATACGCGGGCATTGCTCGCTATGCAATCGGGTGTAGAGATCTTGCCTATTCAGCGCGTCGGCGGCGGATACAAAGAAAATGAATTGCAACAAGAATTTTCTTCGGCAACGGCGATTCGTTCCGCCATTGAAAACGGAACGCCTATCGACAAACAACTGCCCGCTTTCGTTGAAAAAGATTTGCCAAAACGTTTATGCGAGCGTTTGGAAACGTTAGAAAAATACGCTTTGTTGTCTAAAAACCGCGCGGATATTGCAAAAACATGCGATTGCACGGAAGGTTTAGAAAACGCCGTACAAAAAACGGCGGAAAGCGGTGAACCGCTAGTGGAAACGCTGACTTCGGCAAGATACACGGCTTCGCGCATACGCCGTATCGCCCTGCAAAACCTTTTAAATATCGAAGAAAATTTAATACGAGATTGTTTACAGTCCCCTTTATATCTTCGCGTTTTGGCGGTAAAGAAAGAGCGTAGCGACGTATTGTCTGCGCTCGGCGAATCGGATTATCCTATAATCGCGCGCGCACACGACGAAAATTGTCTTTTAGGTGCGGCAAAACGTTCTTTTGAACGGGATACGTTCGCCGAAAAAACGTATAGCTTATTATACCCACAAAAAACGAATAAAAATATCTTTATTTAATAGAAAACCGCCGAACGTTCGGCGGTTTTTATCTTTTCTATCCTTTTATTTAACGAATTCGTCACCAATTTCTTGATAACCTGCGTTGACGAGAATTTTTTTCATCGCGCTAACCGCCGCGTCAAAAGCCTCGGTAGCGTTCTTGAAAGTGTATTCGTGTTTGAGTTCCGTTTTATCGATATGCGAATACCCCTCGAATACGGTAAGATGCGGCTCTAACGTCAACGTCTTGTCGTCCGTGATACGAGAAACAAGCTCTTCAATCTTGCCGTCGCCACAGCCAGCCGGCACGATTGCGCCCGACGCCGTTACGTCTTTGATATGGAAATAATCCGTTTTTGCGTGGAACATATCCAGCGTATCGTCTGCTTTTTCACCGCATTGCAGATAATTTGCAGGGTCGTAAATAAATTTCAACCCCTTGGTGTTTTCCATAATATCCTTTACACGCTCTGCCGTGTCGCCGTAGATATCCTTTTCGTTTTCGTGGTGCAAATATACGCCGTAAGAAAGCGCCGTTTCTGCCATAATATTCAAATATTTCATCACTTTTTCTCTCTCGTTGTACGCATTGAAAAAGCTGAACATACGGATATTTTTCGCGCCGAGAATTACTGCCAATTCGCAGGTGTGTTTTACGAGCTTTAAATATTCGTCAAAATCGGTGTTGATATCCACTTTACCGATAGGCGAGCCAATCGACCATACTTTAATGCCGTTCTCGTCGAGCTGTTTACGGACGTCTTTCGCTTCGTCCAACGTAAGCTCGGTAACGTTTTTACCGTTTACGTTACGCATTTCCATATAGGGAACGTTATTGCGTCTTAACGCCGCAATTTGTCCTTCCAAAGAAGCGTCAGCTTCGTCGCTGAACGCACAAAGTTTGATTTTAATCATAATTTTATCCTCCACACAGGGATTTTATTTAATTGCTTCTATATTATATCACATATATTTCCAAAAAGCAAGTATCTATCTATAAAAAGAAAAATGGTTTATTTTAAAAAGTATAAAAAAACGAGCTTTTGCAATCTGCAAAAACTCGTTTTTTGGCTTCATAGTATAAAAATGCAACTTTGCTGAAAGGCACATTTTTACGCTATGATTTCTCAACGAATAGATTATACCACTAAATACGATTCTTGTCAATAGATTTTGAAAATCTTTTCGTAAAATTATTGAGACCATGTCCTATTATTTTTTGTGCTTTATGTATAACTTTAGGCTCAAGAGAGGAAAACCAATCTTGAGCCTTCTGTTTTTTAATCTTCAATTACTATGCAGTTGACTTTCTGCGAATATGCGGTGCAGGCATCAATGGCGAGGATCCCTCCTTCACTATACGGAGAAAAATCCGAATCTTTTTCAAACTCACTTCCCCTTCCTTCATATTTGGAATGACCGAATGAAGTATGCCAATGTCCGCACACAATGGTCTTTCCCTGCTCGGTCACTTTGAAGTCGTGTGCCAACTCCATACCGTTATACCAACGCGCACGTTTCCAAGCAAGTTCGTCAGCAGTTCTCCAATCTGACTCATACGCATATCTGCGATGTTCGTTACCGATCTGTCGCGCCGGAATCCAACCGTGAACAAAGACGTAGTGTTCGGTTTCAAAGAAATCTACACTCGCGGGAATCAACTCCGTATAATATGGTGTCCGCTTTGCCTTATCCACCATTTTTCT
>JAFWBT010000026.1 GCA_017507005.1 Clostridia bacterium | reverse complement strand
GCAAAGGTTGCGGACAAGCTTAACGTTATTTCCAACCTGCTTGAAAAGTGCGACACCCTCGTTATCGGCGGCGGTATGGCGTATACGTTCTTGAAAGCGAAAGGCGGCAAAATCGGTACTTCCCTCGTTGACGACGAAAAAATCGACTACTGCTTGGAAATGCTGAAAAAGGCAGAATCCCTCGGCAAGACCATTCTTCTGCCCGTTGATACCGTTGCGGCAAAAGAATTCCCCAACCCTATCGACGCGCCTATCGATACTACCGTCGTTTCCTCGATGGCAATCCCCGACGATATGATGGGCTTGGATATCGGTCCTGAAACGAAGAAACTCTTTGCTCAGGCCGTTGCTAACGCTAAATCGGTAATTTGGAACGGCCCTATGGGCGTATTTGAAAATCCTATCCTTGCAGAGGGTACGAAAGCTGTTGCACAGGCTCTTGCAAACGCATACGGCAAGGCTACCACCATTATCGGCGGTGGCGACAGCGCGGCGGCTGTGCAGGTGCTCGGCTATGCGGATAAGATGACGCACATTTCGACGGGCGGCGGCGCTTCCCTCGAATTGTTTGAAGGCAAGGTGCTTCCCGGTATCGCTTGCTTGAACGATAAATAAGATTTGGATAAGGCAGAGGGCAACGTCGTTGCCCTTTCCTTGCGTTTTTACAGAATAAAAATTTTCATATAGGAGAAAGATATATCATGAGAAGACCTATTATTGCAGGTAACTGGAAAATGAACAACACCGCTTCCGAAGGCGTAACGCTCGTAAAAGCGATTGCTCCCCTCGTTACGGAAGCAAACTGCGACGTAGTCGTTTGCGTTCCCGCTATTGATATCCCCGCTGTTAGTGAGGCGCTCAAAGGCACGAACATCAAGCTCGGCGCAGAAAACGTACACTTTGCTGAAAAAGGCGCTTACACGGGCGAAATCTCCGCGGCTATGCTCCTTGAATACGGCGTTGAATACGTTATTATCGGCCACAGCGAACGCCGTCAGTATTTTGCTGAAACGGACGAAACGGTAAACAAGAGAACGCTTACCGCGCTCAAAGCTGGCCTCACCCCTATCGTTTGTATCGGTGAATCTTTGGAAGAAAGAGAAACAGGCAAGACGGAAGAAGTGCTCGCTACGCAAATCCACGAAGGTTTGAAAGATATCGAAGACATCACGAAAATCGTTATCGCGTACGAACCCGTTTGGGCTATCGGTACGGGCAAGACGGCTACGGCGGAACAGGCAAACGAAACCATCGCGTTTATCCGTAAAACGGTGGGCGAAATGTTCTGTCCTAAATGTGCAGAAAAGCTCCGTATTCAGTACGGCGGCAGCATGAACGCAGGCAACTGCAAAGAGCTGATGGCTATGCCTGAAATCGACGGCGGTCTTATCGGCGGCGCGTCCTTGAAAGCACCCGATTTCGCTACGATTGTAAACTTCGACAAATAATTTTTTAATCGTAAAACATGGGGACAGATATGCGTTCAACGCGTACCTGCCCCCACCATTTTGATTTTTAGGAGATAAAAAACATGAAAAAACCTTACGCCATTATCATTATGGACGGCTATGGAATTAACCCCTCCGAAAAAGGCAACGCTATCGTTGCAGACGGCAGTAAATACGTCAATGAATTGAAGAAAAATTACCCCAGCGCACAGCTTGGCGCGAGCGGTATGTCGGTAGGTCTTCCCGACGGCCAGATGGGCAATAGCGAAGTAGGCCATCTCAATATCGGCGCAGGCCGTATCGTTTATCAAGACCTTACGAAAATCACGAAAGATATCCGTGACGGCGAGTTCTTTAAGAACGCTGAATTGCTCCGCGCGATGCGTTCCGCAAAAGAAAACGGCAAAAAACTGCACCTTTATGGGCTCGTTTCCACGGGCGGCGTGCACAGCCATATCGAGCATCTGTACGCTTTGGTGGAAATGGCGAAAGCGGAAGGTCTTGAAAACGTGTATATCCACGCGTTCACCGACGGGCGCGACGTTGCCCCTACCTCCGGTGCGGAATTCTTAAAGGATTTGCAGAACAAACTGGACGAGCTGTCGTTCGGTAAAATTGCTTCCGTTTCGGGTAGATATTACGCTATGGACCGCGACAACAACTGGGACCGCGAAGAAAAAGCGTACGATATGCTGACGTTGGGTACGGGCGTGCAGTTTGAAGGCACGGCGGAAGACGCGGCGAAAGCGTCCTACGCAAACGGCGTCAACGACGAATTTATCCTGCCCACCAACCTCACCAAAAACGGCGAACCTATCGCTCTGATTGGCGCAGGTGACAGCATTATTTGCTTTAACTTCCGTCCTGACAGAGCAAGACAGATTTCGAGAATGTTCTCGCAAAAGGAATTCCCCTTTGTAGACAGCAAAACGGGCACAACGCTTGGGTTTGAAAGAAAGACGGGTTTCCTTGCCCCCGTATACGTGGGCTTTGCGGTGTACGATTCGTCCTTTGAAAACGTTGGCGTGGCGTTCCCGCCCGACGATATTACGAACACTCTGCCGCAGTATATCGCGTCCTTGGGGCTTAAACAGCTGCACATTGCAGAAACGGAAAAGTACGCGCACGTTACGTTCTTCTTCAACGCGAAATTAGAAGCGCCCGTCGAAGGCGAAACGCGTATCGTTATCCCCTCTCCGAAGGTGGCAACGTACGATTTACAGCCGGAAATGAGCGCGTATCCTGTCACCGAAAAGGTGTTGGAAGAGCTGGATAAAGGCGAATACGACGTCGTAATCCTTAACTTCGCAAACTGCGATATGGTAGGCCATACGGGCGTTATGGCAGCGGCTGTAAAAGCGGTGCATACCGTTGACGAGTGCGTAAAGAAAGTGACGGATAAAATCCTTGCTATGGGCGGCAGCGCGTTGGTGACGGCTGACCACGGCAACGCTGACCAGATGATTGCAGACGACGGCGTTGGCGCGTTCACGCAGCACACGACCTTCCCCGTACCCGTAATTCTCGTATCCGAGGAATATAAGAACGTTACGCTCCGCGAAGACGGCGTTTTGGCTGACCTTGCCCCTACCCTGCTCGATATGATGAAGATTGCGCAGCCTAAGGAAATGACGGGCAAGAGCCTTATCAAATAAGCGTTTCGCTATTCGTTTTACCATTTTCGCAGGAATTTTCACAAGAAAAGAGAAAAAATTTTTCCAAAAGCTCGCAAAAAACAGTTGCGATATTTATGCAAGTATGTTATAATGTTTTAGTAATTTTGGAAAAGCGGATGAAAATCCGTCAAAAGAAAAAGTAAAAAAGGATTAGAGTTATGTTGAATTATATCAATTTATTAGCAGACGTCTATAAATCCCCTACGCACGAAACCGTACACAACGTATTGCTTATCGCAATGATCGTTTTAATGGCAATCGCGGCTGTTGCAGCAGTTATTTTGATATTGTTGCAGCCCAGCAATTCCAGCGGTATCGACGCGCTCGGCGGATCGAGTGAAACCTTCTTCGGTAAGAACAAAGGTAGATCAATCGAAGCGAAAATGAAGAAATGGACGTGGATTTGCCTCGCTCTCCTCGTAGTGTTCTCCTTGGCATTCTACATCGTACAAATTCTTCCCGTTTTCTATATTTGATCATAAGGAACTCACATCGGCGGCTTTGTTAACAAGCCGCCGTTTTTCTTACAATCCTCTTTACATATCGCAAGGAGGCGTAACATGAACGCAAAAGAAAGTATCTTTGCCCTCTTCCAAGACGGCACGCTCGCAGTCAAAACCGCGAGTGAAATATGTAAAATTTTAAATATCCCCTATCGGGAAAAACAACGGGTGATCGACCTATTAGAGCTACTCGTTAAAGACGGCAAATTATATCAAAACGACGGGGGCAGGTATGGAACGAGTGAACAATTAGGGCTGATTAAAGGCGTGCTTTCGGGCAACGAACGAGGGTTTGCTTTTCTTGTTCCTGAGGATAAAACGGCGTATGAAAACGACTTTTTTATTCCGCATAAAAACCTGCACGGCGCGTTGCACGGCGACACGGTGCTCATTGAAAAGAGCTTTGGCCGTGGCGAAGACGAGGGCAACGTTGTAAAAATACTGCAACGTGGGTATACGACCATCGTCGGGACTTTCCAAAAAGACCGTCGGGCGGGATATCTTGTGCCTGACGAGAAGAAATATTCGACGGATATTTATATCCCTTTATCCGATTGTTTTAATATTCCCAGCGGCGTAAAAGCCGTTGCCAAAATCACCTCTTATCCTTACGGGAAATCCCCCGGTGGCGAAATTATAGAGGTGCTTGGCGACGAAGATGATTTTTTCGCGGAAGAATTGTCCATTATCCGTTCGTACGATTTGCGTGAGGAATTCCCTGAAACGGTGGAAAAAGAAGCGCAAAAGCAGCAAAATCGCGACATTACCGAACGCGACCTTATCGGACGAAAGGATTTTCGAGATACGGTTATCGTTACGATTGACGGCGAGGACACGCGGGATATCGACGACGCTGTTTCTTTGGAAAAAATCGGCAACGAGTATCGGCTGTGCGTGCATATCGCAGACGTGAGCCATTACGTTGGCTACCGTTCTATCCTTGATAACGATGCTTTTGAACGAGGCACGAGCGTATATTTTCCCGACCGTGTTCTGCCTATGCTCCCCCGCGCGCTGTCCAACGGCATTTGTTCGTTGAACGAGGGCGAGGACAGACTCACCCTTTCCTGCATTATGCACGTCGATAAAAAAGGCGTAGTAAAGAACAGTGAAATCGTTGAAGGGATTATCCGCTCCACCTATAAAATGACGTATACGGACGTAGAAAAAATGCTGAGCGGTGACGGGGAAACGGTGAAAAAATATCCACTCGTTGCGGACATGGTACCCCTCTTCGCCGAATTGACGCACATTTTGCAGACCATGCGTCAGAAAAAAGGCAACGTGTCTTTGGACGTGAAAGAAGCGAAAATTCTTTTCAATCCCGAAACGAACGAGATTCGTATTCCCAAATACGAACGGCTGTTTTCCTATCAAATTATCGAGGCGTTTATGGTGCTGGCAAACGAGACCGTCGCGGAATATATGCACGCCATCGACGCGCCGTTCGTGTACCGTATCCACGAAAAACCGAGCGAAGAAAAAGCGACGAATTTCCGCGCTTTCGCGCAGACGTTGGGCTTGACGGCGCGGTTTTCTGCCGTGGACGTAAAGCCGTACGATTATCAAAATTTATTAAAATCGGCAGAGGGTTTGCCCGTGTATTCGGTGTTAAACCGCGTAATGCTCCGTTCTATGCAAAAGGCGCGCTATTCGCCCGAAAACGTGGGGCATTTTGGGCTGGCGAGCACGTGTTATTGCCATTTCACCTCCCCTATCCGTCGCTATCCCGACCTTTGTATTCACCGCATTATCAAGGAAATTATCCGCGGCGGCTACGAGGACGCTACGAAGACGTATGCAGGGTTCGTGGACGAGGCAGCAAAGCGTTCTTCCGAGCGCGAACGCCGCGCAACGGATGCGGAACGAGACGTGGACGATTTGTATACGACGATGTATATGAGCGAGCATATAGGCGAGGAATTTGACGCCGTGATTTCGGGCGTTACCTCGTTTGGGCTGTTTGCCGAGTTGTCGAACACGATTGAGGGCTTTGTTCCTATCGAATCGCTGTTCGGGGAATTCACGTTCGACCCTGATAGGTTCCGTTTGAACGGCAATTACGAGAGTTACACGATAGGCGAAGAAGTGCGCGTGCGTGTAATCGACGTCGATTTTGAACGTCGGAGAGCGGAATTCCGCATTTTACAAAAGATAGAAAAATAATAGCAATAGATAAAACGAAGTTTTTTAGGAGTAATCGATATGAAAATTATTGCGACGAACAAGAGCGCCTCTTTTGAATATTTCATTGAGGAAAAATACGAAGCAGGGATTGTTTTGGAAGGCAACGAAGTAAAATCCTTGCGCCTTGGGAACGTGAATATGAACGACAGCTTTTGTTTTTTACGCGGCAACGACGTCAGCGTTAAAAATATGCATATCGCCTTGTACGAGCAATCGGATTCTTTCAGCACACGCGACACCCGTCGGGATAGAAAACTGCTACTGCATAAGAGCGAAATCGCCAAAATCGCAGGCAAAATCAATCGACAAGGCTATACGCTCGTGCCGTTAAAGCTGTATTTTAAAGATTCCCTTATTAAAATGGAGATTGCGCTTTGTCGCGGTAAGCACACCTTTGACAAAAAGCAGGCGATTGCAGAGCGCGACGTAAAACGCTCGGTCGATCGCGAGATTAAAAACGCGGGTTTTTAATAAAAAATAGCATAAAAAAAAACGTCCTGAGTATTTCAGGGCGGTATTTTTTATAGCAATCGACTACATACGGCGTAGGCGTATACCGAGCCTCTACGCCCTTACGTGTGATAAAAACCGCGACGACGCGTTTCTATGAGGTGGTATTCCTTTACGTTTTCAAACTCTGCGTACACGGGGCTATGCGGCGAGGCGAAGGCAACGTTGCCCGACGCGTCCGCTATCATACAATAGCCGTCGGCACAAAAAAAGATAGGCACGCCGTAGCAATAGGCACTGGCGCGAAGCAGTACCGATTGCAAGCTATCGCGCAAACGCCCAAACGGGCAGACGATAAAATCACTGCCACACACGGCAAGGGATTTCACCACGTCGGGGAAATTGAGGTCTTCTGCGACAATCACCCCCATACGCCCTGCGTTCGTATCGTAAACGCGTAGCGCCGCGCCGCTCGCTAGCTCGCCGTCGATAACGTTGAGCATATCGGACACCCCCGAAAGCCGACCGTTTTCGGCAACGAGTACCGATTTCCGTTTATGACCGCGCGTATCGGTGATACAGCCGCAAACGACGATTGTTTTGCCTGTCTTGGACAAGAGCGCGGCGTCCTCAAAATAGTTCGTTTCCCCTTTTAATTCTTTTTCGTAATTAACCTCGCCCATACCTCCGAATCCAAAAATGAACAAATCGGCTTTTTTAGTGTCCTGTCCTATTTCCTCGTTGGCGTTCTCGTACTCCTCACGAAAGCCTCGAAGCGTTCCACTCCCAACGAAACATATCCGCATCCGCGCCCCTCCCTTTTCTTTTTCGTCTACCCTGCTAATTGCAACCGCTTTCTTTTTATTATACACACCGTCCTTAAAAAAGGTGACAATCAGCGGCGAATATCTCGCGTTGAATTGCACTGCATCGAATTACACCGCGGACGTTTTTTTATACCGTTCGCATATAATAGGTATAAAAACGTGGTATAAAAAAACGTCTTCAAGGCGATACTTTTAACGAAAAAATAAAACTATGGGAGGCAAAAAATGTTTTGGTTGGGTTTGGGGGTTGGCGTCGTGATAGGCGGCAATTTAGGCGTTGTGCTGATGGCGTTATTCAAAATCAATAAAAATTAAAACCGACGGAAGTGATTTTCCGTCGGTTTGTTTTCGTTTAGTTTTCTTTTTCGCCCTCACAATACTTGTTGACGATTGCCTGCATTTCATCCAAGCGCCGAATCATATCCTGTGCCAGTACGAAATGACATCTCGCGCGAACGAGGTTTTGATCGGGATAATGGATTTTGAAATACTTATCGCCATTAAGATAATCGGTGAGGAAGCGCACACCGCACTCCACCGTCATTGCCACCGCGCCCAGCGCAAGCGTGTCTTTTTCCGCTTGATTGAGCTGATCTTTGACGCAAGGCACAAAGCCACGCGCAAACGCTTCGTATTTTTCGATGTCGAGAGCGACTTTATCCAAATCCTTCTCGTCCTCTTCGCCCGTCGAGGCGCAGATACGAATCGCGTCACCAAAATCGAACGCCACAAGCCCGGGCATTACCGTATCCAAATCGATTACGGACAAATGCTCGTGCGTTGCCGCATCAAAGAGCACGTTGCTCAATTTCGTATCGTTATGGGTAACGCGGAGCGGCAATACGCCCTCGCGCTGCAATCGATAGGGTTTCGTTGCAATTTCTTCTACCGTGCGATAGTTTTCAACGTCTTGTTCCACTTCCGCCAAGCGACCTGCCTCATTCATTTTCACCGCCTCGCGTAACGCGTCGTAGCGGCGAATCGTGTTATGGAAGTGCGGAATAACGATATTCAGTTCTTTCACGGGGAAGTCGGAAAGATACATCTGGAATTCACCAAACGCCTTGCCCGATTCTTCGATTACGTCCAAGCTGTCCGTCGTCATAAAACAAACGGAATCGTCGATAAAACGACAGCAACGCCAAAAACCGCCGTCCTCCGTGAAGGTGTAATATTGTTCCTCGGGAGTTTTGGAATAGTGCAAAACGTTACGTTTTGCCGTTGCTTGTTTTTGTTTAATCTTCGCGCGGATATATTCGGTGACCGTTGAAATATTATCCATTACGTCCACGGGATTTTTGAAAACGTAGGTATTCACGCGCTGTAAAATATAATCTTTCACCTCTCCGTCGCGGAAATAATATACGCGATAGGTAGTGTTGATGTGTCCGCTGTTGACGATCTCGTAATTACGATACTCCCCTTTCAAGCCAAATTTTTCACAAACGGCACGGACCTGTTTTTCCTCATTCATTAAAAAAACCTCTTATCTTTTTTGCCGAAACCATACATTTATATGCAACGCGCATGCATTTCGTCAATCGTTCGGCACTACCTAAACTTCTTCTATTCTTTCGTTATTTCCAAACTGTACCATAACAGTATAGCACGAATTCTATGTTTTGTCAAGTACAACTGATAAAAAAATAAATTTCTTGGAATTTTACAGTATACTTATTGCATTTTTTATGGACTTTATAGATGTAAAATGTATAAAAAAGTCTTTTTAACGAATACTTTTAGCATGTCAAAACTTTCTCGTGTTTTTTTATGGATAAGCGTACTTTTCTATCCGCTATTCTTTTGTGTTTGTAGCGCCCGCCGTCCCCAAGAACATCTTTCTTCCATAGGCGTCGAATCCACAAACGACAGCGCCTTATCTCTGCCCGAAAAGATAGAAAACGAGCTATCGTCCTATCCGTCTTTGTCGGAAAATTCTTCGTCTGAATCGTCCGATTTGCCTACAACAAGCGACGTTTGGGACGTTTCCACGGTGGATATATCCAAAATCGACCGCACAAAAAAGCTGATTGCGTTTACCTTTGACGATTCGCCTAGTCGAACGCTCGAAAATATCTTTGCCGTTTTTGCCGATTTTAACGAAAACAACCCCGATTGCGTAGCTAGCTCCACCGTATTCTTTAACGGATACTTATTCGACGAAAGCACGCCGCATCTTTTACACGCAGCTTGCGCGCTGGGCTTTGAGCTGGGAAATCACACCTATTCTCATTACGATCTCACAACGCTTACCTCGGACGTTTTACGAATAGAAATAGATAAAACGGACAAACTGTTACGCTCCGTCGATAAAAAAGAACGGCATTTGTTACGCGCGCCCTTCGGCAAAACAAACGAGGCTGTAAAAAAAGCGGCGGCTACCCCTATAATCGATTGGTCTATCGACACGTTAGACTGGACGGGCGTGAGCGCGGACGAAATATACGACAGAGTGTTCAGCCACCGATATTCTGGCGCAATCGTACTCATGCACGACGGGTACGAGGCTACCGTGGACGCGTTGAAACGGCTTTTACCCGATTTAAAAGCGGACGGTTATCAAGTGGTGAACGTTTCCCAGCTCATACGCGCGCACGGCTGCATTTTTAAACGCGGCGGCGTATATATTCAGGCAAAAAAACGTTAATAAAGCTCCCTTAAAATGCTGTTTTAATAAAAACACCCACCCATGTACGCGTTGAACAAAAAAGAGAGGCTATTTTGCCTCTCTTTTATATTGTTCTTTTTATATCGTATTTGCGTTAAAATTTAGAACGCATCCGTTGTAAACGTACGGAAGAATTCCGCGCAATCCTCTACCCAACGAACAACCTTTTTTGCATATTCTTCGGGGGGATTTACGTCAAGACGCCCCGTCGACAAGCCGTGACGCCCACGAGGATAAATATGCAATTCGTAAGGACGTTCTTTATCCGCCATTGCTTTTGCAAAACGAATAGCGTTGTCCGCAGGCACAACCCCATCGTTCATCGTCGCCCAAATAAACGCAGGCGGCGTATTTTCCGTCACCGCTTCGTTGAGATACAACGTCTTGGAAAGCTCTGCCCTTTCTGCTTCCGAATACCCGTTCAACAAATTTTCAAAGGATGAAAAATGCCCGTGAACACCCGTGATAACGGGATAGCAAAGTCCTACGCCTGCGGGCTTACAATCGAGCGCAACGCCTGCTTTTTTAGACACGGCGTCGTATTCAATCGCCAAATTCCCCGTCAAATGCCCACCTGCCGAGAACCCAACCACAAAGATTTCGTTGGGATTTACTTTCAATTCTTTCGCGTTCTTTTTAACGTAATCCACAGCGGAAGAAAGCTCTAATAGTTGTTCGGGATAGCGCACGCCGTCACTCGCCGTGAGATACCATAAAACAAACGCCTGAAACCCCTGCCCCATAAACGCCGTTGCGATAAGCTCGCCCTCACGCTTACTCACCATACCGTAGCCGCCGCCAGGCACAACGATAACCGCCGGACGCGACCAATTTTCAGGCTCTTCGGTGTCATAGGGATAGCTCGTAAGGATACAATCAAGTTTACCGCCCTGCAAAAAAGCATACTTTTCTTTCAAATCTACCGTAAATGCTCTCATTTTTTCACCTTTTGATACGTTTTATTTCATTATTTTCTTGTTCTTTAAAAATTTATTCGTTAAAGAAACTCGTTAGTTAAAGAACTCGTTATAAATCGCCTTGATACAATCCGCGCAATCCTCGTTCTCTACGCCGACGATAATATTCAGCTCGCTAGAGCCTTGGTCGATCATATTGACGTTAATTCCCGCCTCGGAGAGCGCCTTGAAAAGACGCGCCGAAGTACCGACGTTCTTCGCCATACCGTGCCCTACCGTTGCCACTAGCGCAATATTTTCGTGCGTGTATAATTTATCGGGATGCACCAACGTTTCCATTTCATCAAGTAGCGTTTGTAAAATGCCGTCTTTGAGATATTCATTATCGATAACCAAAGACATGGTATCAATCCCCGACGGGAGATGTTCAAAGGAAATGCCGTGCTTACCAATGACGGACAGCACTTTTTCTACAAACCCGATTTCGGAGTTCATCAACGATTTTTCCAACGTAATCGCCGTAAAGCCTTTCTTACCCGCCACACCCGTAACGACCACCTCGCGCATATCGCGCGTGGAATTTTTTACGATATACGTGCCTGCGTCGTCGGGACGGAACGTATTGCAGATACGAATAGGAATCCCTGCGCTACGCACGGGGAAAATCGATTCGCTATGTAACACGTTTGCGCCCATATACGAAAGCTCGCGAAGTTCTTGATAGGTCAGCTCGGATATCCATTTCGGCGAATTGACAATGCGGGGATCGCACGCGTAAAAACCGCTGACGTCCGTCCAGTTTTCATACAGCGACGCCATCACCGAGCGCGCCACAATCGAACCCGAAATATCGCCGCCGCCACGCGAAAACGTCTTTACTTTCCCGTTCGCGCCAAGCCCGTAGAACCCAGGAACAACCGCTCTTTGGTGCGCGCCCAACACTTTTGCGCCAAGCTCGAACGTCGTTTCGTCCAACGTACCGTCCTCTTTAAAACGGATAAATTCCGTTGCGTCCACAAAAGGCACTTCCAGCACCGCCGACATAATTTTTGCCGCCAAATATTCACCGCGCGACGCGCAATAATCGCGCCCTGCGCCGCTCAAAATTTCCTTTTCTACCACATCCAACGCCGCCGAGATATGCAAATCTTTGCCTATCTCTTTTTCGATATTCAAAAAACGAGAACGTATCTTTTCAAACACTTTTTGGAAAGCCGCCTCATCGCCCGATTCGTACGCGTCGGAACATTCGTACAACAAATCGGTGACCTTGATATCACCGCTAAAACGTTTCCCGGGCGCGGAAACGACGACGTAACGACGCTCCGCATCCGATTGTATGATTTTCGCGCCGGTGAGAATAATATTCCCATCCGCCATGGACGTACCGCCGAATTTACATACTTTGATACCCATACAAAACTCCTTTCTCTGCAAAAAAAACTTTTTACAATTTTGATAAATCCCCTCTATTCTCTCTTATTCTTCCGTATAACAAGCAATACTGTTGGCGTTAAAAATAAGCGCCAACGCTATTCTTTTTTTGCGCGTCTATTTTTGAACGCTCTATTAACGCTCTATTTTAAACGTTTAATAAAATCACCACAGCGACCGCAAGCAACAAGGAAATCGCCTTAATCCAAAACTTAGAAATAAATACGTCTTTTAAGAATTTTACAAATTTCATCTGTTACCTCCACCGCGTTTTTTATCGTTTGCCGTCATTTCCTGCCAATAATAATCGCGCAATGCGTCCATCAGCATATCGTAATCGGCATAGCGCGTTACGTTGCCCTGCTTTACAATGGAAATGATACCCGTTTCTTCCGACACGACGAGAGAGATTACATTCGCAACCTCCGTAATACCAATTGCAGCGCGGTGACGTGTGCCGTATTCCTTGGGATAGCTAGTCTTTTGCGTCAACGGCAAGAAACAACCCGCCGCCTGAATCTTATGGCCGTGGATAATCGTTGCGCCGTCGTGCAAGGGCGCTTTGGGGAAGAAAATCCCTTCAATGAGCTGCGTGGAGATTTCCGATTCAATCGTAACGCCGCTCTGAATCACCTGCTTTGGCAAGCTACCGCGCGAGAGCACAAGCAGCGCCCCTACGTTGTTTTTGGACATATTCTGCAACGCCTTGATGATGTTGGCGATACAACGCTCCGTTTCCGCCTGAGAGTGAACCTCGGCATTACCGCCCTGCGTTTTTTCCGCGCCTTCACTCGCCTTATGCACATCCCAAAGACTCTTTTTTACCTCTACGTTGAACAAAATCAGCATAAACGCCGAAATGAGCAACACGTAGAAAAGGAATACGTTGCCTTTCATTAAATTCTCGTCGAAAATATGCACGCAACCGCCAATAATCAACAGCACCCAATACAGCACCATCAGTTTCGTTGCGTCGTTCTCGCGCAATACTTTCGAAACGAAAAATATCAACGCAAAAAAGAGCAGGATTTCTACGCAATAGATAATTTGAAATTCTTTAAAAAAGACCACAACGCCGTCGAGCAGCTTGTTCCATTGCGCGACTGCCGATAACAATCCCATTCTCATATGCTTCCTCCGTTTTTATCTATACCATTTCCGTATGTTTAAACTTACTATTATTATATAAAATTTCTAACAAAAAATAAAGCGTTTGACTATAATTTTCCGTTTGTTTTTATAAATTTTCCCTTTGTTTTTATAAATTTTCAAAAAACAGCCGCGCCGTCACCGTTTTCAACGCCGAAGCAGGCGTCAATTCACCGCATTTAATACCGCTAATCGCGCCGTATATCTCGTTATACAACCGCAGCAGCTCCTCTTTTTTGAATTTTGCCGCCTGCTCGCGGTTCTTTTTTGCCGCATATTCTTTAATGCCAAGCGCCGCTGCCACTTCGCGGTCGCTCCCCGTGCATACGGACGCGTCGTACAGCCCCCTAAAATAGGACGCAAGCGAGGACAAGAGCGACGTTTCGTTAAAGCCGCGCGTGGACAAATCCCCTAAAATGTGCATAAACGCGGAATAATTCTTTCGCGCGAGGGCGTTTGCCAGCTCGTATATCTTATACTCGGAATCGGGATACACCAACCCCTCTACAATCTCGTCCGTCAGCCGTTCCTGCTCCGTTGCTTTGCAATACGTCAGCAGTTTTTCCGTTTCGTTGGCTATACGCGCCATATCGTTCAAACAATACGCCGCAAGCTTTCCGCAAGTGATACCGTCGGCGTACACCCCCTCCTTTTTGCAGGTGAGGTATATCCATTTTTTTATCGTTTCCTCGTCCGAGCGAGAACAATCGACGTAGGTGACGTTGGGCTTTTTCGCAAGCGCCGCTGTTCCTATCTTACCTTTGCCTATATTGACGATAAGCAAAATGCCGTCCTTGGGCGGATTTTCAAACAGACCGCTCAAATACGTATCATATTCCTTTTCCGTGGGATAAAACTCCGTCACGCGCACGATACGCTTTGCGCTGAGAAACGGAAAACAATTCACCGAATCGGTGAGCGTTTTCATCTTATCGCCTTTGAGCGCAGCGCCGTCGTAGGAAATATAATCGAGCGTTGCGTCCTGCAAATAGCGATTTTTCAGCAACAACTCGCCCCGTTCACGGAAATACGACTCCTCACCCTCCAACAAATAAATCGGCTGCGCGCCGTTTTCGTCGGTATATTTTTTCAATTCTACGTATTTCATACGCCGCGCCTCCTTTTCTTCCCCTTATAGTATAGCATATCTGCATAAAAAAAGCAAGAAAAAGCCTAAAATCTTTTCCTTGCTCACACGGTTTTTATTTACCAATTCAACGCGTACATGGGTGGGGTGTTTTTTACACCTTACACGTTCAACGCGTACACGGTTATCACAAACGTTAAAAAGCACGCCAACGCATACGCCGTCTTTTCCTTTTTAGAAATATTCCATTTATCCGATAAAAATTGCCAACCGCTGTAATAACAAAGACTGCCAACTCCGGATATTTTGACGCCCGTGAAGACGAACGTAGAAAAATCAACAGCATAAAACAACAGCAATAGTGCCGACCAAACGACGGACGGAAGATATAGTATCACCGTCGAAAATGCCGTGGGCAAAACGCAAGCCACCGCCACGAACAGCAACAGCGTTGCAAACAGACCGCTGATAAGCGGCACGAATAGACAGTTGAGCAATAACGCCCAGCCTGAAAGATAGCCGAACGCATTTAGAAGAATAGGCGCGGTGGCAATCTGTGCGGCAAGGCTCGCGCCAAGAAAGGAAACGCAAGCACGACGAATACGCGCACCCACCCCTTCGGGCATATCCTCATCTTTGCGTTTGGGGTTAGGTCGAGCTTTGTTTTCCAAACGCCACAAGCGTATCCATACTTTTTTGACTATATCACAACCACTATCGAGCGTCTTCCCTATCGGGCGCGATAACAGTGCAAGTCCCAAGCACGCCGCAAAGGAAAGCTGAAATCCGACTTCAAAGAGCGCCGTCGGGGACAACAACAAAATCACGATTGCCGCAACGCCTAACGAATCTAATAAATCGGTTTCCAAGCCCAACGCTTTTGCGGCGTACGCCACCAAACAAATGACCGTCGCGCGGAGCGAGGACGAGGAAAAACCGCAAACACCCGTATAAAAAATAAGAATTGCCGCCGTTAGGAAAAACCGAACGGGTGCAGGCGCGTTTTTCAGTTTTGTTTTCTGCATCAACAGCAGACAAAAGGCGTATAGCGAGCCGATATGCAAGCCTGAAACGGCAAACACGTGCGCGATACCGCCCATACGAATATTCGTCAGCAGTCCTCTATCAATCCCCGACGTATCGCCCGTCAGCACCGCCAACGTCACAGCGGCAGCTTCGTCGTCCATACCCGCGTACGTCACCGTTTTCATACGTTGCCGCATGGCAAGGAATACATCCGTTTCGTACCCCACGACGATACAGCTATCCACCTGCGACACGGAATACCGCACGCGCTCGCGTATGTCCTGCGCGCGAAATCCGTATTCACCAAAACAATCGACGTCCGTTTCCACGTAGCCGAGCAATAAAACTTTATCCGAAAGGCGCACATTTTTGCAAAACGAGGCAGGCATGTACGCGACGAGCCGTCCTTCCTCTTGCGTTTTACCGATATACGGCTCTTCTAAAATCAGCCTTGCGTAGCCGTCGAATCGTTCTATTTGCACCACTTTTCCTATCATTTCCGTCTGCGCGTTATACACGCCGCAATCGGCATACGACTGCACGTTTAATAAAAACGCGCTATGCCCTATCGCAAAACTGATAAACAACAAAAACAACGCCTGCGCGATTTTCAAAGCGTAACGGCGCGAACGACAGAAACAAAAAGGCGCAACCGCTAGCGGCAAACATACTGCAAGCCACCAAACGGACACGCCGAAAAAACTGCGTAAATACGCAAAAACAATACCGAAACAAAGAAAAACGGCGGCGAAAAACGCTGGACGAAAATTGAATAATTTGTCGTTCGCATTTTTCATAACGCCGCCTCTTTTTATTCCCTGCCTAAGAGCTCTTCCAAAGAAATATCTAACAAATTCGCTATTCTAATCAATATCGCCGTTTCCGGCATACTGCCTGTAAACCAACGCGATAGCGTACATTGTCCGACCTCTAACCGTTCTGCTAATTTGTGCTTTTTAATTTTATCTTTTACAGCAAAGAAATTCTATCTGACACCGAACGCACGAACAAGCCCTTTTCTTCACCGAGCGTCACGCAATCGTTGACGTATGCCGCGAATTTTTCCGACGGCTTTGCCACGCGTAAGATGGACGCTACAATCGTCTGGATTTCTTCCATATACAACGCCACTTTGTCTTCGAGCGCTCCGCGCACAATGGCTACGATTTCATACGGCGTAAAATCGGTGTAGTCCTTTCGTAAAGTTTCCCCCGTTTCCACGCGGTATTTATCATAAGCCACGCTCTTATCCGTCTTGCGATAGAACGGCGTATTAAAGATGCGCTCGCATTTAAAACCGCACAGCTCAATCAACGCCTGCATACGCGTTTCCACTTTGCCGCCGTATTTCATAATGCCAAGACTGCCCAAACATCTCCTTACAAGGAAATCAAAGGAAATAGGCTCTTCCGCCGTCACAATCGCCTTCAAACGCGCGATAATTTCCTTATCGTTTTCACCCGACGTCACGTACGTGGCGTTTTCAAAACGCTCGTCCAAAACTGCTGCTTTATAATTCTTCTTGCAACGATTAAGCTCCGCGCCGCCTTTCTTATCCGAGCCAGTCAGCTTGTCAAGCATATCTTTAATTTTCTTGATTTCACGTTTGGGATTGTTGTAATAATTGACGGAATACAGCCGCATAACGTTCCAATTATTGCGTTTAAGTGTCTGGATTTGCAAGATATTGCGGTCTTTCACCGAGAACGTGTTCGGCGTGTCGCACATAATCGCAAGAATAAAACGATGCCGATTCTTCGGATCGACCACAGCCACGTCAATCTTAAAGCCCGATACACCCACGTCGTAGCGGCAATCGTAGCCGTACGCAGACAGCTCTTCCGCGATATATTTGCCAAGCCCCGTCTTTTTGGTGATGACGTTGCTCGACGAAATCGCCAAATTCGTTCTGCCCTTTTCCGCAAAATCAAGGAACGCTTTCAAGCCTGCAACCCCTTTCGATTTGGTCTTGGAAAGATCAATCATCGCGCCCGTCATAGAGGCAAACACCACCATTTCTTCACGCGCACGCGACACCGCAACGTTCAAACGCCGCCAACCGCCAACTTGGTTCAAAGGCCCGAAATTCAGCGAAATTCTGCCCGTACGGTCAGGCCCGTAGCAAACGGAGAACAGAATAACGTCTCGCTCGTCGCCTTGTACGTTTTCGAGGTTTTTAACAAACAACGGCTCTTCCACGTCGTACGCCGCACTATCCAAACGCTTTTCCGCAATCGCCGCCGACAGCTTGCGTTCGATATAGTCCTTTTGCACCGTACTAAACGTAACGATACCGATACTCGATTTTCTCAGCACGGGATCGGACAAACGGCGCAACACTTCCGCCACCAGCGCGTCCCCTTCCTGCTTGTTTTTCTTGGTGAAACCGCGATCGTATACGCCGTCCTCTACCAGCACGAAATTGACTTTACTGCTGAGCGCGTCAGGCGACGGGAAAGTGCAAAGACGGTTTTCATAATACATAATATTCGAGAACGCGATAAGACTCTCGTGCTTACTTCTATAATGCCACGTAAGATGTCTTTGCGGCATATTGATTGCAAGGCAGTCGTCCAAAACGCTCTCCATATCCTCGTTTTCGAGGTTGTCCTCGTCCACGTACGTCGTGTTGAAGAAGGTCGTCGGTGGGAGCTGTTTGGGGTCGCCTACGACGATTGCTGCTTTACCGCGCGCAAGCGAACAAATCGCCTCCGCCGTCGGGATTTGCGACGCTTCGTCAAAGATAACAAGGTCGAACAAGCCGTTTTCCGCCTGCAAATACTGCGACACCGTAATCGGGCTCATCAGCATACAAGGCGCAATCGTCTTGATGAGTTCGGGTATACTTTCAAAGAGTTTTCTAAGCCCCATACCGCGAAGATGCGATTTTGCAAGGCGTTGGAACGTCGCCATTTCAAAGCTGAGCGTGCCTTCCGTTTCCGCGGTGGGAACGCGCGCAATGAGTTTGGCGCGGATTGCCTCTTTGGTAAGGCGTAAAAATTCGTCCATCGTCATACGCAGGCTCTCCGCCTTTTCCTCGGACACCGCCGCGGAGAAGCGCGCCAGCACGGGATCGAGCGGGATATTCGTCTGCAAGAAGTTTTTATAGATATTCTTTTCAAAGCTCTCGACGATATTTTCACTGGTCACCGAACCGTTTTCGAGCGCGTCCGTAATGAACGTAAGCCCTGCCGTATCCAACGCCACCGCCGTCTTTTTATACATACACCAGCTAGCGATCATATCGATATTTTCTATCAGCGCGCCTGCCTTTGCCGTATATGTGTCCAAAATCTCGTCCGCAGGCGCTTTATTACGATCTGCCGCCGTCACGTCAAGAAAACTATTTTCCGCCGCGCGGAAGCTGTCCACCGAGCGCATCAAACCACCGAGCACGGGCGCGGAATAGCCGCTCGCCGCGCGGATACACATACTGTTAAAGCTGTCTGCGTTATAATCCATAAACACCTGCGCGCACAAATCGTGCAGGGCATACAAATCTTTGAGGAAATTCTTTCTCGCGTCGAAGAAATCGACACGGCCGAACGCGAACGTGAAATATTGCGACAGCTTGGTATTCGTGCGGATACGCGCCATTGCCTCGTATATCTCGAACACGTTTTCGAGCTGTTGCAACGTTTCCTCACGCGTCATAGGCGAAAGCGCCACTCTCGTCAGTTTCTTGACGATACCGTTCACCGTCTTATTCGTTTCGTAATCGCTCCTGCCCTTATCCAGCCACTCGCCGAGTTCTTTGTATTCCTTGGCAACGTCAACGAGCTTTTTACAGCAAGCGAAATATTTTTCAAGGCTCGCATCCAGCCGTCTGTTGGCATTGAAAAAGGCGTAAAATTCTTCTTCGTTTTCGCGGTAGTATTTATTCAAAATACCGCTTTGCAGCATCTTCGCTATCTCGTACAACGCTTCTAATTTCTTCCGCGTAAACGTACTAATTTTTTGACGATACAAATCGAGGAACAGCGCAACGTAGTTTTTAAGATGCTTGATTTCCGCTATCACGACCTCGGACGAACAGTACACCGAATCGCGCAACGCTCTGCTGTACTCGGTGAGGTTGACGTTCGCAAAAGGCGAATTATACACGCCGCCGCACTCCTTCGCCGCTGCCGCCGCCTGTATCATCATACGTTCGTACACGTCAATCTTTTCTTTCGTCAAGCCGTCGTAGAACGTACTCTCAATGTTCATAATATCAGGCGCGTTCTTGTTCTTCAAACAAATAAGCAACGCCTCGTAAATGGACACGCCCAAACGGCGTTTTTTATGGAGCGCCGCGAGCGGCTCGGCAAGGTCCTCTTTCAGCTTACTGATAGCGCCTGCCTTTTCCGTCAAACTGACCGTTTCCTGCGCCCCTGCAAGCGACAACGTAGACGTCAATTTCTGCAATACGTCCGTTTTGTTGGCTTTGTTCGAGTGCAATTCGAGGCAGAAATCCCCGATACCGATACCGTCCAATCTCTTTTTAACGACGGACAGAGCCGCTTGTTTTTCCGCAACGAACAGCACGCGTTTGCCGTCGTTGAGTGCGTTGGCAATCATATTCGTAATCGTCTGCGATTTACCCGTTCCCGGAGGACCGTGCAGCACGAAACTCTTGCCCGTTTGCGACATAGCAATCGCCGCCCATTGCGACGCGTCTGCCGGCAACGGCGTCAACGTCAGCTCGGGACTCGCCTCGTCCTCTTTGGGAATCTCGTCCACGCCGCCGCTTACCAAAACGGAATTATTCAAGAGCGCGTCGATAATCTTGTTCTTGGAAAACTCCCCGATATTTTGGCGCAAATCGTTCCACATTTGATAGCGCGCGAACGAGAACGCCGCCACGTACGCGTCGTCGAACACTTCCCAATTCCGCATTCCAACGACTTCCATACGAATCATACCGAGAATTTCGGAAATTTTCAAGCCCTGTATCGCGCCGTTAAGGCCGCGAATATCGATATTAAATTCTTGTTTTAAAAATTCGAGCAAGGTCGAGTTGACGGAGATTTCCTCGTCCGTCAACACCACCGAATACCCGTTGCCGCCTTTACACTTTTTCAGCTGTACGGGCTGTAACACGAGAGGCGCATATTTCTCTTTGCCGTCCTCGCGCGAATACCATTTCAAAAAACCCATAGCAAGATAGAGGATTTTCGTACCCGATTCCTCGTCTGCCTCTTTGTTCTTCTTTATCAGGCGGTTTACCGTTTCGTTCAGGATTTTGTCGTCCAAATACGTACGCAAAATCCCCGATTTATTTTCCAGCGCAATCAGCTCGCGCATGCTCTTTACTTCCGCGCTCGAGCCGTAATGCACGCCGCGTTTCGCTATCTCCGCCACGTCCGCCGTCGCCGCTTCCAAGTGCAATTCGCCCTCTTCCTCCAAAACGTCCAACGTCGAATCCACCGACGAGGAAACGAGATGAACCACCGTTTTCGTGGGCGAGAAATTCAACAACGTGTTTTTCAGCGACAAATCGAGCAAACGACGTTCCCATTGCTTGTCCTTCGTTTGTTCGTTATCCAAGCTGAGTTTTTGCGTCGTTTTCAGTTCCTTCGGTGCGATATCGGGCGACATATCCTCTTCGGAAAGAATTTCTACGCCTTTGAGGTTACGCGCGCGCAAAGGCAAGGGCAGGATATGCGCGATACGGCAACGATGTACGTCGACGCATTTATCAAAATACGTACCCGCCTCTAATTTCTGCTTGAAATGTGCCTCGGACGTCGAATACGCCGCGTTTCTATCCGAGAAAATATCCTCTACGTCAAAACAGCTGAGATTGTTAATGCCGTCCGAAATATACGCCTCGACACGCTGCATATCATCCGATACCGTGTCCATAAAACAGCTATCGTACAGCCAAACACCGCAAGAAATTTCCCTTTCACCGAACACCAAAACGGGGTGTAAGCCAAGGCTTTCCAAACAGCCGCAAGCAAACAGCGCCATTTCCAAAGGCGTTGCCGTATGCTCGGACAAGATTTTCACCCCTGCGCCTGCCATAACGGGCTTTGCGATATCGCAGTCCTTTCTCGTTGCCGCAAAATGGCGCAACGCCGCGTACAGAGCCGCAATGATACGGCGAACGGCGTTTTTATCGTTGCCTGCGTAGCCGCCAAGCTCGCTATCCGCACCCCATTTTTTCAGCTGCGCGGAGATTTCCGTCTGCATACGGATACAATCGGCGAGTTTCGGGCGCACGAAAGAGGCGAGGAGTTCGCAATCCCCTTCAACACCCTGCCAATAATCGAACGGCAAAGCCGTTACGGTGAATTCCTGTGCGGATATCAGCGTTTTGTCCTTTTTTAAAACGACCTTAATCTTTTCCTCGCGCACCTCTTCCAGCCCAGCAAAATACACGGGCGAAAGCACGTTGTCCAGCTCCACTTCCACCACGCTTTCAAACGGGATTTCCGCCAACGTTTTCGTGACGTTGACAAGCATTCCGTTTTCGTTGGAAATGGTGAGCGTGAGGTCGTTGACAACTTCTTCACCTGCATTTTTTACCTGCAAGGAAGAAAACAACGGTCTGCGCGCAAAATAATCGGCGTAGGAAACGACCTTCGCCGCCTCGCCGCTCAGCGTGATAATTTCGTCTATTTTTCTCGTCTTTATTGCCATAAATCTTCCCACTATCGCAAGGGCAAAACTCCCTTGCGTCCTTCCTTATATATTTTACTTTTCTATTATACACGCAAACGGTGAAAAAATCAACCCCCTCCGTTAAAATTTTTTAGGGGATTTTGATAGAAAAACGAGGCTGGCGTATCCCAACCTCGTTTGCTATTTTTTAATCGTTATTTGTCCTTATTCCAAATATTGCGACACCGTATACGAGAGCTTGTCCAGCACTTCTTCGATATCGCCAAACAGCATACAGCCTGCCGCGCGGATATGACCGCCGCCACCGTACGTGCCTGCTATCTTGTTGACGTCTGCGTATTCTTTCGAGCGCAAGGAAATTTTATACTGCCCTTTCTTCACTTCCATAACGGACGCCGCCACCTCCACCGTGTCCACGTTGAGAGGAAAATCCACAAACCCTTCCGTCATACCGTGGTCTGCGTCGCATTCTTCCATAGCTTGTTTCGTCACCACGATTACAGCGAAACGGTCGTCAAAATAATAGCGAATACCGCTCATAGTACGCGCAAACAACGCCGCACGCTGCTTGGGCTGTTTTTTGAATAGATTGTAATTATAATAGCGGATATCCGCGCCTGCCTTTGCGAGCTTCGCCGCGAGCGTAAACGTTTCTTCCGACACGTCGTCGTGGGCAAAATTCCCCGAATCGGTGAGCAAGCCCAAAAGCAGATATTCTGCCGTTTTTTTATCAAACGGGGCACCCATGTACTCGATGAGCGTTGCCATATTCATACAATTCGCCGCGCATTCACGCACGTAATTGTATTTTGCGAAACGGGTGTTAGAGATGTGGTGATCGACGTTAATCGTATCGATTTTTTTGCGTTTTGCCGCCGAGAACTCGTCGGAAAGCGCACCCAAACGCTGTTCGTCGCTACAATCTACCGTGATAAGCAAATCGTACGCCATCGTCGGCGTTTTTTGCACCTTTTCTATCCCGTTTAAAAAGGCAAGGTTGGACGGAATATCCGATTCAACGCATACCTGGTTGGGGGTTTTAAAAAAATCCAGCGCAGCAGACAAGGCGAGCGAGCTACCGAAAGCGTCGCCGTCGGGACGCATATGCGTCATAATTAACACCGATTTTGCGCTCTTGATCCGTTCTGCGATTTGTTGTAAAGTTTCCATACGTATTCCTCTTTAAAATCTTACCTCCCTCGAAAAAGAGGGAGGCAGAAAAATCCTGTTTTATTCTTCATCCGCGTCCGTTTCTTCCGTCGTATCGGGCGTAGAATAGGTAATCTTTTTAAACAGCTCGTCCATTTTCGCGCCGTATACCATACTACCGTCCATACGGAACGTGATGGAAGGCACGGTACGCATACGCATTACCTGCGCCAGCTCGTGACGAATATACCCTGCGTTCTCCTGCAAAATCTCAAAAGAACGCTTGGTTTCCGCCTCGCCTTTGCCGTAAATACTCACGTAGACGATTGCCGTTTTCAAATCGGGCGCAACGTCCGCTTCCGTCACGGACACCAGCCCTTTCAATTCCGGTTCTTTGTCTTTTAAACGGCGAATCACCTCGCTGATTTCTTTTTGGTATTCACCGTTCAATCTCGACGTTCTCGATACTTTCATTACGCCTTGATTTCCTCCGTTACGTAACATTCAATAATATCCCCTACGCGAATCTCGTTAAAGCCCTCGATTGCGCAGCCGCATTCGTAGCCGTAGTTGACCTCTTTCACGTCGTCCTTGAAACGTTTCAGCTGTTTTACGCCGCCTTCGCAAATCATAATATCTTCACGATAGATACGCAGTTTGCCGCCGCGAACAATCTTGCCGTCCGTAACGTAGCAGCCTGCAATCGTACCCACGTTCGAGATATTGAACGTTTGACGGACTTCACATTTACCCGTAAGCACTTCTTTGAGCTTGGGCGCGAGCATACCTTTCAGCGCCGCTTCCATATCGTCAATGAGTTCGTAAATGATACGGTAGCTTCTTACGTCTACTTTGCTCGTTTCCGCGAGCTTCTTCGCCTTGGTGTCGGGACGCACGTTAAAGCCGATAATAATCGCGTTCGCGCTGTCAGCCAACATCACGTCGCCTTCGTTGATAGCACCCGCCGCCGCGTGGATAACCTTTACGCGTACTTCTTCGTTCGTCAGCTTTTCCAAGGACTGTTTCACAGCCTCTACGCTACCCTGCACGTCGCCTTTGACGATAAGATTGAGGTTCTTAATCTTGCCTTCTTCCACCTGCGCGAAGATATCGTCGAGAGATACGCGACTCTGTTCTTTAATCATGCTCTCGCGTTCTCTGTTCTTTCTTTCTTCTTGTACCTGCTTCATCAGCGTCTGATCGACAACCATAATGCTATCGCCAGCGTTAGGCACGTCTTCAAGACCTAAAATGGACACAGCCATCGAAGGACCTGCGCTCTTTACCGCTCTGCCCTTGTCGTCGAACATAGCACGCACACGGCCCATCGTCGTACCCGACAAGATATTGTCGCCCGTTTTCAGCGTACCCGTCTGCACGATAATGCTCGCAACGGGACCTTTACCCTTATCCAGCTTCGCCTCGATAATCGTACCGCGAGCCTGACGGTCGGGGTTGGCTTTGAGTTCTTGCATTTCCGCAATCAAGTTCACAGAATCGAGCAAATCGTCGATACCCATACCCGTCTTTGCAGAAACGGGCACGATCATAGTGTCGCCGCCCCATTCCTCAGGCACGAGCTCGTGTTCGATAAGCTGCTGTTTTACGCGATCGGGATTGATCTCGTGTTTATCCATTTTATTCATAGCCACGATAATAGGCACGTCAGCCGCTTTCGCGTGATTGATAGCCTCTACCGTCTGCGGCATAATACCGTCGTCCGCCGCTACGACGAGAATAACGATATCCGTAATCTTCGCGCCGCGCGCACGCATAGACGTGAACGCCGCGTGACCGGGCGTGTCGATAAAGGTAATCTGCTTGCCTTTCGCCGTTACCGTGTACGCACCGATACTCTGCGTAATACCGCCCGCTTCGCCTGCCGTTACCGACGTCGCACGAATTCTATCGAGCAAGGACGTCTTACCGTGGTCTACGTGGCCCATTACCGTTACGACGGGCGCGCGCGTGATGAGCTTGCTCTCGTCTTCAGCCGCCGCCGTATCCATCAGCACTTCTTCCGCCGTCTTTTCGGGTTTGTATTCCAAATCGATACCCATATCCGCCGCCATAAGCGCCGCGTTTTCGTAATCGATGGAGTCGTTAATGCCTTTCATAATACCTTCTTTGAAAAGGCGTTTGGTGATTTCCACAGCCGATACGCCCAACTTTTCAGACAGGACTTTCAAAGGAATTTCCTGCGTGGTAACGACTGCGTGTTCAATCTTAATCGTGGGGATTTCCTGACGTTTTTGCTTCTTCGGCGAACGCACCTTTCTGTACCCCGACTTATCCTCGTCGAAATCCTCCACCGTCATGCCCTGCTGCTTGATAAGCGAACGCTTGGACATAGGTTTCTTTTCCGTATACGTCTTTTCAAACGTCTTCTTCTTTGCAGGCGCAGAGAACGATTTAGCATCTCTGCTCGGCGTTGCGGGTGCGGGCATTGTCGCGCCTGCGCTCACGGGACGAGCCGGACGCGCCGACGTTGCAGGTCTTTGACCGTTGAACGGTCTATCCCCCTGCGGACGAGCAGGTCTTGCACCCTCTTGACGGGGACGATAGGTCGAGCCGCCGCTCGTTGCCGATTCCGCACCGGGCTTTGCCACGTACACGCCTTGTTCCTGACCGTTTCTGAAATATCTGGGGGCACGGGGTGATGCCGGCGTGGCAGGACGAGCGTCCGTCTTGGGAACGAACGTTCTCGTTTCAGGCTTCGCCTTTTCCTCTTCCGCTACGGGAGTAGGTTCTGCGGGCTGCGTTTCTTGCGCAGGCTCTTCCGCAACAGGCTCTTCCTTTTTCTTGCTCGTTTTCTTAGGCTTTTCTTCCGTCGGAGCTTCTTCCGCCGCTACTTCTTCCGTAGCCTCTTCCTTCTTTTTGCGAGCTGTCTTTTTGGGCTTTTCTTCTTCGCCCTCAGCGGCAACAACGGGTTCTTCCGTTTCTTCCGCCTTTTTCTTGCTCGTTTTCTTGGGAACGACCGCCTCTTTCGCCGCTTTTTCGGCAGCTTCCACTGCAAGGCGTGCTTCTTCCTCCGCCTTGATTGCCGCTTCTTGCGCGTCGCGTTCTGCCTTTTCCGTCTCTAAGACAGAAAGTCTTTTCAAAATTTCCGAAAGATTTTTCTCTGTGGAAGAAAGACGTTTTTGCAAGCCCCCAAGCTGCTTATCGTCTAACAATCCCAATACTTTTTCCACATTTTCGTATTTTTTTGCCATAGGTTCAGTTGTTCCCTCCAGAATAGAATTTGAATTGAGGTTCGGTATCCACCGCGGAAAGAATCGCCGCGGCGAGATTTTTATCCAGTATAGCCGCCGCCTTTACGGCAGGTCGGTGCAAACGTTCGCCCAAACAGTCTTTATCCGTCACCAAAATCGGACAGGCAAAACGTTCTTGCGCTCTTTTTATCACTTTCATCGAATTGTCTGAAATGCCGCTATCCACGACGATTAAAAACACACCTTTGCGCTTTTCGTCGATATTGTCCACCCCGAACAAGATTTTTCGGGAACGGATACAAAAACCGAGATACGAATCGATTTTACTGTTCACTCAAAACCTCCTCAACGCCCCGATACACTTCGTCGGATACGTTTGCGGAAAACGTTTTATTCAACAGCTTTTTACCGTTCAGCTTTTTCAAACATTCGTCGCCGTTGCAGATATACGCGCCTCTGCCCGGCGCTTTTCCCGTCGGGTCGAGTGAAATTTCCCCGTCGGCATTTCTCACCACGCGCGTCATTTCTTGCTTGGGTTTCATTTCCCGACAAGCGATACACATACGCATGGGTATATTCTTTTTCTTAGGCATAGCTTGCCTCCCGTTGCCGTTGTCGCAGCCTCGCCGCGCCACCGAGCGTATTATTTTCAAGCGTATTATTCTTCGATGGTTTCGTCCTCGAAGGATTCTTCAACGCCCGTTTCTTCCTCCGCTTCCATAGCCGCAAGGATTTCCGCAGCCTCGGGCGAGGACGCGTTCTTTACGTCAATCTTCCAGCCCGTAAGTCTTGCCGCCAAACGCGCGTTTTGACCGTCTCTACCGATAGCAAGCGACAGCTTTTCATCAGGCACGATAGCAATCGCGCTGCGTTCGCCTTTCGCCGTTACCGACAACACCGTTGCAGGCGACAAAGCCTTATAAATGAACGCCAAAGGATCTTCGTTCCAAAGGATAATATCAATCTTTTCACCGCCGAGTTCTTCCACGACAGCGTTTACTCTCGCGCCGCGATTACCAACGCAAGCGCCGACAGCGTCCACGCGCGCGTCGTTGGAAACGATTGCCATCTTCGTACGATGACCTGCTTCACGAGCGATTTCTTTAATCTCAACGATACCCTGCGCGATTTCAGGCACTTGTTCTTCAAACAGTTTCTTTACCAAGCCCTGCGCCGAACGGGATACGACGATTTGCGAATTTTTACCGCTGTTTTTCACGCGTTTTACGAACACCTTCAAACGGTCGCCAACGGCGTATCTTTCGGTGGGAACGCGGTCCTGCGGGGGCATAACGCCCTCAATTTTCTTATCGCCGAGCTCTACGTAGATGTTTCTTTCGTCCATCTTACGGATAACGCCTTCCATCAGCTCGCCCTCTTTATCCGAAAATTCGGAGAACGTGTTGTCGCGTTCGGTCTCGTGCAGTTTTTGCAAAAGTACCTGCTTTGCCGTCTGCGCCGCAATACGGCCGAAGTCTTTAGGAATAAAGGTGGTAACGATGGTGTCGCCCACTTTGTAATCAGGATTCAATTCCTGCGCGTCTTCGAGAGAAATTTCCTTATCCTTGTCTTCCACTTCTTCTACGACGTAACGGGTAGCCTTGAATTCGATTAAACCCTTTTCCGCATCAAGCGTAACGTTAATCTCCGCACCGCCTTCAAACTGTTTTTTGTACGCGGACGCAAGCGCGTTTTCCAGCGTTTGAATAAACGCTTCTTCGCTAATCCCCTTTTCTCTTACCAAATCGGTGAACGCCGCAAAAAACTCCTTGTTTTCCATTGTTGTAATCTCCTGTTGAATTTTCGATTTACTTTATACGTTTTGTTTTTTATTTTTTCGTTGTTTTTTCACGAGGTCTCCACGCTATCCTTACGGTTTGTGGCAACGACACTCGCGTTTTACTTTTACACCAAGCCGTCGAAATCAATCGCGCGACAAATCTTTGCAATCTTCGCCTTTTCCAATTTCAGCTCTTCGCCGTTGTCGTCAAGGTAGACGCAGTTCTCGTCGTGACCTTTCAACGTCAGCTCGAAAAATTTCTTGCCTTTCAAGGGCGCGAACAGCTTTACCTCTACCTTTTTACCCATACATTTTTGATAATCGCGATCCGTTTTCAAGGGCCTATCTAAGCCGGGGCTGGATACGTTGAGGGTGTAAGGCTCGCCAAAGGTCGGGTCGAGTTCGTCCAAAATCGGGTCGATTGCGCGGTGGAATTTCTCGCAAGCGTTCAAATCGACGCCGCCTTCCATATCGATATAGACGGTGAGCGCAGGCTCTTTCCCTTGCTTAAATTCGACCTCGACAATCTCGATTTCCATTTCGTCCGCGATAGGCTGCAAAGCCGCCTGTACGTCCGTAATCGGTTTCGTTTTCATAAAAATATCCCCTTACAGCAATATTGAGAGTGGCGCAAGACCACTCTCAATACTCATTACTGAACTATTAAGTACCCTTATTATAACATTATTATAAGCAAAACGCAAGCATTTTACGCCTATTTTAGCAAAAATTTCTTTTCGCGCGCTTTACTCGTAAGGGACGTATTGATTGCCGTATTTTTTACGAGATTGCCGCGCTACGCTCGCAATAACAATATAAAACCTAGCCGCAACGCAAAGCAACGCTTTGCAATTCACGCGTTCAACGAACGCAATTCACGTTTTGCAAAAAAACAAGTCACGCCGCAGGCAATTCACTCTTTATATCTCCCCTTCTCCGTCGCTACACACGACCTTTGTCGCAACGATTCTAAACGCCCAGTTTGCGCCCTTTTCCACCGCCGTCCAGCTTTCTACGCCGCCCTCGAACGTGATAGTTTCCAACGCTTCGCACATCACGAACGCCGAATCCCCGATTTTCGTCACGCTATCCGCTATCGTTACCTCTTTCAAACCACTACACCAACCAAACGAGTGCGCCCCAATCTCCAAAACGCCGCTAGGGATTGTCACGCTCGTCAGGGCTTTACACGCGTTGAACGCGCTGACGCCAATCGTCTTGACACTACTGCCCAACGTCACGCTCGTGATACAGCTACAAGTGGAAAACGCGCTCTCACCAATCGTTGTAATATTGTCGCCGATTACTACACTCATTAAACGGTCAGCATCGTAAAAGGCGTTCTCCGCGATTTCTTTCACGGGCAACTCGTCATACGTTGCAGGAATAACGAGGTCCGCATCCGTACAATCACCGATACCCGTCACGATATAATATTCCTCGTCTTCGCTCAACTCGTAAGCCAACCCCTCGCTCGGCTCTCTTTCCGTTTCGGGCGAGCTTTCAGAGGACGATTCAGAGGACAGTTCAGAGGACGTTTCCTCTTCGCTATCGCTCGTAAAATCCGATGAACTAGCCGTTTCACTCTCGCTCGTCCTTTCTAAGACAGAAGAATTGCTATTCTCCACGCCGCTATTCGCGTTGCTGCCCGCCGCGCCGCAAGCCGTCAAATACGAAACGCCAAACGTCAGCACTGCCAACACGCTTATCAAAACCTTTTTTGCATTTTTCATCATCAATTTTTCCTTTACAGTAAGCCTTCTTCCTTCATATCCTCATAGGCGCATTGCGTAAGCCGCAAGTGCTCGCCGTTTATAACGTACGGCCAACCTCTTACGTGCATACCGACCACCACTGAAATCTTATGTTCGGGGTCTGCCAGCAAATACATACCTGCCGCACCATCCCAACCGAACTCGCCCACGGGCAAGCCCCAATCCGTCGCGTATTTTCTCGTCCGCACGCCAAGCCCATAGCCGTACACTTCGCCTTGCACGCAGGTAAACGTACTCTCCACACCTGCCGAGCCCTGCGTGTTGCTCCGCATAAGCGCCACCGTTTCTTCCTTCAAAATCCTCGCGCCGTTTGCGCCAACACCGCCGCAAGCCATTGCATCGGCAAATTTCGCATAATCCTCCACGCAACCGATTGCGCCTGCGCCGCCGCTGTCGTAAGTTTCACTCAGCACCAAGAAATTTTCACATTCTATTTCGACGATTTTACCCGATTTATCCGCCAAATATTGCCGTTCCATCGGAGCGTCGTTTTGCGTGTGAAAACCCGTATTCGACATACCCAGGGGCGAGAATACACGCTCTTGCATCACTTCCGAAAAGCGTTTTTTCGCCACCACTTCCACCACCGCCGCCAAGACGTCGTGACAAAGGCTATATTCAAAACGCTCGCCCGGTTCAAAGAGCAAAGGCTCTTTCACGAACGCCTGCACGAGGGACACGGTATCCGCTTTGCCGTCCGTTTCTTTCAACAGCTTTTGCACCGCAGGAGTATTGACGTTATAAGAAAGCCCACCCGACATCGTAAAAAGATGCCGCACGGTCATTTTATTTTTCGTAGGCGCGCCGCCCTCTAAAAACGTATTCGCATACGCAGGCAGATATTTCGACACTTCGTCGTCCAGCGACAGCCGACCTTCCTCTATCAGCGACAACGCGCACGCCACCGTCATCGGTTTAGTCGCGGAATATAAAAACAACCGTTCCTTGCCCGTCGCCTGCCCGTTCAGCGAAATAAAATGGCGCAATATGGGTTCGTGTTCCCTTTGCACGAGAATATCCATATACGGGATTTTCTTTTCTTTTACAAGCCTTTCTAAATACACTTTCGTCCGTCTGCCCTGCATATCTTTGCCCCTTTTCGCCGTTATCGGCGTATTCTTATAAATGCCCTTTCGCCTTTACTAGCTCAATAAATACTTTCGCCGTAACGCACGCGTCGTCGAACGCGCGATGATGATTAAACGTAAAACCGTAATAATCAGCTACGGAATTGAGTTTGTAATTAGGCAAAAGTCCGCGCAACACCTCTTGCGCTAAATGTAAAGTGTCCATTTGTTTATGATCGAACATATAGCCGTTTTGCTCGCCGTAATAATGCACGAAACGGTAGTCAAAGCCGACGTTATGCCCAACGAGAATTGCCCCGTCGGCAAATTTAAAGAAGTCCGCCAACACCTTATCCACCTCGGGCGCGCCGTACAAATCCTCGTCGTGAATACCCGTCAAATCGATAATTTCAGGCGAAAGACGTTCTTTGCAGGCGATAAACGAGGAGAATTTTTCCCGCATCTCACCGCCGACGATTTTCACCGCGCCGATTTCGATAATCTTGTCCATCCTACCCATCGCGGGATTGTTATTCAAGCCCGTCGTTTCCAAGTCGAACACGACGAACGTGCCTTTTTTCAAATCCTCAGGCTTGTTGAGGTTGTCAAACAGCCCTGCCTGCGTATAATCGACGTATTCTTCGGGGAATACCGTGTGGTATGCCTTGGGTACGGGCTTGCCCTTTCTCGCCTCGGGCGTAAAGCCCTCGGGCGGCGCGCCGAAATTGATTTTCGCCGCCTTAAACGATTTCGAGCCTTTAAATTCTTCGTTACTGCCCGTCACGACAATCTTATCACCCGTCTTAATCTCGCGCACCTTATCCACCGTCGCTTTCTTGGGGAAATAGGTCATACGCATAGAAAACGTTTCGTCGGTGAGCGTAATAGAGAAACGTGTTTTCTTTACGTCCTCGCCCGTTTTTTCGTTGTGTTTGGTGTATTCGATTTCTTCGATATACGTCACCGTACCGCAAATGGAATACGTGCCGTCTACGTTCAGCGCGTCCGCCATATACACCGCCGTTTTTTGCGGTTCGTCCACGCCGTCGATTTTTTCGTAATCACAGATAGGGAAACGCCGAATTTCCACGGGCGCGTCCTCGTTCTCTTCCACCTCGGGAAACTCGTCTAAAACGCTCTCGTCGCGCGTCTTTTCCACCAGCCGAACGTTGCCGTAAAAACTGCCGCAATACACGCTCGACAAATACCTGCTTACCTCGTCGAGTATTTTTCCCGAAGAAAACAGCGATTGCTCACCCGAGGCGATATCGACGTAAAAATTCGCGCCGCTACCCAGCATTTCCACGTGGATATGTTCCTCTTCCAAAAACGCCGCAGCCGCAGGAAACGTACTGCGAATATATTCTAATATTTTCTCTCTTACTATCTTTTCATCAGGCACACGCTTGACGATACGCACGTACGCCGTAAAGCCGTCGGGGAGATATTTTTGCGTGATTTCCCTTGCGCGCGTTTCCTCTATCGACGTATACGTTTTATCCGTGACGAGGAAAAATTCCGCCGCCTGATCGCGTTTACGAACGGAAATACCGCACAAAATCGCGTTTTTTAAGCCGTCCGCGCCACGGATTTCTTCTAAGTACTGTTCTAATTTATTCGCCATCTAACAACAACCTTATTTCCTTCAAAAATTCCTCTTCTGCATCTTTTGCGGTCACCTTTTTATACACTTCACCTTTTTTAAAGAGCATACAAAAACCGTTGCCGCCGGCTATTCCCAAATCCGCGTCCTTTGCCTCGCCCGGGCCGTTTACCACACAGCCCATTACGGCGATTTTCGCGCGTTTTTTATACGGACGCACGAATTCCGTCACTTTATTCGCGAGCGTCATACTCTCCCACGTACAGCGACCGCACGTCGGGCAGGATACCACTTCGACGAATTCCTCGTCCATACCGCAGGCGCGCAGGATATTTTGCGCCGCGTATACTTCGCGCACGGGATCGTCCGTCAACGACACGCGAATAGTGTCCCCGATACCGTTTAATAAAAGACTGCCTATCCCTACGGCGCTCTTTACAATGCCTGCCTCTATCGTGCCTGCCTCCGTTACGCCAAGGTGCAAAGGATAGTCCGTCTGCTCTGAAAGCAACGTATACGCGCGCACGGTGAGCGGTACGTCCGACGCCTTTACCGAAATAACGATATCGCGCACGCCGAATTTTTCCAAAATCCCGACGTTATAAAGCGCACTCTCTACCAAGGCGCGTTCGCTCCTGCCGTACTTTTCCAAAAACGTCTTTTCAATACTGCCCGTGTTCGAGCCGACGCGAACGGGAATCCCGTGCGCCTTGATACAATCCGCAACGTATTTTATTTCCTGTTCGCCGCCGATATTACCGGGATTGATACGCACTTTATTCGCGCCGTTTTCTATCGCCATAACGGCGAGCTTTGGCGAGAAATGGATATCGGCAACGAGCGGCGTTCTTATTTTGGACACGACCGCTTTTATCGCCAACGCATCCGCCTCGTCCGCCACCGCTACGCGCACGATTTCACAGCCTGCGTTTTCCAGCGCGGTGATTTGCGCCACCGTCTTTTCCACGTCCGCCGTTTTCGTCGTCGTCATCGATTGTATCTTTATCCGTTCTCCGCCGCCGACTGCTACGCCGCCAACCAAAACGCGTTTCGTCTGTTTCATAACTTTCTCCATACGTTTTTATTTATTCTATCTCGCCAAAATCTTAATTATTGCCGTTCTTTTTCTCGGCTTTGTCCGCTTTCATCATTTGTTTTAATTCGGACATAAACGAGGAAAGGTCTTTAAACGAACGGTAGACGGACGCGTAACGGACGTACGATACTTCGTCCACCTTTTTCAGGCGTTCCATCACCATTTCTCCTATGGCTTTCGTCGTGACTTCGCTTTCCATACTGTTATACACTTGCTTGGAAATATCCGCCACCATATCATCAATTACCGACATAGGTACGGGACGTTTTTCACACGATTTGATAATGCCGTTGCGGATTTTTTCCGCGTTGTACGATTGACGCGTACCGTTATTTTTCACCACCAACACGGGGGTTACTTCTATCGTTTCATACGTCGTAAAACGTCTGCCGCAGCCCGTACACTCCCGACGGCGTCTTATCGTTCTATCGTCGTCCGCCGAACGCGAATCCACCACCTTGCTGTCCGTGCAATCACAATACAAACACTTCATATCTATCTACTCCTTATCTTCTCGTTAAACTCGTACATGGATGCGTTCTTTATTATTTCAACGCGTACATGGTATGCTCGTTTTAGCTTTTCTTACCCTTTCTTTTACGTATCTCTTTCACTTCGTTTTCATACCCGCGGTCGTTCGGCACGTAGTACACCTTGTCCTTTAAAGAATCGGGCAAATACTGCTGTTCGACGTAGCCGCCGTAATTGTGCGGATATTTATACGCTTTGGAATTGTTTTTATCCTCTTTACTGCCATAGCTATTGTCTTTGAGATAGGACGGTATGTTATCGTCACGCGTTTCACGCGCGTCCGCAATCGCCGCATACATTGCCTCTACGACGGAATTACTCTTTTCCGCCTCGCAGACGTATATAATCGCCTCCGACAAGGGAATACGCGCTTCGGGATAGCCTATTTTTTCTAACGCGTACATTGCCGACGTGGCAATTTGTAACGCGCGAGGGTCTGCCATACCAACGTCCTCCGCCGAGTGCACAACAAGCCGCCGCGCCACCAGCATAGGATCGCAACCGCCCTCGATTAAACGCATTGCGTAATACAGCGCCGCGTTCGCGTCACTGCCGCGCAGGGATTTACAAAACGCCGAAAGGAAATCGTAATAGGAATCCTCGTTATACGAGAGCGCTTTTCTTTGAATAGATTGTTCGGCGTCCGCAAGCGTAATACGCACGTTCCCTTCGCTGTCGGGCACCGTCGTCAACGCCGCCAGCTCCAAAGCGTTATACGCCGAACGCAAATCGCCGCCCGCCATATTCGCTATATGTTTTATCGCGTCCTCATCCGCCGCAATCTTCTGTTTCCCCAGCCCTTTATGGCGGTTTTTCAGCGCCGCGTACAACGCCCCTTCAATATCCTCGTTGGTGAGATGTTTAAATTCAAACACCCGACAGCGCGATACGATAGCCGCCGTCATCGAAGCGTAGGGATTTTCCGTCGTCGAGCCAATAAAAATAATCGTACCCTGCTCGATTGCAGGCAACAACGAATCGCTCTGCGTCTTATTAAAACGATGACACTCGTCCAGCAAAAGATAGGTGCGCTTACCGTACAAACGCAGGTTTTCACGCGCCGTTTCGACGGCTTTTTTTACGTCTGCCACCCCTGCGTTAACGGCGTTCAATTTTATAAATTCTCCGTTCGTCGTCAGCGCAACGATATTCGCGAGCGTCGTTTTTCCACATCCCGGAGGGCCCCAAAAAATACAGCTGCCCAAACGATCAGTCGCGATGGCGCGGCGCAACAACGAGCCTTCCGCAACGATATGCTTTTGCCCGATAAATTCCTCTAAGGAATTCGCGCGCATACGCTCGGCGAGCGGTCTTGCGTTTTCTTCCGTTTTGTTAAAATCAAATAAATCCATATCCGTTCTCTTTTGCCGCAATTTTTACGGCACATTCGTTTAACTTTGCGTTTTTCGTTTATTGTAATGCCGCTTTTATTTTTTCAGCGTTCGCCTTGCCCAGCTCGTATCCCTTTTCATAGGCAAAATCAAATTTCTTGAAAGAATACTGGCTCATATCCCCAAGCTCGGGTTCTAACCAAAAATCAATAATATCTTCGTTTTCCTTATGCCGACGGCGGGTGCGGTGATTGTCCATAATGTCGAGCATTTCCAGCAATACGCCTATCGTGCCCGGCATTTCTTCTTTGCACTCTCTCCAACCCAAAACGTCCACGGCAACCACGACGTCCGCGCCCATTTTTTTCACTTGTTCAAAAGGCACGCGCTCTAATATGCCGCCGTCAATCAATCTTTTCCCGTCCTTTTCCGTAGGACGAAACAACGACGGAATAGAGGACGAAGCCACCACCGCGTCCAAAACGCTGCCTTCGGAAAATTCGACAACACTCTGCGTTATCATATCCACGGCAATGCAATGATACGGGATTTTCAGCTCGTCAAACGTCACGTCGCCGAGATAATGGGACAACATTCTACGCATCTTCCACGTATCAAACAAACCGCCGCGTTTTTTCGTCGGCGCTATCAAATCAAACCAACGCAGGCTGCACGTCGCTTTTCGCATCGTTTCCACGGATACGCCTGCCGCGTATGCCGCCCCCACGACCGAACCCATCGAACAGCCCGTAATATAATCGGGCACAATTCCCGCTTCTTCCATCGCTTGTAAAAAACCGACATGCGCGACACCTCGCGCGCCACCTGCCCCCAAAGCAAAACCTAATTTTTTCATTTATTCTCCTTTCGCTCCCTAAAACAAGGGAAGCGCACAGCCTATTCTTCCTTTCAAAAGAAGAAAACGGGCATACCATGTACGAGATGAATACGCCCTTTTGGGGATATCCCCCTCTGTTTTTAGTTGTGATTATATGCCCCGAGCAACTTGCATTCCAAGGTATTTTCTTTAATCGATTCTAACATTTCTCGCACCTGCGCAGAACGAAGATTGCAATCTGCCTCGATAAAGAAACGATAATCACCAGGGCTATTTTTCACAGGACGGCTCTCAATTTTGGTCATATTAATGCCGTATTTCGCAATAATTTCAAGGAGCGCAAGCAGACTTCCCGGACGATGCGGACAAACAGCGGAGAAGAACACTCTCTCGCTCGTTTGCGGCAAGCTATCTTCGCCCTTTTTCACGAGTAAGAAATGGGTGAAATTATTTTTCTCGTCAGAGATACTTTCCTCGCTCATCACAAAGCCCGAACGCAAATTTTCCGCGTGCGCGCCTGCGATAGCCGCGCTCTTTCCCGAATCGTCTTCCATTGCGCGCGAAATGCCAAACGCCGTAGATTCCGCCTCGCGCAAGGAAGCGAACGGCATTTCTTTCGTTAAAAATCCCGCACACTGATCGAGCGCCTGACGATGCGAATACACACGGCCGATTTCGGAAAATTTAACACCCTTTTTATAAATTAAGCGATGGTCAACGCGAATAATCGCCTCTTTTACTGCGTACAAATCGGTGGAACTTTGCAACAAATCGAGATTTTGCAACACCCCGCCTTGCAGACTGTTTTCAATGGGCACTGCCGCCGCGTCCACTCTGCCACACGACACCGCCGCCAGCACTTCGGGGAAATTGCGGAACGGAATACACTCATCCCAATCGTTCACGGATTTTTTGCCCGTGGACTCCGTCTTTAAAAATTCTTTTGCCGCCAAATGGGAATAGCTCCCCTCTGGCCCTAAAAATGCTATTTTCATATATACCCTCTGTTGGTAAAAATTTTACAATTTGAATAAAAATGCCAAAACGCAAGCCTGACAAAGCATTGCACCGTAAATCCGCCGTTTGGTTGCCTCTTGTAAAGGTATTGCGCCGTAAATCCGCCGTTTTACACTTGGTCGGCGAGATCGAGCAACAACCTCTCCGTATCCTCCCACCCCAGACAAGGGTCGGTGATGGATTTGCCGAATACTTCGTCGTGTTTTTGACTGCCTTCGACCAAAAAACTCTCAATCATAAAGCCTTTTACGATTTTCTTGAAATCGGCGTCGAAGCGACGATTTTGCATTACTTCTTCGGCGATACGGATTTGCTGTTTGAATTGCTTGCCCGAATTAGAGTGATTGCAGTCGATTACGATTGCAGGATTTTCAAGATTACTGCCACGATACATTTCTTCTAGCTGCATCACCGTTTCATAATGGAAATTCGGTACGTCCGCACCTGCGCCGTCCACACCGCCACGCAAAATCGCGTGCGCGTACGGATTGCCGTCCGAGCTAACCTGATAGTTTCTGTATTTGAAAATCTGCGGGCTCTGCGCCGCAAAAATCGAATTCACGAGAGCGATAATGTTACCGCTCATAGGATTTTTCAAGCCAACGGGCGCGTCGATACCACTCGCTACTTGGCGATGGAGCTGGTCTTCTACGCTACGCGCGCCAACGGCGTGATAGGACAAAAGGTCTTCCACGTACGCCGTGTTTTCGGGATAGAGCATCTCGTCCGCCGACGTCAAGCCCGATTCGTTAATTGCCGCAAGATGTAAGGAACGGATACTGCGAATCCCTCTTGCGATATCCGCCGCCCCCTCGGGATCGGGCTGTAAAAACATACCCTTATATCCTACGCCTTTCGTACGCGGTTTGTTCGTGTAAATACGCGGCACGATAACGAGCTTTTCTTTCACCCTTTCGTTCAGCTTGCCAAGGCGTGAAATGTATTCAAGCGTCGGCGCAGGCTCGTGCGCGGAGCAAGGGCCTACGATAATCAACATTTTGTCGCTTCTGCCCGAAATAGCGTCGCGAATTTCTTGGTCGCGGTGTTTTTTCACCTCTTTCATCTCCGCCGTTAAAGGAGATTCCGCTATAAATTCTTCGGGTTCGGAAATAAAATATTGCTTTTCTAACATACTTTTTCTCCTCTTCTTTCGTTTATTTTCTCACTTTTTGGATATATTCTTTCACTTCTTTGGTTACGTATTCGTCAATCGGTGTGCCAAATTTGAGGCTGTTTTTCACCATAGACGAGCTAACGTGCAACAATTCTTGCGGGCAGGGTAAATACAACGTCACTAGCTCGGAATCGAGCTTTTTACTCGCGTAAAAATTAGCGTTTTCATAGTCTAAATCTATGCCGTTGCGAATACCACGCACGTAAAATTTCGTGTTTTCTTTTTGCAGTAATTCCGCCGCCGTACCCTCGAAATCGATTACGCGCATACGCTCGTTTTGTACCGTCAACGCCAGCATTTCCTTGCGCTGTTCCACCGTAAAATAGGGTGCTTTCGCAGGATTGACCATAATCGCCACCACCACTTCGTCAAACAGCCGCAAGCAGTCCTTTATCAGCGCCTTATGCCCCAGCGTAGGCGGATCAAACGTGCCGGCAAAAATACATTTTTTCTTTTCAGTGTTCATCTTTTCGCTCCTTTTTTACCCCTACTCCGCGTTTAGGCGCTACGTCATTTATGCGCTACGTTTATACGCTACTATGCGCCGCGTTTAGGCGCGTTTGAAAAAGGTCAAATACGTCTTTCCGTACTTTCTCTCGTCGTATTTTTCCAAGCCGTCTATCTCCCCCTCAAAGGGACGATCGCGCTCGTATACGGCAATACCGCCGTCAGAAAGCAAGCCTTTTTGCGCTATCTTTTTGAGTGCCGCGACACCATAATCAAATCGGTAAGGCGGATCAATCAAAATCAAGTCGAACTCCCCGCGCAGTGTTTCCAAACAAACGGTGAAATCGTAATTATATACCTTTGCCTCGTCGCCGCCTACGGGAATTTTAAGTGCCGCCAAATTCTTTTTCAAAATCGCAAGGCTATCTTTTGAACAATCGTTAAACACGACCTCTTTCGCGCCGCGCGACAAACTCTCCAAGCCCAACGCGCCGCTGCCGGAAAACAAATCGAGTACGCGCGCGCCGTACATTTTTAGCGCGAGGATATTAAACAGCGACTCGCGAACACGGTCGGACGTAGGACGCACGTCCTCGCCCGGGAACTCCGCAAGCACTCTGCTTCTATATTTTCCGCCGATAATTCTCATAGCCGTTCGCTCCGTTGTTTTTTCGCCTTTTGTAAGGTATATTTCAACCTATGTAGGACGCGTATTTTTTAATTCAACGCGTACATGCCCCTATCATTTACGTTTTTTCGGTTTCGTACCAGGCAAGCCGCCATAGTTAATTTTCTTCTCTTTTTCCGCCGTGGCTTTTGCTTGCTGTTCGGCAATCATTTGTTGACGGAGCGCTTTGTTACGGCGCGCATACGCGCCTGCGATATAGAACACACCCGAAACGATAATGGGCAACAGCACGAACAACGCCGACAGGAAATAGCTAACGTGTACGCCGCCCATATTGATATACAAGAAAGGCAAAATCGTCCAGCCGGAAATGAGTATGCCGATTACGACCAATACGCCGTACGTACTGCCCGCTACGCCGTGTTCGCTACCGCCCAAAGAGCTGTCAATCCAATCTTGGTTCAGCCCGAAATACAACGCCGTGATGAGTGCGTAAATACCAATCAACGCGCCGATTACAAAGCCTTTCCAAGGACGGTATTCTTTCCACTCTTTATGCGTGGAAATCTTATACCCCTCGCCGTATTGCGCCGACATACGTTTCATATTCCCCGAAACGAGCATTTCATACTGCTGACCGCCGTTCGCCCACATAACGAGCGCATTATACGCCGCCGCGCCGACCGAACAAACAATCGTCCACAGCAGTTTGGAATTGTCCCACTGAATTTCGCCTACTTTGTCGCCTTTCATCGTAATCGACATCAGTATCATACCTGCGCAAAGATACATAAACGCAGGCATCAGCGAGCTTTTATACAGCTCCCAAACCTGTCTGCCGAATTTTTTGAGTTGCTTTTTCACATTTGCCATATTCGTTTTCTCCGATGTATTTATATTGTTTTAATTTTTATTCTTTATGAGTCGTTTTTAACGCCGTTTTACTTGTTTTCGTGGCTCTTATCACCGCTTTATGAATAACACGCGCTTGTCCGTAACGATTACGTCCACTTTTTCGTCGTGTAGCTCCGTCGGGACTTCGCGCACGATTTGGAAATCGTAACAAAAAGCGATACGTTTCGCCTTTGGATGCGCCTTTAAAAACCGATCGTAATAGCCGCCGCCGTAGCCTAACCTTGCGCCGCGCTCGTCCACCGCCAACAACGGCAATACGATTACGTCGATTGCGCCGTCGTACGTTTTTCCTATCGGCTCGCGTATGCCACGCTCGGACAACGAAAAATCCTCTCCGTATTCTACGGCAGACATTTCTACGCCTTCCACGCGTGGACAGCACACGGCTTGTCCGTCCGCTATCAGCCGTTCAATTAGCCCGTCCGTCGGCGTTTCCAAGGAATAGGAAAGGTACACGAAAAACGTTCGTCGCATACCTGCCCCTATGCTTTTAGGAAAAATCCCTTCTAACGCCTTGAAAAAATTTTCTATTTGCAGCCGTTCTTTTACGTCGCGGTTTTCATTATTGCCGCGCCGCTCTTTCATGTACGCGCGCAAACGAGCTTTCTTTTTCTGCACCGTTTGCGAGCCGTCTTCCTCCGTTTCCACGAAACGTAGTTTATTCGTAATCATACACACACTCCGCACGGCGGGTTGCCGCGCACAACGTTTCATACGAGATTGTGCCTGCCGTTTTTGCCGTTTCGTCTGCGTCGATAAGCACGGGAATCCACTCGCCGCGTTTCTTTGCTCCCTTGCGTATACAAACGTCCATACACAAAGCATTCGCGTTGTTCTCCCAGCCGTCTACACCGTTCGACTTTTGCCGTAAAAATCCGTCCGCATAGCCAAACCGACACACGTTGAGCCGCACACCGTTTAACTCGTCACGCGTCCACTCGTTTCCATACCCAACGCCGCCAAAGGACGGCGCGCGCGTACAAACAATCGGCGCGTATACTGTCATACCTTTTTGCAAACTCAAACGATTTGTAACGCTTTCGTCCACCTCGGCGTTTTGCGGCAAATACCCATACAAACCAAGCCCGACACGCACCATATCAAAGGCAAATTTTTCGCCCAACAAAGCGGCATACGTGCCACCCATGTGCGCGATGACGCCCAAAAAATAGCGTTTGCACACCGTTAGCATTTCCATAAACAGTTCACGCTGACGTTCCGCCGTTTCCACGCAGAGCGAATACAAATGCGTGTATATTCCCTCCACCTTTACAAGCGGCTGTCTTTTCAACAGCGTGCACACTCTGCCCAGCATACTCTTGTTCATGCCGTATCGGTTCATGCCCGTATTCACTTTCAAATGTACTCGTATTGGCTTTTTATACGTAGCGCTAACGTGGCAAAGCAGTTTTGCCGTCCAAAGGTCGGGTACGGTCGCGATATAGCCATCCTCCGCTATCGTCAACGTTTCTTCCACCGTCGTGGGCGGCGTAAAGATTAAAATATCCTTGCCGCACGCCGCGGCGCGTATGGCTATCGCTTCGTCTAACAGTGCAACGGCAAACGCGTCCACTACCCCTTCCAAAGCACCGACCACCTCTTCCGCGCCGTGTCCATAAGCGTTGGCTTTCACCACCGCGCACAGCTTTTTGCCTGCTTTCGCGAACGATTGCGCGTTCTCTCGTATATGCTTTAAATGAATCTTCGCCTTTATTTTCTGCACCTTTTATCCTATGCCACGATAGAAAAAAACGTGCTTCGTTATCTTTTCAATCTTCTTTCGTCTATCTTTTCTACAATTACTTGCTGAAAATAATACGGTGACAGTTGTCACACTCAATCGTGCCGCCGCCCGTCAGTTTGTTCCGCGCGGCAAGCGGCGGTTCCATACTGCAGAACGGACATCGATTACCCATCAATTCTCCCACGACGGGGAAAATACGCTCCTTTCGTTTCGTTTGATATTTTTCCATCGTTTCCGCGGAAATTTCTTTGGCAATCGTCGCAAGTTGCGCCTCAATCGCCTTTCTGTCCGCTTCTTTCGCCGCCTTCACCGCTTTATATTTTTCCGAAGCCTCAGGATATTGTTTCTGCGCGGAAATAACCTGCTTTTTCAGCTTTTGATATTCCTCGTCCGTTTCTTTGACGTTCGTCGTCAAGACGTTGAGATCTGCCTTAATCTTTTTCAGCTGATCGACAATCGACTGCGCTTTTTTCTTATAGAACGCAATGTCCGCGCCGCCCGTCACCAACTCGTCAAGGTGCTCGAAATCTTTCAACGTTTCTTCCGTAGCAACGTACTTTTTGGAAAGCTCCACCGCCTCTGCTTTGAGCGCGACTGCCTTTGCTTCCAAGGAATCCAACTTTTCAGGTGCAGTCTCTAAAAACTTTTTCAGCTTTACGTACTCTTTTCTCTCGTCGCACCCGGCAAGTTCTCTTTCCATTTTGTACAGATCCTTGTCGATTTCCTGATACTTTAAAATAGCCTGTAACTGTGACATAATATCTCCTCCCGTTACAACAGATGTTCGTCCGTGTGATACGCACACGGTATCCCTATCTGTCTACGGATTTTTTCATAATATTTTTTATAGCCGTATTCCTCCGACGCATAATGCGTCAAAACGATTACCGCCATACCCGATTCCAAAGCCCCCGTAATAAAATGATGCTTGAAATCTGCCGAAATCATAACGTCCGCGCCCTGCTTTTTCGCAAACTGCAACGTTCCCTCGTCTACACCTGCGCCGCAAAAGCTCGCCGCGCGCGAAATTGTTCTCTTTCTATCGCCGTAAAAGAAAATACGTTGGGACGAAAAGGTCTTTTTCAATTCTTCCGCGAGCGCGCCAAGCGTCGTTTCCTCTACGTCATACACACGTCCATAGCCGCCTTGCGAGAGTGGATGCATCACCGCCACCGCCGTCGATTCTTGCGGCTTTTTTTGCGTTACATCCATACCTGCCCCCGTCGTTTTCGCAGCCGAGAGCATAACGCCCTGCATAAGGCTCTCGTCAATTCCGTCCTCGGCGCAATCCAAATTCAAGTGCATAGAAATAACGGAAATGCCTTTTTTCAGACATTTCACCAGCTTTCTTTCGGTGAGGTTGTCGCCATCGAGGCGCGCGTGGTCAATCTTGCCGTAAATCATAGGATGATGGGTAAGAATCAGATTCGCGCCCATTTCAATCGCCCTATCAATCGCCCCATCGCTAAGATCGAGCGAAAACAAAACACCCACGATTTCTTCGCCTGCGTCCACAAGCACGCCGCTGTTATCGTACGCGCCTGCTTGCGCGCAATATTCGTCGCTGAGCGATTTTGGCGCGATAGCGTTTGCGATTGCATAAATCTCACTTAATTTCACCGTTGAGCACTCCTTGTAATTTCTCCGTTCTTTCTTGCAACTCTTTCACGCTATCCTCTTGCAAACCTGCACAGGATAAATATTTGCGTGTGTTTTTCAGCTGCTTTTCTATCTTTTTTACGAACGCCTCGGGCATACTTTCGAGGTTTTCCCTGCCGAATTCATACTCCGCGGGAGTATATGCGCGCGTTTGATTCCCATTTCCCGATTTTCCACCGACGATGACGTCGTAAAATTTTCCGTCGAAAAAGGTAAAATCTCGTTCGATATACCCACCGTTTTCGAGGATATACCGACGTAATTTTTCCCCATCGTGCATAGGCTGAAAAACAAATCTCTTGGGCATAAAACCGTACTTTTTATCCGATAAAATAGACACGATTTCACAGCCGCCCATGCCGGCAATCAGCACTTCGTCCGTATCCGAGGGCACGCCCAAAAAACCATCGCCAAGCACCGCTACCGCCTTGCCCGATTGCACGTATTCCGCCAGCAATTTTTCCGCTTTGGCAAGGCTACCCTTGCTGATATCGGACAAAATCGCCCGTTCGCACAGTCCGTTTTTTAGCATATATTCCGAACAGTAGCCGTGATCGCAACCCACGTCCGCAAACGTTTCCGCTCTCGTGAGCAAGGAACACAGCACGTCGATACGCTTGCTGTACGCCATTATTCCAAGAAATCCTTCAGCTTTTTACTACGCGAGGGATGACGGAGCTTTCTCAACGCTTTCGCCTCAATCTGACGGATACGTTCACGCGTTACGTTAAATTCTCTGCCCACTTCTTCCAGCGTTCTGGGCTTGCCGTCGTCAATACCGTAGCGAAGACGCAACACCTTTTCTTCGCGCGGCGTCAGCGTATCCAGCACCCCAAGGAGCTGTTCTTTGAGCATCGTAAACGCTACGCTGTCGCTAGGCGTCGTCGTCTTTTCATCCTCGATAAAATCACCAAGGTGGCTGTCTTCTTCCTCGCCGATAGGCGTTTCCAAAGACACGGGATCTTGCGCGATTTTTTGGATTTCACGTACACGTTCTTCCGTAACGCCCATCTTTTCCGCGATTTCGCTAGGCGTCGGCTCTCTGCCAAGCTCTTGCAACAAAACGCGTTGTACGCGCGTCAATTTGTTAATCGTTTCCACCATATGCACGGGAATACGAATCGTACGCGCTTGGTCGGCAATCGCACGCGTAATCGACTGACGAATCCACCACGTTGCGTACGTGGAGAATTTGAAACCCTTTTGATAATCGAATTTTTCCACGGCCTTCATCAAACCAAGGTTGCCCTCTTGAATCAAATCAAGGAAGAGCATACCGCGCCCTACGTAGCGTTTTGCGATGGAAACAACCAAACGCAAGTTCGCCTCCGAAAGACGTTTTTTCGCCGCCTCGTCGTTTTCCTGCATACGCTTTGCAAGGTCGACCTCTTCTTCCGCCGACAGCAAAGGCACACGGCCAATGTCTTTGAGGTACATCTTTACGGGATCGTCAAGTCCGATATCGGAAAGTGCCTGTTCAAACAGCTCTTTATCCCTTTGATCCTCGTCTACGATTTGGATACCGGCTTCCCCAAGCGCCTTGTATACGTAATCAATCTGGTTTGGATTCGTATCGTATTTTTCCATAATATCGCAAAGCGCGTTCGTGGAAATGCTACCCTTTTTACCGTAGTTGCTGATGATACCTGTCAAAATTTCATTGAGTTTTTGCTCGGATATATTCACTTTTTTATCCTCCGTTTATACCGAAACAGTTGTTCTGTTTTTTCTTATCTTTTTTTGAGCCTTGTCTATTTTTTAGCTCTTTTTCAACGCATTTTTCTTTTGGATACACTCACCCAAACGCTTGGCGATACGTTTTTTCTCCTCTTCTTCCGTCGCCTCGGCGTACGCCTTGTTCAAGCTCGCGATTTCTTTTTCAATCGCTTCGCTTTGCAACGTTTTCAGGCTGTCGATAAAAAACCGCTCCGCCACTTCGCCCGTCAGCTTGTCCCCGTAGTTGAGGTCGAGAATCTCGTTCAGCTCCACGCAATCCTCATCCAACACCTCGAACAGTTCGCTAGGGCGTATTCGCGTGCCGCTCTCCTCTTGCACCGAAATATAACGCGCGATAATACGGTGTATCTCGTCCGTCAGCGGCAGTTCGCTCACGTTCACGTCCTTTGCGTACGGCGCGGCGAACAGCTTTGCCGCCAAAATAAACCGAACGGCTTTTCGTTGTTTGTCCGTGCCTGCCGCCGTCTCGGCAAACCGCTCTTGCGGCAACACGATTTCCATCGTCGTTTTGGTGTTTTCTTTCGTGAGGTTTTGCAAATCGCGCTCTAATGCGTGGAAAGTAATCCCCGTTTTATCGCGCAGGCGTTTTAACAATTCTTCCTTAACGCTCTCACTTTCCGCCTCATTAACGACCTTGAGCGCCTCCGAAACAAACTTGCGTTTGTCCTCCGTCCTCGACAAATCGAATTTTCGTTCCAAAGCGTGCAGGCGATAGTCGATAACGGGCATCGCCTCGTCCAGACATTTTTGATACGCCTCGGGGCTTTCGCGCACCACCTCGTCGGGGTCTTTCCCGTCGGGAATCGGCACGACGCGTACCTCCAAGCCCGCCTCTTTTAAAATCTCCAAGCCTCTGGAATCGGCTTTTTGTCCTGCGAAATCCCCGTCGTAGCTGATGAGGATTTTGTCCGTATATCGTTTGGCAAGCCTTGCTTGGTCTTTCGTCAACGCCGTACCCATCGTCGCAACGACGTTCTTAAAGCCTGCCTGATACAGCGTTATCGCGTCCATTTGCCCCTCGACGAAAATGACTTCGTTTATGGGTTGTTCGCGTTTGAGTTTTTTCAAAAGATTGACGTTGTATAGCGTTTTGCTCTTATCGAAAAGCAACGTCGTAGACGTGTTTTTATACTTGCCGAATTTTACCTTTTCCAGCTTTCTACCGCTAAAACCTACCACTTCGTCAAATGCGTTGATGATAGGGAACACCAAGCGTTCACCCTGCGAATCGTACAATCTGCCGTTCTTTTCACTGACGGACAGCACACCGCTATCGATAAGGTCCTCTTTAAAATACCCTTTGCCTGCCAAATATTCGGGCAGGGAATTGTAATCGAGCGACGCGCCCAGCCCAAATTTTTTCACCGTCGTCGGCGCTAAGCCACGCCCTGAAATATACTGCAAATACGCGTCGGCGCGCTTGTCGCCGCTGTATAAATTCGACAGATAAAACCTTGCGGAATCGAGCACGATTTTTACAATCGCCTCGCGTTTTTTGCGACGCTTTGCCGCTTCTTCAGTGTCGTAATTGCTCTCAGGAACGGGCATTTTTGCCTTCGCCGCCAAGATTCGCACCGCACCCATAAAATCCGTCGATTCTATCTCTCGCACGAATTTTACCACGTCGCCGCTCACGCCACAGCCAAAGCAATGGTAAAACTGGTCTGCCTCGCTGACGGAAAAGGACGGCGTTTTTTCGTGATGAAAGGGACAGCACGCCCAATGATTGCCGCCCTTGCGGTCGAGCTTTACGTAGCTGCCAATCACCTCGACGATATCGTTTTTTTGTTTAAGGGCGTGGAGAAATTCCTGGTCTATACCCTTTTTTTCGTTCACGGTTACACACCTCCTATCGAGAAGGTGGACGGGATGAACAGGCTCTCGAAAACGCTGATTGCGTAACGGTCGGTCATACCCGAAAGATAATCGCACACCACTCTTTCTTTGTCGTAATTATCCAGTAGCTGTAAATAGGGCGGGGGCAGTTTATCCAAATGTTCTTTAAAATACGCGAACATCTGCGAAAGCATACGTTGGGAGCGTTCCTGTATGGATTTATTCGCCAGCTCGTACACCCTTTCAAACATAAACGTACGCAGCTCGTTCGTTGCCGACATCACTTCTTCCGACATCTTCACGTGCGGCTGACCTTTCGACTGCTGATAAATATCCGTAATCGCCGTATTGATACGCTCTTTCGTGATATGGCCGAGCGTTTCCACCGCACCCTTGGGTAAATCCTCGTCCTTTAAAATCCCCGCGCGAATCGCGTCCTCTATGTCGTGATTGATATAGGCGATACGGTCGGCAAGCGACACCGCCTCACCCTCTAACGTTGCGGGCTTACCCGAGCTCTTATGCTGTAATATCCCGTCGCGCACCTCGGCAGTGAGGTTAAGCCCTCTGCCCCCTTTTTCAATGACGTCCACCACGCGAACAGACTGTACGTTGTGTTTAAAGCCGCAATCTGCCAGCTTGTCCAGCACGCGTTCGCCCACGTGTCCAAAAGGCGTATGGCCAAGATCGTGTCCCAAGGCAATCGCCTCGGCGAGGTCTTCGTTGAGAGCCAAAGAACGGGCTATCGAACGGGCAATTTGCGATACGTCCAAGGTGTGCGTGAGGCGGGTGATGTAATGATCCCCCTCAGGCGCGAAAAAGACCTGTGTCTTGTTTTTCAAGCGTTTGAACGAATTACTGTAAATAATTCTATCGCGGTCGCGCTGGAAATCGGTGCGAAAATCGCAGAGCTTTTCCTCGCGTTCTCTGCCCTTACTATCCGCCGAGCGTTTTGCATACGGCGAAAGGAATTTTTCCTCGTTCGCACATACCTGTTCGCGAACACAAAGTATTTTTTCTCCCACGTCTTTTCCCTCCTTGTACGTATTTCCTTATTTTAAATAAAAATCTACAATTATTATTTCGACAAAACTTTCTTCTTTCCCTTTATTTTTCAGAAAGTTTTTTAATTTTTTTTCGTTTTTTTTCTTGGCATTTTTTCACAGCCTTTTTAATCGCGCCGTAAAAAATAGTCTTTTTTGAACGAACACACGACGTCTTTTTTACCCAAAAACCATTTCAACGCGTACATGCCCCTATCCTTTTGTAAAATTTTGCATTTTTTAGGCTATTGTATATACCCTTTGTTTCGCACCGTTAAACGGCTATGATTTTTATATCAAAAAATAAAAAATCCGCACGAATTTCGTACGGATATTCTTTTAAATGGTTTCGTCTGCCGTTTTTTCTCGGCTTTGTTTTCGTAAATTGCTCTTTCGCAGTATTTCTAGTTTGTAAGAATTATAGCGCAAGATAAACAGCGAGGGCAAATTTAAAAGCACGTTGATAATCGCCACGGGAATAGAAATTGCAAACCAAACGTCGCTGATAGGAAACAGCAACAAAATCGCAAATCCGAAAAATAGGCTGAAAAAATGCCCCACTTCGCCGTAGCACGCTTCTAAAAGGAAACGTTCGAGATATTCCACACTCTTGGGATCGGCAATCTTATTCTTCCGAAAGCCCGTAAAATGCCCGATTTCAGGCACTTTATCCTTCCATTTGCGAATTTTCAGTTTTTCATAAAATTTCTTTTCCTTTGCGGAAACGACGTAAATCTTTGCATCGTGTCTTGCGATGGCTTTGGGCATCATCCTCGCCATACCCGAAACAAATCCGTCCACGGCTATCACCGCCACCACAGCCAGCGTCGTAAACCCTATCGTCGATAAAAAGCCCACTTCGCACGCCAAGGACACGATAGCGGAAATAAGCAAAATGCACGCCGCTATAATCGTCAAATACAGTTTCATTTGTTCTTCCTCGTCAGTTTGCCACGTTCTCGCCCTGCTCGAGTTTAGCCGCAGCATTTTCCACGGTTTCCGTCGCCGTTTCCGACGCTGTTTCCGTCGTATACACGAGCGGCACGCCGTATACTTCCTCGTATTTTGCCTTACACAGCGCGTACGCTTCGTCACGCATCTTTTCCGCGCCGAGCTTGCCACCGAGCGTTTTGTCGGGATAGATAGGCGGCATAATATGCAAGATAAAACGCTGAATAGGATAGCCGTCAGGCCCCAAGCGCGTATCGTCCGTCATTGTGATAAACATAGGCAACACGGGCACGTTTGCATTATACGCCATTTTAAAACCGCCCACCTTGAAAGGACGGGGTTTTTTGTAATTCCACCACATACCTTGTTCGGGATAGATGAGAATACTCTCCCCTCTTTTAAGGAGCGTGTTCACCGCCGACATAAAATTCATCATTGTACGGCGATTGCTAGAAAGTGGCAACGTGTTACAATGACGGAATAAAAATCCGTACAGCCCGGGGAAATTCGTATAATTCCCCTCGCGGATAATCTTATACAAATATTTTCTCGGCAAATGCTTACGAATACAGTGGAACACTACGTAATTGTCAAACGCCGAAAAATGATTACACGTAATCACCGCGCCGTTCGCAAGCGCCGATAAATGTTCTTCGCCTTCCACTCCGTCGATTACGAGAATATCCTTTTTGATAAGATTCAAAAAGAACCTATCCCCCACGCGGTTTGCAATGCGGCGAGAAATTTTACTCGTCCATTTTTTGCAGAGATAGTCCACCTTATCAGGCAACAATTCAGGCGCGGGGGGATCATTCTCCACGTCCTCGTCAAACCGCCCTGCCCGTTCGTATTCCTCTATCTTTTTCAGCACCTCGATTCGGTCGGGCGCAAGCTTCGTCTCGTCCATGGTATACCCCTTTTCTGTTCTTTTTTATGCCTTTTTACCGTAGCATTTTCCGTACGTTTTGAAATAGCCGTCAACGCGGTCGATTTCGCTCTTGGCTAACGCTTTGAGGTTCGCCTCCACCTGCTTATCCTTTTCGACGTTTTCAGGCGTTGCGCTATCTTTCATACCTTTCAACAAATCGTAAAATTCCGTCTTTTCCGCATACTCCCAAAAATATTCCTGATAGGGAATATCGCTGTAATGCCAAGGCTTCCACGTCATCAAATAATGTACGATACGCAAATCTTCCCTCGGCAAAACGTCGGGTGCAACGGGCGATTTGTTCCACGCCCTCGGCAACCGCAAAACGCGGTCTTGACACAACACGTTGAGATAATCTTCGTCTTGGATTACCGTGAATTTGTATTTTTTCAAAAGGTCGGCAAACTGTTCGTAGAATCCTTCCTCTCTAAACGCTTTCAAATTCATCAAAATAACGCCTGCGTTAAAGAAGAAATCGGGGTTTAAGCCATCCACTTTGGATACGTAATCTTTATAGATTTGAAAACTGTTTACCCCCTCGCAAGGCGCGCCGCCGAGCAGATTATCCCCCAAATCGTAATGATACAATTCGCTAACGTCGCCCAAAACAACGGTGTCGCAATCGAGATACACTGCCTTGTCGTACTGCGGGAACATACTCGCAATAAAGATGCGGAAATACGTCGTGCAGGTGTAATAATCGCGCATATGCAGGTGCGCGGAAATCTTTTTCAACGGCTCGGTAACGTCCACAAAAGAAATGGAAAAGCCCTCTTTTTCGTTATAGCGGAGTATCTTTTCTTCGTATTCCTTACGCACGCCCGAGTGCAACACGTACATCACGTAATCGTATTCGCGGGAGGAATTTTCCCAAATGGATTCTAACGTTATCGAAAGGAACGGCAAATAGTTGTCGTCCGTCGCAAAGAAAATAGGCACGATACCTTTTTTTGCTTTCCGTTCGCCTTTTTTATTTTCGGCTGCCTTGGATTCGCCTCTGTCCGCTTTGAGCGGCGTTAAAAGCTCTACGTCTGCCTCATTCCAGCCTTTTCTATAAATTTTCGTCACGTTTTCAGTCTGCATTTTTTCAAGTTCCTTAATTGGTGCATTTCTTTTTATTTCGTCGTTACGGCAAAGGCGTAAAAAAAAACCAGCACCGTAACTTCGCTATTTTATTTTATCGCAATTACCAAAAAAAGACAACCTAATCATTTGTTTTTGTTCTCTACTACCACAATTTGTCACTCTACCCTATGACAAATGACACTCTACTATGCGTAGAATGCCCACTCTACCGTGAGTAGAGTCCTTTATTTTAAAGGGAATCAGAACTTTTTCGCCGTGCTTTTTAAAAAAGAACGCGCGCTGTCAGCCATATTATTCTTTGAATTTTATATGAATATCGCCTGAGCTAACCGTCGCCTTTATCGTCTTATCTCCTGCGATATACGACGAGATATTGCTATCCCCCGAGCCAACTTTGCAGGTGTAGGAATAGACCTCTTTCTTGCCTTTCATAGCTATTTTTATATCTCCCGAGGACACTTTCGCCTCTACCTTATCCGCAGCCAACACACCGCCGTAGGCATCTATTTTTCCCGACGTTACACTCAAAGTGGCGCTCGTTGCCGTCACCTCGCTATTAACGTCGATATCCCCCGACGTTACGCTCATACTGATATTTTCCGCCGTCAAAGCACCGTTGATTTCCACATCCCCCGACGTTACTTTTATACTGACATTTCCTGCCGACGTCATTGCGTTTTTAATGGAAATCTCCCCCGACGTCACCGACATAGAAACTTTTTCCGCCGTCACAGCACTGTTCACGCAAATCTCGCCCGATGTTACATTGAGTTTTAACGAAGAGAACGCATACTGTTCCTCTACGTTTCCCAACGTTATTTCGCCCGAGGCAACTTCCGCAGACAATTCCAAAGTTTTATCCGCAGGGATTTTCACAACCGCTTTTTTCTCTGTGAAATTAAAGATCACAAAGCCGACTTTTTGTTTTATCGTCAAGACTCCGTCCGAAAGCGAGGGCTTTATAGAAATACGTTCTTTGCCGTTTTTCGACCTGCCGATATAGTACTCCACCGTAATATTTTCGTCGTCCGTCTGCTCGATTTCCAGCTTACCCGACTCGATATCCAGCGCGATTTTATCCACTTCGTCCGCGGAAACGGTGTACGTCTTATCCTCGTACACGATATTCGACAATTTCGACCAATCCCAACACGCCGCAAACATTGCCGTCGTAAATATAATACTCCCCACAAGGAATAAACATACGCCAAGTTTCGTGAACGTTTTCATAATCCTTTTCATTTTTTTATCTCCTTATATAAAGATTTTTCAAGGCTTTCCAAACGCCGATTGCGCTATATTTCGTCGCATAGAAAAAGCCGACAAAAAGCAAAAATCCTAACCCCACCGCGGCGATACCGCCTCCAATGCTCGCTAAAACGCCAACCCACGTCAATCCTGCAAACGGGCATATACATATAAAAGCCGCGCCGCCGAGCACCGCCGCTAAACCGCTGATACTCACCGCGCCAAACGCTACGATGACGCCCAGCGCCGCGCAGGTAAGCGGCAATACCAAAATAAGACTGACAAAAAACAGCGAAATATATTCCGCAATGGAAGAGCCGCCGCCAGCGTTTCGTTCTTGTTTCTTTACGCCTATATCTTTCCCTTTTTCTTTGCCTTTTAGCGAGGCTTTTTCCTCGTCTACAATGTCCTTCGCGCAAATTTTCGGATCGCCAAACTCTCTCAAAATACTTTCTTCCGTTTTGCCGTTGGCGCGTTTTTCGCCATACATTTCACGATAATACGCGATTGCCTGCTCACGTTCTTCTCTCGGCAACCCCCTGAGTGCCCAACAAAACTTTCGTTCCCACGTTTTATACGTCATTTTCATTTCCGTCCTAAAATAAAATGTTTTATTCTTTCAAATTGCTGCATATCTTCAATAAATTCCGCTATTTTCCCCTTGCCGATACCCGTAATGGAAAAATATCTTCGCAATCGCCCGTTAAATTCCATACATCGCGTTTTCACCGCGCCGCATTGTTCTAATCGCCGCAAAATAGGATACAACGTCGATTCGGATATTTTTACGTATGGAGAAAGATCGGATATAATCTTATAGCCGTACGTTTCCTCTTTCTCTATCGCTGATAGCACACATATTTCTAATAAACCTTTTTTTAATTGCGCATCCATATCTACACCATATACTATTCTTTACGATATATTATACATTGCATAGTATTGTTTGTCAAGAGATTTTATGAAAAATTTTTTCGGTTTTATAAAAAATATAGACGCGCCGTTATAAAATGCACGCGTCTTTTTTATATAAACGTCTTCTTTTCTTTGATATACTTATCCAACTGCCGTTGATTTTTTAAAACTCGTATTTTTTGAGGATAGTTTTTAATTAAATATTCAAATTTTTTACGGCGTTTTTTCTGTCTGCTTACCCACAATATCCACCAGACAAAAGAAAAATCCATCTTTTCTTCGCAACCTTCTGCCATAGATACACGAGTTTTGCCTTTATTATTTTTATAACGTTTTAATGCACGAAAAAGACAAGTAAATCGATTTAAATCAAGAAAAACAATTTCGTCGGCTTCTTCCATACGGCGCTGAAACTCTAATCGTGAATACGTACCATCCACCACCCACCCCTCTTTTTCATGCGTATCTAAAAATTTTTTCACAAGCTCGTATTCTTCTTCACGAGGTCGCTCTTTCCATTGCGGTAAAAAATGAACAGCGTCTAGGTAAAGCGCATCAACGCCGTATAATTCAGATAAAATTTGAGCAAGGGTAGACTTTCCACTGCCACTATATCCTACGATAGCAATTTTCATCTAATACACACCTCATATCTCCAACAAAATCGTTACGGGGCCGTCGTTGTATTGCTCAATCTTCATATCCGCGCCGAATACACCCTTTTTCACGGGAATATCGTACGCCTTTAACGCCGCCACGGCATATTCGTACAACGGCTCCGCCTTTTCAGGGCGTTCTGCCATCGTAAAGGACGGTCTATTCCCGTGCGAAGCGTCGCCGTACAGCGTAAACTGCGACACGAGCAGCACTTCGCCGCCCACGTCTTTTACGGACAAATTCATCTTGCCGTTTTCGTCCTCGAAAATGCGAAGATTGGCTACCTTTTTCATAAGATACTCCGCTTCCTTTTCCGTATCACCGCTCTTTATCCCCAAAAACACCGTCAGACCGAACGGGATTTCCGATATCAATTCCCCGTCCACTTTCAGCGTCGTTTTTTGCACCCTTTGCACCACTGCTCGCATAGTAAAAAACTCCTTTCAACGCGTACATGCCCCCGCCGTTTTGAAAAAATAGCAAAACGGCGCTTGTGAAAAATGCAGGATAAAAACTATCCTGCATTTCGCTGTTTTATTCAAATAACGTCGTAGTAATTAAACACGGCTCATGTATTCGCCCGTTCTCGTATCGATACGAATCGTTTCGCCTTCTTCTACGAACATAGGCACCTGAATCGTTGCGCCCGTTTCCACTTTTGCGTTCTTCATAACGTTCGTAGCGGTGTTACCCTTAACGCCGGGTTCTGCCTCGATAACCTTGAGTTCTACGAAGTTTTCAGGTTCAACCGAGAACGCTTTGCCGTAAAGGAATTTCACGGTAACCATATCGTTTTCCTTGATATACTTGAGCGCGTCTTCTACCTGGTCGAACGTCAACATTTCCTGATTGTATTCTTCGTCCATAAATACGTAGAATTCGCCGTCATAATAGGAATACGTCATCTTCTTCGTTTCTACCTGCGCCGTTTCAAGCTTTGCCGTAGGGTTGAACGTTTCGTTGGACAAAACCTGTCCCGTTACAACGTTTTTCAACGTACATCTAACAAACGCTGCGCCTTTGCCGGGCTTTACGTGCTGGAATTCAGTAACGGTGTAAACGCCGCTCTTGTACTCGAAAGTAACGCCTTTACGAATATCGCCTGCCAAAATCTGTGCCATACAATTTTTCTCCTTGTATACTTAATTTTTTTTGTTTTTATAAAATTATGAGATTTTTGTCCGTTTTGGGCATAAAACTCTTTACTTTTCCATTTTCCAAAATCACGGTATCCTCGATACGAATCCCGTATTCGCCTGCCTTATACACGCCCGGTTCGTTGGAAAATACCATACCTTCTTCAAGAACGATATCCCCTTTGGGACTAATCGAGGGCGCTTCGTGGATATTCAAACCAACGCCGTGGCCTAACGAGTGGGTAAACAAATCGCCGTAGCCTTGTTCAATAAGGTAGTTTCTCGCGATTGCGTCCGCCTCTTTCCCCGTCATACCGACAACGATTTTTTCCTTCGCCAAATTATGCGCCGCCAAAACGCAAGCATACGCCTTTTTAAATTCTTCGTGCTTCCCATCGTCACCGAACAAGAACGTACGCGTGATATCCGAACAGTAGCCGTTTACCTTGCAACCGAAATCAATCAAAATCTCGTCGCCAAATTTCAGCTTCGTCAGCCCCGTTTCATAATGCGGCACAGACGCGTGCGAGCCAAACGCTACAATCGTATCAAACGCTATACCGTGCGCGCCAAACTTTCTCATCTTATATTCGAGAAGCGCCGCCACTTCCAACTCCGTCATACCCTCTTTAATCTCAGGCAACAATTCGATAAAAGCGTCCTCGGCTATCCAGCCCGCCATAGATATTTGTTCCACTTCCGTTTTGTTTTTTACGATCATGGCTTTGGTGATCTTGTCATCGATATTGACGAGCTTCGCACCAGCCTTTTCCAAGGTCACGTATTCAATATGCGACATTTGATCGAACGAAACGCCGACTTCTTTATACGCAGCAAGCCTTTCAAGAACGTCGCTCTGTTTATAAAGTACAGGCGTTACGTCCGTTCCGCGCAATAATTTTTCCGCCGCTTCCATATACCGCATATCGGTATATAACGTCGTACCCGTTTTATCGATAATCGCACAGCCGTTTTCGGGCGCTATACCCGTAATATACTGCAACTGATACAAACAAGACGTATAGATAGCTTCGCATCCGCACGATTCAAATAATTTTTTTCCGTTAGCTTGCAACATAGCCCTTTCCCTCTTATACTATATTCTAACAAAAAAATTCTCTTTCGTCAAGTGTACGGCGATAAAATACGAAAATTTTCCGCCAAAACGCTCTTGTTTTTATAAAGAAAGGTATATTTTTTTCATTTCGAGCGCGTCTTCCGCCTGCGTGCCTGCCGATTCGCTGACGATAAACGGCTCTAATCCCAATTCTTTGAGCGCCACCGCCAAGGGCATGAACTCCGGACCGTATTCGTTGTCCTCGAACGTGAGGTGTTTGATTTCCCCTTTCGCGCCATACATAATCTTGGAAAAATGCACGTGGAAATGCCGCATACGTTCAAAACCTAGCTCCGCAATCATATATTCCAAACGGGATTTGTAATCGGCAACGGTATTCAGCGAGCCACGCTCTCTTGCATTGACGTGCCCGAAATCGACGCAGGGCGTAAAAATAGCGTCCACCTTACAAAACCGCACAACTTCTTCAATCGTGCCTATCTGCGCGAGCTTGCCCATCGTTTCGGGACAAAATATCATATCCTGCATTTCGTTGAGATAGATATAATCGCGTAAAATTTTCAATCTATCCTCCGTCAACGCAACAGCCTCTTCGCGGCTCGCCTTGCCCTGCGCGGCAGGGTGGAACACGACGCGTTTACCGCCCATACGTTGGAGCGCCTTTGCTGTGTCCAACACGTAGCCGTAGGATTTTTCCGCCATTTCGTCGTCGGGGTTTGCAAAATTGATGAAATAAGGCGCGTGCGCGGAAATCTCCACGTTTTCTTTTTCAAACGCCGCACCGATAGAAGCAGCCTTTTCCTCCGTCATACGCACACCGCGCCCGAACGAGTATTCAAAACAATCCAGCCCGCGATTTTTAACGAACGCCGCCGATTCTTCGGTATGCGAAAAGCCCTCCGCGTAAAAACTCTCACAATTTCCACTAGGCCCGAATTTAATCATATTTAGTTTCTCCCTTAAATCTTTCGTCTATTTCCGTCATTTTTTCGTATATCTTCTTCATTTCCATAAACTACTTTCCTTCGCGCACTCGGACGATATCCTCTTGCAACTGCTCTTTTAGTGCCGTAACGTCGGTGAATTTTTTTATATCGCGCAAATAGCGCACAAAACGCACTTTCAACGTCTTGCCGTACAAATCGCCTGCAAAACCGTCCAAATACGTTTCCGTCAGCACAGTATCGTCGTCAAACGTCGGGCGCGCACCGTAGTTCGTAATCCCTTTATAGTCCTTGCCGTCCACAAAAACGCGCGTTTCGTACACACCTTTCTTTAAGGGGAATTTTCCTTTGGGATATAAAATATTCGCCGTCGGAAAGCCCATCGTTCGCCCCACTTTTCTATCCTGCACCACTTCGCCGATTAGGAAAAACTCCTCTTGCAACAGCTCGTTTGCGCGTTCTATCTCGCCCTTTTTCAAACGCTCCTTTACGTAAGTAGAACTTACTTTTTTGCCGTCGATTTCCACGAGCGGCACTATTTCAACGCGTACATGGGTAGCCTCTTTGATGATTTCGGGCGTACCTTGCGCCTGAAAACCAAACCGAAAATCTTCGCCACAAACGAATAATTTTGGAGAAAATTCTTTCGCTAAAATTTGTAAAAATTGCTGCGGCGAAAGGTCTTTTATTCCCTCAAAAGGCAGTTCAAATACAAAATCGACGCCGCTACGGCGGAAGATGTCCTCGCGCTCTTCAAACGTGAACAAATTCTCCTCGTCTTTTCCGCCGACAATCGTCATAATCCCCACGGGCAAACCGCTCTTTTTCGCCTGCTCGACGAGAAGGCGGTGTCCGACGTGCAAGCCGTCAAACCCGCCCAGCAGCATTGCAACGCCGCTTTCCGTATGCGATTTTTCCGTAAGGTTTACTTTTTTTAGCATAATTTTATTTTCGCCTTTGCCAAGCCGTTTTTCACCTCGGCAACGCCGTAAAACGCGCCGTCTTTATAGATTTTATACAGTCCGTCGGCATATTCCACGGGCACAGCAACACCATTATAATAACGCTCTTCCGCTTTTCCCGTGAGCGTCAGCGTATCAAAAGGCAACACGCTGTCCGTCGGGATAATCAGCCGTTGCAATTCCTCCAACGACGGATCGGCTTCGAGCACGGAAAACGGAATCGCATTGTCCAGCGTAAAAATCCCGCTCTGCGTGCGCCTGAGCGCGCTCATCACCGCCTTCGTACCCAACGCCTCCGCGATATCCCGCGCCAACGAGCGGATATACGTACCGCCGCCGCAACGAATCTTCAAACGGAAAGTATCTTCTTTCTCCGCCACCGTACCCAAACATTGCATATCGTAAATATGCACTTTTTTAGGCGGCAGTTCAAAATCGATACCCGCGCGCGCCAAATCGTACCCTCTTTTGCCGTTTACGTTCTTTGCGCTGTACTTTGGCGGGACCTGCATAATATCCCCGAAAAACGAGGGCAACACAGCCGCAATATCCCTTTCGTTCGGTACATGCCCCCCTCGAACGAGGTTTCCCGTCGAATCTAGCGTATCCGAATCCACACCGAAAGTGAACTCTGCAACGTACTCTTTTTCCTTTTCCAAAAAATAATCGAACAGCCGCGTCGCGTTGCCTACTCCCACGGGCAAAACACCGCTCGCCAAAGGATCGAGCGTGCCCATATGTCCGCAAGGCACCCCAGACAGCCATTTGATTTTATTGACAACCGTCGAGGATACAATCCCCGACGGCTTGTCTACGTTAATAAAACCGAAAGTGTTTACCTTTCCCTCTCTCTTCACGAAAAGCTCCTTTTTCCTTTTCCGCTCAACGAAGCTCTACGCCAAGCTTGAATTTCAAATTACCAAGGATTTTTTTCACAAACCCATCCAACGTCTCGGGCGTGAACGCCTTTTCCACGTTCGCATCGGGCGTAAAGGTGAGCGTGAACGCCATACTCTTTTTACCTTCGGGCACTTGACCGCCGCGATATACGTCGAACAATCTCGCTTTCGTCACGTACTTACACGAGTGCATCAATACGTCCTCAATCTCCGCACAGGTGAGTTTTTCATCCGCGATCAACGCCAAATCACGCTGCATTGCAGGGAATTTCGGCAAATTCTTATAGCGAATCGCGTCCTCCATACCCTCTTCAATAAGCGCCGTCAAATCAAGCTCGCCAAGGTATACTTTTTTATCCAAACCAAGCGAAAGGGCGATAGCAGGGTCGAGTTCACCAAACGAACCCACCACTTTTTTATTCAGCAACACGTTTGCCGAAACGCCGGGGTGGAGATAAGTTTTTTCCGCTCTTTCGTACGTGAAATCCAAATGGAACAATTCCGCAATCTTTTCCACCGCGCCTTTCATATCGAAGAAATCGTTTTTGCCGCCCCAAATGCCGAGCACGAGGTGCTGTCTTTCTTCGGGCTGTTCGCTCGCCGCCGTGTCTTTCGGGAAATAGGTGTTCGCCACCTCAAACTGTCTACCTTCGTCGTTGCCGCGACGGATATTCCGCACGGCGTTGCCGAGCATAGACGGTGCAAGGAAAGTACGCATTACGGACAATTCCTCGCTGATAGGATTGAGAATACGCACCGCGTTTCTTTCCGCCGCGTCCTCGGGCAGTTTCATCAAATCGAAATCCTTAGGGGAATAGAACGAATAGTTGTACGCTTCCGAGAACCCCTGCACGCGCAATACGTTCTTCAAATGCAGTTCGCGTTTTTGTTCCTCCGTCAAACCGCCGTCGGTAACACTCGCCTTTTCCAAGAACGTAGGTACGATATGTTCATAGCCGTACATACGGATAATTTCTTCTGCCAAGTCGGGATAATTATCCACGTCGTCACGATAGCCAGGGATTTCCACCGTCAGCGTATCGCCGTTGATTTCGGGTTTGAAATGCAAGCGTTCCAAAATAGACGCAATCTCTTCGTTGGGTACTACGATACCCAGCAATGCGTTGATTTTTGCAATGCTTGCCGTCATCTTGCGAGGCGTGATATCCGCCGCGCAAACGTCGCGACAAAGCTCAGTGACGGTGCCGCAATCCAGCTCTTCAATCAAATGCAGAGCGCGCGCCATACCGTATGCGTTGGTGTACGCGTCAACACCCTTTTCAAATCTCGACGACGAATCGGACGATTGACCGAGCGCACGCGAGGTCTTTCTCACGTTATCGCGCGCAAACTTTGCCGCCTCAAAGAACACGTTTTTCGTCGTGTCCTTGATTTCGCTGTTCAAGCCACCCATAATCCCTGCGAGCGCCACGGGCTTTTCGCCGTCGCAAATAACAAGGTTGTCCGTCGTCAGGGTAAATTCTTTTTCATCAAGCGTGGTAATCTTTTCACCCTTTTCCGCTCTGCGTACGATAATCTTTCTGCCGCCGATATCGTCCGCGTCGAACGCGTGCATGGGTTGCCCCATTTCCAAAAGCACGAAGTTCGTAATGTCCACGATAGGCGAAATGGAACGAATCCCCGAAATCGCCAAACGTCTACGCATCCAAGCAGGCGAAACTCCGCCCTTTACGTTCTCTACATAATGCCCTACGTAACGAGGACAAAGGTCGGGCGCGAGCACTTCCACCTCTACGGGCGCAGCCGACGTTTTGTGCGCGGTGTACGCATAAGAGGGTTCTTTCAAGGGCTTTTTCAGCACCGCCGCCACTTCGCGCGCGATACCCAAAATACATTGACAGTCGGGGCGGTTTGCCGTGATAGAAATATCAAAAATCCAATCGTCCAAACCAACGATTTTCTTGATATCCTCGCCCACGGGCGCGTCCTTTGCCAAATCGAGCAAGCCGTTCACGTCCGCGCCGGGATAATAGTCCTCGTTGATGCCGAGTTCTTCACCCGAACAGAGCATACCGAACGATTCCACGCCGCGCAGCTTGCCTTTTTTAATCTTTTTAATCCCCTCGGGATTCTTTTCAAGAGCGGCAGGATCGCTTTCCGCCACCGTCGAACCATCGAGCGCGCAAGGCGTTTTCATACCCACGTATACGTTGGGCGCGCCCGTAACGATTTGTAATTCTCTGCCGTATTCCTCGCCACAATCCACAATGCAAATCTGCATATGGTCGCTGTCGGGATGAGGCGTGAGCTCCTTTACTTCACCTACCACGACGCGATTGATCTTCTCGCCAAGATAGGATAATTCTTCCACTTCAAAGCCGCAGGAAAAGAGCTTTTCAGCCAACTCCTGCGCGGAAACGTCTATATCTACGTAATCTTTCAACCAACTCAAAGGTGCTTTCATTTTTCTTCCTCCTATCAATCCTCAAACTGTTCCAAAAAGCGCGTGTCGTTTTCAAACAACGTCTTGATGTTGTTGATGCCGTATTTTAACATAGCGATACGTTCGATCCCCATACCGAACGCAAAGCCCGTATATTCGTCGGGATCAACGCCGCAGTTTTCCAACACGTGACGGTTTACCATACCTGCGCCAAGGACTTCGATCCAGCCCGTACCCTTGCAAAGACGGCAACCCTTACCGCCGCATTCCGAACAACTAAGGTCTACCTCTACGCTAGGCTCAGTGAACGGGAAATAGGACGGGCGCAAACGCACTTTCGTCGAGGACGTGAACATTTTTTGTGCAAACTCCGCGAGCATACCCTGCAAATCACACAGCGTAATGCCTTTATCTACCACAAGCCCTTCCATTTGGTGGAACATAGGCGAGTGCGTAGCGTCGTCGTCCGAACGGAACACTCTGCCGGGGGAGAGAATTTTAATAGGCGGCGCGCTCTTTTCCATAACGTGGATTTGCCCTGCCGACGTCTGCGTACGCAACAGCAGATTTTCCGCGAGATAGAAGGTGTCCTGCATATCGCGCGCAGGATGATCCTTGGGCGTATTGAGCGCCGTGAAATTGTAATAATCCGTTTCGATTTCCGGGCCTTCAAAAATCTGGAAACCCATACCTGCAAAAATATCAATCAGTTGATTTTTTACCTGCGTTATCGGGTGCAAAGCGCCTGCCTTATAGTTCTTGCCGGGCATAGTGATATCGATACGCTCTTCCGCGTATTTTTTCTCCATTTCCATTTGACGAACGACTGCCGCGCGCGCCTCGAATTTTTCTTCCATACCTTGCTTGAATTCGTTTACGATTTTACCGAACGTAGGACGATCTTCTTTCGCCAGGTCTTTCATACCGCTCATAATGCCTTTCAGCTCGGTTTGGAACTTCACTTTCAGCTCGTAGAGCGCTCTGCCCGTTTCCGTTTGCTCCATCGCGCTCTCGATTTGCGCGCGTAAGCTCTCGATTTTTTCCTTCATATTTCTTACTGCCTCCGAATTTTATTCGTTAAATTTTTTTCCTTTTTAGATAGAACGTGTAGGTATAAAAAAGCGCCCTGCGCGCCGTTTTACCAACGCGCAGGGCGAATCACTCCGCTGTACCACCTGCATTTATGCGAACGCTATGCGTTATCGCACCTTATTTTCACGCCGTTACGCCGCGTCTTTACGTTCCTCCCTACCTTTTGCCGTTACGCCTTGCGGCAATAGACAAAACTCAAAAGGACAGCTCCAAAGTGAAATGGCTGTTTTCCTCTCCCTACGCGCCTTTCAGCCCACGGACACGCTCTCTTTCAGGAAGACGTATGAAAACGCCTGCTTTTTCATCGCTTTTCGTGATTATACGAGTATTATAGCTCTTTTTCTAAAAATTGTCAAACGATTTTGATAACGCTTGCGGTTTTCTTGCGTTATTTCTGCTTTAACAAATCGCGGATTTCTTCCAAAAGACGGGTGTTTGCCATCGCCTTTGCTTCCGCCTCAGCCGCTGCCGCCGCTTCCTTTTCCGCCGCGATACGCGCTTCTTCTTCCGCCTTTGCCTTTTCAGCCGCTACGCGCTGTTCGTACAGCTCTTTCGCTTCTTTCCAAGACACCTTTTCCGTTTTGCGAATTTTCTTGATTTCTTTCTTATCGTTGCCGCTAAATTCGCCGATAGCTTTTTCGCGAGCCGCCGAAATATTGTTAATCATACGCACGATTACGAACAACACGAACGCAATCAGCAAGAAATTGATAATCGCGCTGATGAACGAACCCCAATCGATATAGATGGAATTTGCAAGGTCTACAATCTTATTGCCTGCCTCGTCCAATACGAATTTGCCGTCGTCGCCAATCATATACGCCTTGGACAAAATCGTTACGGCGCTTTCCAAGCCGTTGTCGCCAAGACATAACGCCAAAATCCAGTTGATGATAGGCTTTAAGATAAAGTTGCTCATGCCGTTTACGATTGACGTAAACGCGCCGCCTACAATAACGCCGACAGCCATATCCAAGACGTTGCCGCGCGTAATGAATTTTTTAAATTCGGCGAAAAAATTTCTAATTTTGCCTTTCATAAAGTTCTCCTTCGCGCCACAGGGTATACCCCCACTGCGCTTTTTCCTTTGATTTTACTTTTTTTATTATACTATAATAAAAGCCGCTTTGTCAACGAAATCACTTCAATTTTTCTTTGTTTTTGGCGAAACCTTTTTCAAAACCAAGCATCTCGTCAAAAGACCGTTCGCGTGGCGTTCTTCCGAAGTATCCAAGCTGAATTTTTGCAAGGACAAAGGCGCGTTCATTAACAATTCACCGCTCGCTACAAACGTTTCCGCCGTTTCGTAATTATCTTGTTTTCGATAACTCACCTCGTACATGGTACCCTCGTCCAATCCTTTTAAGGATACGAACGCCGAGTGCGTTTCCCATTTTTTATCCACAGAAATCATCGCGATTGCTTGGCTCTTATTCGCGTTCACGCAAATAAATCCGCTCACCTCACCGCCGAACGCCTCGCCAAGCCTATAACATGTACCAAACTGCAACAGTTTGCGGTGTTTTTTATAAAACTTAATCTGCACCTTAATCGTTTCTTTTTCTTTTTTGCTAAGCTTCGTAATATCAAGCTCGTAGCCGAACGCGCCGAACATAGCGATATTAAAGCGCGTTTCCAAAGCCGACGCCTTACCCGTTTGATGATTAGGCGATGCGGAAACGTGACAGCCCATAGTGCTCTGCGGATAGCCGTACGACGTACCCGTTTGGATATGCATACGACAGCGCGCGTCGGTGTTGTCGCTCGTCCAAATCTGCGGCATAAAGCACAGCATACCTAAATCAAACCGACCGCCGCCACCCGCGCAGCCCTCAAACAGCACGGACGGGAATTTTTCCACGAGCTTACGCAAAACGGCGTACGTGCCCTTGATAAATTCGTGCATATATTCCCCGCCTGCGTATTCCTTGGAAAAACAGTCGGTCAAACGACGATTATAGTCCCATTTTACGTACGAGGCTTTGGTTTCGGTAATCACGTTCGAGATTACGCGCACGAGATATTTTTGCACGTTCACGTCGGCAAGATTGAGCATCAGTTGATCGCGCATCCTTAAAGGCTCGCGGCTAGGGATTTTCATAGCAAATTCGGGGTGTTTTTTATACAGTTCGCTGTCCTCGGATATCGACTCTGGCTCTACCCAAATCCCGAATTTCAAGCCCTTTTCACGGATCCCTTCCGCCAAAGCTGCAATTCCGCCCGTCTTTTTCTCGTAATCGAACCAATCGCCCAAGGACGAATGATCGTCGTCGCGGTGACCAAACCACCCGTCGTCCAAAACGAACAGCTCTACGCCAAGCGCCGCCGCATCATCTGCCAAAGCGAACAATTTTTCCTTATCGAAATCGAAATAGGTTGCTTCCCAGTTATTGATAAGCACGGGACGTTCTTTTTCTCTCCATTTTCCGCGTACGATATGCGTGTTGACAAAGGCGTGCATTTCCTTGGAAATACCATCCTCGTCAGGCGCGTAGCACATCACCGCCTCGGGGGATAAAAAGCTGTCGCCGGGAGCGAGTTTCTTATTGAGCATATAGTCGTTCATACCCACGATTACGCGCGTTTTTGGAACACGGTCACACTCCGCCGTTTCTTTATGATTACCCGAATAAACGAGGTTAAACGCGTACATGCCCCCTTCCTTTTTCAAAATCACGAAAGGATTTGCGGCGTGCGAACTCGAGCCGATTCGGCTCTCGTTGACGAGCATTACGTTCCCTTTTACGGGCGTTTGTTCCTTATTGCGCTCGTTCGCCCAAGTGCCGCAGAAGGTAATGAATTGATACTCATCCCCAGGCAAATCGATTTGCAACGACGCAAGATTGCGTACAAACATTTCCTTTTTACCGCCGTTATAAATACGCGTCGACACCGAAATCACGTCGCTGTCCTCAAAAACAGTGTAATACACGAACACGCGCACCTTCGTCGGTTCGTCCAAAAACTCCATACACAGCGTTTTGCAGGCGTTCTTCCCCTCGCCCGTCTCGTACGAGGAGGGCAACGGCGACAAATCGGGCTTGTCCACGATTTTCGCGCGCACGAATTTCAATCGCATGGTAAACGAGCCGTCTGCAAACGCACAATCGACGCTGCTGCGCTGCGATTCTATCAAGCCAAACGAGGAAATCAGCCTCTTTTTACCATCGTTAAAATGCTCGCCAACGCTACGCAAACACTCATAATCGTTGCCGCCCAAACGCAGTTTTTTGCCGTAATATACGTACTCCGCCTCACCGTTTGCCGCCTCGATAACGAGCGTGGTGTTGGGCGTATCCAGCTTGTAGATGTTTCCTTTGTGTCTTATCATATTTGCGCTCCTAAAAAAGACGCGGAAAGTCTTCTCTCCGCGTCTTTTATTATACCATATCCAACCAAAAATACGCAAGAAAATTACACGTATTTTTTTACGCATTTCTTCTGTTTTTTATCCTTTATTTTTGCTTTTTTTACTCGCCCGAACCCGCGTTTTCTATCGCTTTGCCGCTCATAAGCTCTCGCAAAAACAGCATATCTTCCCCCACCTCTTTCATCATAGAAAGAAGCTCCGCTTTCGTTTCCTTTCTCTCCGCCAAACAAAGGCAGGAAACGTATTCTCCCAGCAACGCTTTTTCTTGACAAAAGCCGTCTTTTATGCTGTCGTATTCGTTCAACGTAATCTCTCTTTTTTCCAGTTTCACGCTTCGCCTCCCGTTTTCGTCGTCTTTTTCGCTTTGCCGTACACGAGCCGCGTCAGCGTTTCTTTTCTTTTTTCGTGGCGAATCGCCAGCCGTTCCATATCCTTTGCTAGCGTGACGTCCGTGAGCAATCGCGAATAAATTTTTAATTTTTTCTCCGCCAAATCCTCCGACGAACACAGCCGTTTTAAAGCGTCCGTTTCTTTCATCATACTTTCGTCGTTCATACAAAAAATCCCCCTTTCAGCCGCAGTATACGGAAAAAGAGGGATTTTTATACTTATTTTTCTTCACGGCTTTTTCGCGCCGCTTTTTTTCGTGACTTTCACATCCGATTTTGCCGTCGATTTTGCATAATCGCACAAATGCGCCAACGTACACTCCTTACACGCAGGGCGTTGCGAGTGACACACCCGCCTGCCGTGATAGATGAGCCAATGATGCGCTTTCGACCAGTTTTCTTTGGGTATCGCCTTACAAAGCCCGTCTTCCACCTCAAGCGGCGTTTTGCCTTTCGCCAACCCCAGCCGATTGCTCACGCGGAAAACGTGCGTATCTACCGCAATCGCCGCGCCGCCAAACGCCACCGAATACACGACGTTCGCCGTCTTTTTACCAACGCCTGCAAGGCTCATCAGCGACTCTATCGTATTCGGCACTTCGCCTCCGAATTTTTCAACGATATCCTTGGACGCCGAGAGAATATGCTCCGCTTTCATACGATAAAAACCGCAAGAAAAGATATATTTTTCCAGCTGTTTTTGGCTGAGCCGCAGCATACTTTCGGGCGTGGAATATTCTTGAAAAAGCTTTTCCGTCACGATATTCACGCGTTCGTCCGTGCATTGCGCGGACAAAATCACCGCCACGAGCAATTCGTACGCGGTCGTGTATTTCAACGCAGGTTTTGCGTCGGGGTATAATCTTTCCAATTCGGCAAGCGCCGTTTTCTTATCCGTCGTTTTCATACGTTTAGTATACCATATCCGCGCGCGTTTTGCAACGCTATGCGATAATTTTTTCACCCCCTTTTTCGCTTGGACTAAATCCGCAGGTCTTATTTTGCATACAAAGCCAGCGTATACGGCGTTACGGACGGTCTGCCGTTGATAAATTCCATTTTATAAAACCCCTTAAACGAGGAATATTTGCCTGTTTTTAATATGGCGTGCGCGCGAACGAACACACGCGAATCGAACCGCACGCACAGCCCACAGCCGATTTTTGCTTCTTTGGGCGTAGGCGCTGTCGTTGCGTCCACGCCGTAGCTGTGCAGTCGCTGTAAATAATCTATACTGTGCGTTTTTGAACGGAATACTGCCAAAATCATCATGTCATACGTGCCTCCTTTTCGGAATACTATATTTTATGTACGACAGGAAAATTTTGTATAACGAAAAGAGGTGTATTATGTATTATTTTGACAACGCCGCAACGGGCGGCAGAAAACCCGACAGAGTGCTCACCGCCGTCGCCGCCGCTATGAAAGTGTGCGCAAATCCCGGCCGCAGTGGGCATAAATTATCGCTGTCTTGCGCAAAACTCGTACAGCAATGCCGCTATACCCTCGACGAATTTTTCGACGGGTACGGCTATGACCGAGTTGTTTTTACAAAAAATTGCAGCGAGGCGCTCAATCTTGCGCTGTTTGGCGTTTTGAAACGAGGCGACCACGTTATTACAACGTGTATGGAACACAATTCTGTATTACGGCCTTTGGAATTTTTAAAAAAATCGGGCGTCATTGAATACGACGTATGCCCTTTGTCAGGCAACGCAGAAAACGGGCTAGCGTCGATAACGCCTGACGCAATCCGCTCCCTCGTGCGACCGAACACGCGGCTCGTGGCAATTACTGCCGCGTCCAACGTCGTCGGCGCGATACCGCCCCTCGAACAAATACGCGCGGCTGTGCCTAAAAAGGTATTATTTTTATGCGACGGCGCGCAGGGCGCAGGGCACTTTCCCATTAAAATGAAGGGGGCAGGTATCGATCTATTGACGATTGCAGGGCATAAAGGCATGCACGGCATACAAGGCAGCGGCGTGCTGTTGTTCTCCTCGCGCGTAGAGCCTACGCCTTTATTATACGGCGGCACAGGCTCTATGAGCGTATCCCTCGATATGCCCGATTTTTACCCCGACGCGTTAGAGGCAGGCACTCTTTCTTTCCCTGCCGTCGTGTCCTTGTTAGAGGGCGCGCGGTATTGCGAAACGCGACTGGATGAAACGGCGGAAACCTGCCAAACGCTGAGCGAATATTTCTTAACACGGCTTTCTCATATTCCACCGTACGTCGCCTATTCCAAGCCAAATCCCTGCGGCATTGCGGCGTTTCGACACCCCAACCTTTCTTCCGAGCATCTTGCAGAAATTTTATCTAGCCGTTACGATATTGCTGTACGCGGCGGACTGCATTGCGCGCCGCTAATACACGAAGCGCTTGGCACACTCGACGACGGGCTTGTTCGTGCCTCTTTTTCCGCTTTTAATTCCACCGCCGAAATCGACGTACTCCTCTCCGCCCTCACCGAGCTGTCAAGGACGTAAAAAACACGGCATAAAACACGTTCAACTCGTACACGGTATGCTCGTATTCCTTTTTATTGCTTTTTATATTGCTTTTTATATTTCTTTCAAACGATCAACAATTTCTCGCAATTTCTTTCTTTGAAAACCGCTCAGCATAGGTGAAAAGTTTTGATAAAAAGCCTCTATTTCCTCGTTGGATAACGTCCCCTCGCGTTTTCCTCGCTCCGCTTCGGCGAGGATATTCCGCAACATATCCACGCTACTGCGTCCGTGATACGCCGCCGCAATCTTTTTTGTCAACTCCTCTGCCGTTGCCCCCACTTCTTCTTGCGACGGCTCGTTTATCGGTGACTCCTCAGGCGTGTTATTTGCGTAATCTTTAAAGCTTTTCATAATGCCCTCCGAATTTTTTATACTACATACTATTCTTTTGGACGGCTTTTCGACACATTTTTTTCGCGGCGCATATATTGCAATATGGAAATTTTAATACTCGTTCTTTTTTATTATCTTTCACAAAACCCCGATTTTTCGGAAAGCGTAAAGCCGCTTATGAGCAAGCTAAAAGATTCCGAGCAAATGTTAGGCTTTTTAAACGACCTATCCAAATTCACCCAAACGCTAGGCGCGTTCCAAACCCCGCCGTCCACACAAAAAACGGAAAACAACGCGTCGCAAAAAGAAAATGAAAAGGCAACTTATCACGAAAAAGGCGGTGAAAAAGGCAACAAACACGGCGGCGAAACCGCCGCCGAAAAACAAACGCCGCGCTCCCCCACCGAGGGAATCGCGGACGAATTTATACAAAATATTTTAGATAGTTATTTAAAAAAGCGTTAAGCTATTAACGCTTTTTTCGCGCTGAAAAAACAGCATTTATACGATTGAAAAACCGCCGTTAACGGGCAAATCAACCCCCGTCACGTAATCATTTTCTTCCAAATACAGCACTGCGCGCGCCACGTCGTCACCGCTACCGATGCGCCCCATAGGAATCTCCTCTTTAAGCGACTGCATTTCCTCTGTGCTAAAATGCGCGTTCATCGGCGTATCAATCACCCCGGGCGACACGCTGTTCACACGCACCCTCGACCAGCCAAGCTCTTTTGCAAGCGCTTTGGTAAACCCGATAAGCGCCGCTTTCGACGCGGAATACACGCTCTCACAGCTACCGCCGACCTCTCCCCAAACGGAAGAAATATTGACGATTAGCCCTGCGCCCTTGTCAATCATATCTTTTGCCGCCTCACGACTACATAAGAACGCACCGCCGACGTTGACGGACATCAAACGCTGAAATTCCTCGTACGTGACGTCCTGAATTTGTTTAATTTGGGATACCCCTGCGTTATTCACCAACACGTCCACACGCCCAATTATTTTAAACAAAGCCACCACTTCGGCTTCGTTTGCCACGTCGGCGCGGAAAGTTTCCACACCCTCTTTTTCTATCGCTCTTGCACTCGCTTCGTCTTTGGAGTACACCGCGCACACCCGATAGCCTTTTTTAGCGAACGCCAAGGCAATACTCTTGCCGATTCCACGCACGCCACCCGTCACCAAAACCGTCTTCATCGCATACCTGCCCTATCCGTTTTCGTTTTTTTGCCTATTTTTATACAATTGAGCCGTTTGTGATTTCCACCACTTCCTTGGCAATCTCCTCGGGCGTTTTTCCGTCCACGTCCACGATATAATTAGCAACGTGCTCGTAGATAGGCGAACGCTCTTTCAACAATCTCGCCAACCTATCGCGAATATTTTCCGTCGAGGTCTGCAACAACGGCCGTTCCCCGTCCACGTTCAAACGCTTTGCCAGCGTATCCAACGTCGCGCGAAGAAATACGATTTTGCCGTTTTCTTGCAACACTTCGTTGTTTTCTTTCTTTAACACCAAGCCGCCGCCCGTGGAAATAACAAGCTCGTCTTTTTTAGCAAGCTCTTTGACAATCTCCGTTTCCAGCTTACGGAAATGCGCCTCGCCGTAGTATTCAAAAATATCGGAAATTTTACCGTATTTATCCACGATTAAGCCGTCGGTATCGTACCAACGCCGCCCCGTAAGTTCCGCGATTTTTATCCCGATGGTCGTCTTACCTGCGCCCATCATACCGCATAAAATCAAATTCATACGCCACCTCGGCTCTTATTTAGCCAGTTTGTCTTTCAGTCCTACGATTGCCGCGATATAGCTGCCCGAGCCAAAACCGCACACCACGCCCGCACACACTTCAGACAACACGCTATTGTGACGAAATTCTTCCCTCGCGTGGACGTTGGAAATATGTACCTCCGCCACGGGAATATCAATCGCCGCAATCGCGTCGCGAAGCGCATAGCTGTAATGGGTGAACGCGCCTGCGTTAAACAAAATCGCGTCGTACGACTTATTCAAAAACGCCTCGTGCAGTTTGTTTACAAGCTCGCCCTCGATATTGCTCTGATAAAAATCCGCTTCGTCACCCTGCGCCTTGCAATACGCCGCAATCTTCGCGTTGATATCTTCGAGCGTCGCCGTGCCGTACACGCCCTTTTCACGCTTTCCCGTCAAATTCAGATTGACGCCGTTCATCACTAAAAATTTCATAATCGTCCGTCCTCCCGTTCGATTTTTTATTCCGTGCCCCGCCGATTTTCACTGCGCGAGGTATTTTTCATACAAAGCTTTTGCTTCCGTTTCGCTAGGCTGTTTTCCAAGATACAAACAATCCGAATAATAGCCCTGATAAAAGAGCATAGACGCGCCGTTGAGCGTCTGCAAACCCTCTATCCGCGCCAGCCGTAAAAATTCCGACTCCGCTGGGGTGTAAATCAAATCAATTGCCGCTGTCGCGCCCGCAAACGCTTCCTTGGGTACGGGGGAAAGCCCCTCGCTATCGTGCATACCCACGCCCGTGCAGTTGATTAAAATATCATAGTCGCCCGTCGTTGGAGAAGCCGCGGCCTTCACCCCGAGCTGTTGACAAAGCTCGACTAATTTTTCTTGATTTCGCTGATATACATACACATCCGAACCTGCGTTTTTTAACGCAGCCGCCGTGCTCCTGCCCGAGCCGCCACCGCCCAGCACGAGGATTTTTTTACCCTCAAAATCAATCCCGAAAACGCGGAGCATCAATAAAAAGCCCACGCCGTCCGTATTGTAGCCAATACGCGTAGCATTGATGACGGTGTTCACCGCGCCGTAAGCGAACGCGTCGCCCTCTACGCCATCGAGGTATTCCATAATATCCCGTTTGTAGGGAATCGTGACGTTAAAGCCGTCGAAATCTCCCAAAAGATGCCGCGCGGCGTTATCAAAGCCCTCCGCGGAAACGGAAATGTTTTCATATTCACACTCGATACCCCACTCCCGCATAATAAAGGTGTGGATACGCTCGCTAGGGGATTTGGAAACGTCCTTCCCGACCAAGCCTAGACGTATTTTTTTTACGTTCATCGCGTACATGCCCCCTACTTAATACAATTTCATTCCAAGTTTTTCAAAGAAATCGGGGAAGGAAATCGCGCAACACTCCGGTCTTGCAATATTGCCGCCGTTCTCCGTTGCAATCAGCCCGACCGCCGCCGTCATCGCGATACGGTGGTCGAGATAGCTATCCACGTTGCCGCCGACGAGTTTTTTCTTTCCACGAATAATAAATCCGTCGGGCGTTTCCTGACAATCGCCGCCGATATTATTGATAAGCTCCGCCGTCGTACGGATACGGTCGCTCTCTTTTACACGCAATTCTTTTGCGCCAGTGATACGGCTCTCGCCGTCCGCAAACGCGCACAACAGCGCCACCAAAGGCAATTCGTCTATCATAGACGGCACGTCCTTTGCCGTCAGCTCCAAGCCGCGCATATCCGAACGCTCCACGAGAATATCCGCCGTTTCCTCGCCTGCCGAAACACGGTGATTGAGCAAGGAATATTTCACGCCCAAACGGTCGAACGCGGTCAAAATCCCCGTGCGAGTGGGATTGATGCCGACGTTTTTACACAGCGTCTTGCCTTTCAACGCGCCAAGCGCCATAAAATACGCAGCCGAGGACACGTCCGAGGGCACGCAAACGTCCATTGCGCGCAATTCACTGCGCTGTATCGTCACTTTCGTGCCGTCCACGGTGAGGTTCGCACCCATCGCCTGCAACATACGCTCGGTGTGGTCGCGTGATTTCACTGGCTCCGTCACCGTCGTCACGCCGTCCGCCGACAAACCTGCAAGCAACACCGCGCTCTTTACCTGCGCCGAGGATATCTGCAACTCCACGTCCGCGCCGTGCAAGGCGGTAGGTGATACGAATACGGGCGCGTGACCGTCCGTCGTCGTTACGTTTGCGCCGAGTAATGCCAGCGGCTCCGCCACACGTTTCATCGGTCTTACCGACAGCGATTCGTCGCCATACAGCTTTGCATCAATCATTTTTCCTGCGACGTAGCCCGTCAGCAGCCGAATCGTCGTGCCCGAATTACCGCAGTTGAGTTCTCTACCGCGACGAAAACGCGGCGTACCGCGCACGCGCAACGTCGTGCCGTCCACGTCAATCTCTGCGCCAAGCGAGCGCATACACCGACACGTAGACACGCAATCTTCGCCCATCAAAGCGTTGGTAATCGTCGTTTCGCCGTCCGCGCCGCTGCTGAGCATTATCGCGCGGTGGGTAATCGATTTGTCCCCAGGAAGCTCAAACTCGCCCTCAAAAGACGCTCGCGATTGGATTCGTTGCATACCTGCCCCTCCCATTTTACTTTTTTCGTTCTCTCACTTACGCGCCGCGCGCACCAACGCCGACACATATTCTTCATACGGCAATGCAAAAGTCGTCCACTCGTTCTTGGCTTTCGCCACAGCCATTTTTATCTTTCCGTCGTCCGAATTCTTTTTATCCGAACGCGCCTTTTTCGCGTCCTCGGCAATGTTAGAAAAATCAGGCGCAGAAAGCGGCTCTACCGCCAACGCGCTACGCACGATTTTCATCAGTTCCTCACCGTACGCCTTTTCACAAACGCCGTATTCCATTGCCATTTGCGTTTCCAACGCCATACCGTACAACACACTCTCGCCGTGCGAAAGTCCGCTCGAAAGCTCGATAGCGTGTCCTGTCGTATGCCCAACGTTTAGACTGCGCCGCTCGCCCGTTTCCTTTTCGTCCCTTTCCACAACGCGCGCTTTATGTTCAATGCAGGCGGTAATCAGCGCCGTTAAAAAATCAAGCTCGGCATACCGTTTTTCATTGCCCTGCAATAAATCGAATATCCTATCGCTAAGCGCCGCGTATTTTACAATCTCGCCCAAGCCGCACTTTATTTCCCGTTGCGGCAACGTTTTCAAAAAGCGCGGGTCTACCAACACCTCTTGCGGCTGATAGAACGCGCCGACTACGTTTTTCACGCCGCCAAGGTCCACCGCCGTCTTGCCGCCGACGCTACTATCCACCTGCGCCAACAGTGTCGTCGGGATTTGCACACACGAAATGCCGCGCATATACAATGCCGCCGCCAAGCCCCCGATATCGCCGATTACGCCGCCGCCAACAGCGAACAATCTCGACGTTCGATGCAACCCTGCCCCCGTCATTTCCTCTAAAATGCGATAGAGGGACTGAAAATTTTTATTCTCCTCTCCTGCCTCTAAAACACAAATTTTCGCATCCGAAAAATACGTTTTGAACAGGTCGGGATACAGCGCGAACACGTTCTCGTCCGTCACCACGAAATTTTTCTGTCCCGACGTCAACGCAGGCAATCTCTGCGCGAGCACGTCCTCTCCGACGTATATTTTGCCCTCCATCGAAGGCGTTTTTAACGTAATCAATTCCATACGCTTATCCTAAAATTCTATTTCGTTCACGGCAACAAACGATATCTTTCTGCCACCTGCGCCATCGTATCGCCGCCCAGTCTTTCTGCCACGACGTCCGCAAGCACCTGCGCCACCACCGCCTCGGCAATGATTTCCAAGGCAAAAATCGCGCATACGTCGCTACGTTCCGACGCCGCCACCGTCTTTTCTTTCGTTATATACTCCACCGTTTGCAAGCCTTTCATCAAAGTAGGAATCGGCTTCATCGCCACGCGCAAAACAATCTCTTCGCCGTTGGACATACCGCCCTCAATCCCGCCTGCGCGGTTGGTCGTACGATAAAAACCTTTCTCGTTATCATACGCAATTTCGTCGTGCACGCACTTGCCGCTAACGCCGCCGACGGCAAACCCGTCGCCAATCTCCACGCCCTTAACCGCCTGAATACTCATCAAGCCTTGCGCCAAACGCGCGTCCAGCTTTTCCGCGTACGTCATCATACTGCCAAAGCCGCTCTTCAAGCCCTTGACGCGGATTTCCACAACGCCGCCTGCGGTATCGCCCTCTTTTTTCAGCTGCGCGATACGCTCTTTCGCCTTTGTTTCCGCCTCGCTATCCAGCATACCAAGTTCCGTGGTTTTTGCCCTTGCAAGGTCGTTGAACGCGTACATGCCCCCGTCCTTTACACCACAGACTTCTTTTACATACCCACCGATTTCCACGCCGAGCGATAAAAGATATTGCCGATACACCTCGCCTGCCGCAACGCGAATTGCCGTTTCTCGGGCAGAGGCGCGTTCTAAAATATTCCGTGCGTCCGTTTGCTCGAATTTGATAACGCCCGTAAGGTCTGCGTGCCCTGGCCGCACCTTCGTCAAGCGTTTTGCCTGCATTTTTTCTTCGTCGCAAGCAAGCGCGGACATACAGCTCTCCCAGTTCGCAAAATCCTTATTGTAAATACACAGCGTCACGGGGCTACCAAGCGTTTCCTCGTTGCGTACCCCCGTCAGGATTTCCACCTGATCCCGTTCAATCTTCTGCCGTCCGCCGCGACCAAAGCCACTCTGTCTAAGCCCCAGCGCTACGTTGATTTTTTCCACGTCGATATGCAAATGTGCAGGCAAGCCCTCTACAATCGCCACCAAAGCTTTGCCGTGCGATTCTCCTGCCGTCGTCAATTTCATACGTTCTCTCCTTCGCTGTATTCCCAGCCACTATCTCGCCTATCCGCCGCCTATCACTACCTCACGTTATTGCGCCGTTTCACTCGCTGTAAAAACAAATTCACCGCCAACGCAATCAATCGTTACGCGTTGTCCGTTACGCACTCTGCCGATAAGGATTTCCTCGGACAAACGGTCTTCCACGCGCCGCTGTATAATACGCTTTAACGGCCGCGCACCCATTTGCGCGTCATAGCCCTCTTCCACGAGCGCCATCAGCGCCTCGCTTGTCACCGTCAGCACGATACCGCGCTGTTCCAACAAACGCTTTGCGAGCGATTCCACGATTTTTCCGCCAATTTGCGCGCATTCCTCTTTCTTCAAGCGGTGGAAAATTATAATATCGTCCAAACGATTTAAAAATTCCGGCTTGAATTTTTCCTTCAAGGACTTCGTGATATTCTCGCGCATAGAATCATACTGTTTTTCATCCGCGCCACTATTTCCTCTATCGTCGCTACCAAAACCGTACACGCCCGTGCGGTCTTGCTCCGTTTCCGCCGCACCCACGTTAGACGTGAGAATAATCACGGCGTTTTTAAAGCTCACCGTTCTGCCCTTGCTGTCCGTCAAACGCCCGTCGTCCAAAATCTGCAATAAAAGATTGAACACGTCGGGGTGTGCCTTTTCGATTTCGTCGAATAAAATTACGCAATAGGGCTTCGTCCGCACCTTATCCGTCAGCTGTCCCGACTGTACGTCGTCGTACCCCACGTACCCTGGAGGCGCACCGATAATCTTCGCTATCGACTGCTTTTCCATATATTCGCTCATATCCAAGCGAATCATCTGCTCTTCCGAGCCAAACATCGTTTCCGCTAACGCCTTGCAAAGGTCCGTTTTACCAACACCCGTAGGCCCGACGAATATAAACGAACCAATCGGCCGCGACGGGTCTTTCAAGCCCGCTCTCGCGCGGCGAATCGCCTTGGAAACCGCGCTCACCGCCTCGCTTTGCCCAATAATACGCTTGTGTAAGTCCTCTTCCAAACGCATCAATTTTTCACCCTCTTCCTGCGTGATTTTCATAAGAGGGATTTTCGCGCGCGCGCTGATTACCGCCGCTACGTGTTCACGCCCGATTGCGTAACGCCCGTCCTCTAAACGTATGGGCGACTGCGCCTTTTCCAGCGCCTCTATTTTTGCAAGCACCTTGCGACGTTCTTCAAACGCCTCGTGCGCCAACGCATAATTGCCACGCCCGACCTGTAATCTTTCTTCCTCTTCGAGGGATTTCGCATCCGCTCTGGCTTGCTGCACTTCAAAACCGCCGTTATCCGCCATAATACGCACACGCGCCGCCGATTCGTCGATTAAATCAATCGCTTTGTCGGGCAAAAAACGGTCGGTGATATATCTAGACGACAAGCGCACCGCCGCCTCAATCGCCTCGTCGGTGATAGCAATGCCGTGATGTTCTTCATATTTCGGGCGCAAGCCTTTCAAAATGGTGATTGCGTCCACCTCGGACGGTTCTTCCACGTGCACGGGCGTAAAACGCCGTTCCAACGCGCTATCCTTTTCGATATATTTACGGTATTCCTCAATCGTCGTCGCGCCAATCAACTGCAAATCACCGCGGGCAAGCAACGGTTTTAAAATATTCGCCGCGTCCATGCTCCCCTCGGACGACGCGCCTGCGCCAACAAGGGTGTGGATTTCGTCGATAAACAACACGATATCGCCGTCCTTTAACACCGCCTCAATGAGATTTTTCAGCTTTTCTTCAAACTCACCGCGATACTTCGCGCCTGCCAAAAGTCCCGGTAAATCCACCGAAAATATCGTCTTATTATACAGCTGTTCGGGTACGTTTTCGTCCACGATTAACTGCGCCAATCCTTCCACAATCGCGCTCTTACCAACGCCCGGCTCACCGATAAGCACGGGATTGTTCTTCGAGCGGCGCGAAAGCACCTGCACCACTTTTTCAATCTCTTGTTTTCTACCGATTACGGGATCGATTTTGCCGCGTCGCGCGCGTTCCGTCATATCAATGCCATAGCTGAGCAATTTTTCCGCCGCGCTCGCACTCATCGTTTTTGTAGGCGATTCCTTCGGTTTTTCCGACGTCGTTGCCGTAGGTTTTGCATCATAAGACGCATGCGCCGCCGTCGCCGTTTGAGGAAATTCGCTCTTTAACGGATTATAATCGCTCGTTTGCGGAGCGGCATAGCCTAATTCTTTTCTGTGTTTAAGCGCCGTCAGCGTTGACACCGTTCTGCGTTTCAAATCCTCAATATCCGCAAAGGAGCGCAAGAAATTCGCGCCAAGGCAGTTGGTGGAGAGTATCTCGTACAGCATATGCGCCGTACCTGCGAGCATACCCATACTCCTCGCCGCCTCCACAGCGCGGTCGTACATCATTTGCGTACGCATCGTCAAGCCTTGACCTTGAAAGCCTTTATTCACCCTCAAAGAAAACATTTTGCCGTATTCTTCGCGCAATATCCCCTCGCCCACGAGAATCCCGTAGGCGCTACATTCGGGCAGGCATAAAAACGCATATATAAAATGCTCGCTGCCGACGAACGTCGTATCCGCCATCGCCGCCGTTTGGTTGGCGATATCTAAGGCTTTCTTTAAATTTTCCGTTGCGTTTGACAAAGAATACATCGTTATCCCTCTTGCTTTTCTCTATTCGTTTTTGCTCTCTTTTCTGCTCTTTTTTCAACGCGTTGCTTATACACCGCGCTTATTCCCAATCCTTGGATATCCGCACGAGCTGTGGCAACACACGCCGCACCGTTTCCGCTCGCACGATATCGCAGTCCTTTTCGCTCGCGTCGCGCAGTCCGTTATTCACGCGGAACACCGTCGCGCGCATACCGTCGATAAAATCTTGAAATTCGTCCAAGCTCTCCGTTTGGAAAAACCCGAAAATAATCCCCAGCTTTACGTCCGCCATTTTTGCGTGAAATTCGCTGAGCGACAGCATAGCGCAATGGGTGAGTGTGCCGTACGCGCGCAGGCATCTATCCTTTATTTCCACTTCGGAATTTTGCAGCATTTTCGCGCGCGCGCGCTTTTCCAAATCGCAGACGTTGAGCGCAATTTCCATCATTTGGTCTATCAAATCCAGCTCGGACGTGCCCAAGGTACGCTCGTTACTAATCTGGTAAACGTACCCCTCGCCCTGCGTGCCTTCCCCGAACGCGCCGCGCACGGTAAAGCCGCCTGCCTTTAACGTCGGCAGAATTTTTTTCAGTTCGCCGTTCCAAATCAGCCCGGGCAAAAACATCATTACCGACGCGCGCATACCCGTTCCTAAATTGCTAGGACACGCCGTTAAATACCCGAGTTTTTCATCAAACGCAAAATCGTATTGCGAACCCAACACGTCGTCAATCAGTGTCAGCCTCTCGTACGCGCGAAATAGCTCTAAACCCTTGACGATAAACTGCTGCCGTAAATGGTCTTCCTCGTTCACCATTACCGACACTTTTCTATCTTCCGACACGAACGCCGCGCCCGCCTTGCTCTTCGTTAAGGCAGGGCTGATGAGGTATTGCTCTTGTAAAAGCAGTGCCTCTTCCTCGCTTATCTCTTTCAAATCGTATTTCGTAAACCTATCGAGCTTTTCCAAGCCCTTTTCGACGAGATACACGACGTTTGCCGCTTGTTCCTCGTCCATTTTTTGCGGAAAAGGATAGGCGGCAAAATTACGCGCCAAGCGGATACGCACGGAAATTACGATCGTTTCGAGCCCTTCGATCCCTTCTGATTCCCACGCCATACGAAATCCTCCTCCACAGCCGATTTACTCTTCATTCTGGACAGCTTGTCCGCGTATTCCTTCGCGCCCTCGTAATCCCCTGCCTTTCGCAGTTTTTCCACAATCAGCGTCAACTCGTTACATTGACGGTGGTATTTCACCTTTGCCATCGCTTTTTGGTCTTTTTCCTCGTCAGGCTGCGCCGTTTCGGGATTTTCAGGCAACGGGAATTTACCTTTGTGCGTTTCTACGCCCTGCATTTTTATAATCGTGGGCAAAATCGCGCCTCCTAACGCGCGATAACAATACGCACAGCCGACCAATTTCGTCGCCGCAAACTCCGCCGCCGTTCGCCCACAATAAGGACAAGCGGAAAGCGACGTTTCGCCCTCCGCCTCTGAGGCGCAGAGAAAGGAACGGTGATAACAATCTTGACAATAATATTCTATTTGTCTTTGACCGTTTTTCACCTGTTCGTACGTCTTCGTCGCCTGATTTTCTTTACATTTCACGCACAGCATACGCTTCGCCCCTCTTACTCCTCTTTTCTTTCCCTCTCTCGTATTTTTTATTCGGCAAGCTCCGCCTTTTCTTCTTCGCTCGGCGTTTCTTTTTCCGCCGCCGCTACTTCTTCCACAACGGCTATCTTATTAGATATGGTTTGCTTGTTCTTTTTAAATAACGAACGGAAGAACGCCCACAGCACTTCCAACACCTGCAAAGGGATACCTAACAAAAACACCATCCACAACGCTTCGTAGCTATTCCCCACGGCAATGGATACAAACCGCGCCGTCAAATACGTACAAGTAAGCGCCATCCATATCAATACAGATACGGCAAGGAAATGAATTACACGCTGTTTCCATATCGACGCGTATACGATAATCACGATAGCGTTAACGGCAATCGCATACACGAACGACAACCACGCAGGCGAGGCAGGCGCAACCAAATGCAACAATACGAACATACACGTCGCCACTAGCCAAACGATACCGCTAGACAGCAACATAATGAGCAAATGCAAGCCTTTCGTCTTTTTCTCCGCCTTTATCTCGGTAACGGGCGCGATTTTTTCGCCTACCAATTCCCCGACCGTCACCCCAAGCGTCTGCGCTATCTGTATCAGCGTATACACGTCGGGCATACCGTTTCCCGATTCCCATTTGGACACCGATTTATCCGAATAGTTAATCTTTTCAGCCAGCTCGGCTTGCGTCAAGCCTGCCGCTTTACGATACCGTATTAAATTATCCGCAATTTTGCGGTTGATTTCGCTAACATTTTCCATAATACTATAATAGCATTTTTTTGGCGTTTCGTCAAGCGTGTAAAAGGGTTTTGCACTATTTTATCCCCTCTTTCCTACGCGCAAAATATAAAAATTTTTCCTTATTTTGTCTTATTGTAAAGTAAAAAAATCGTCCACAAAAAACTGCCTTGAAACCAAACAAAAAAACAACCGCCCTTTGCGGATTGCAAAGAGCGGTAACGTTTATTTTTAATTATTCTTCGTCGGAAGGCTTTTCTTCGTCAGTAGCTTCTTCTTTTGCAGCCTGTTTTGCCTGCAATTTAGCCATTCTTGCGTCCTTTCTAGCCTGCGCTTTCATTTCTTTCGTAATGATACGAGCAGCCGAGATACGTTCGGACATTTCCTGAGGTGTAGGAGGAACGAATGCAGAACCTTCTGCGTTTTCTTCGATCACTTCGTAGCCTTCATCTCTTTCAAGCAAGGATGCTTCCGTAGCACTGTCGAACATATGGATATGATGCGCGTCGAACGCAAGCTCGATAACGTCCTTCAAAGCAACTACTGCACGGCTAGAAATCTTAGCGATCATCTGCGTGGAGTTGTCGATAAGGGAGCTTTCCTTTCCTTCATAATCAAGTTCGCAATAAATCTGCGTTTCAGCACCGAGCTTTTCGATAACTTCGACACGTGCGGAAACAACCGTTTCGGGCGAGCTTGCAATGAACATCTGATCCTGATGGATATCTTCGGGACGAACGCCGAGGATAATCTTCTTACCGGTGTCGAGATATTCGTTGATATTCTTAATTCTTGCTTCTACCGTCTTAGGCAGGAGGATTTTGTTGCCGCCGATGAAGTTTACGTATACTTTGCCGTCTTCACTCGTCAACGTGGAATCACGGAAGAAGTTCATCTGAGGCGTACCGATAAAGCTTGCAACGAAAAGGTTGATGGGATAATCGTACAAGTTCTGAGGGGTATCAACCTGCTGCATAAAGCCGTCTTTCATAACAACGATTCTCGTACCCATCGTCATAGCTTCGATTTGGTCGTGGGTAACGTAGATGAACGTAGTAGCAAGACGTGCGTGCAACTTGGAAATTTCCGTTCTCATGGAAGCACGAAGCTTTGCGTCGAGGTTGGACAAAGGTTCGTCCAAAAGGAATACTTTGGGTTCACGAACGATCGTACGGCCGAGCGCAACACGTTGACGCTGACCACCGGACAATGCCTTGGGTTTTCTCGAAAGGTAATCGGTGATACCGAGGATTTCAGCCGCAGCTTTTACCTTACGGTCGATTTCTTCCTTGGGTACTTTACGCAATTTTAAACCGAACGCCATATTGTCGTATACGGACATATGGGGATACAACGCGTAGTTCTGGAATACCATCGCGATATCTCTGTCCTTGGGAACAACGTCGTTTACAAGCTTGCCGTCGATATAGAGTTCACCCGAAGAGATTTCTTCCAAACCTGCAATCATACGAAGCGTCGTAGATTTACCGCAGCCGGAAGGACCTACCAATACGATGAATTCCTTATCTCTGATATCGAGACAGAAATTGAAAACTGCCTGTACACCCGAGGGGTATACTTTGTTAATGCCTTTCAGCGAAAGTCCTGCCATAATCTTTTTCCTCCAAATTTTGGCTTTTAAAATTTTTTCATTACTATCATTTTACTATATTCGCAAAAAAATTACAATGGGCAAAATCACCAAACTTGTTCGCCCCTATTGTATACTTTGCACAAGTAAACCGCCTTTTTTATCTGTTTTTACGCGTACGCACGCAAGCCCACGCGCAAAACCATACGCAAACAGCCTTGCTTACAGCTCCATTTTCGCAATACGGACGACGTAGTTTGCCCCGTATGCGTACGGCGTACAAAATACCGTCGTTTCGCCGTCTTTTTGCTCAAACGGCACTTCCTCGCCGTTGTCCAGCCACGTCACTTTTTTAATCGTCTTGTCGAATTTGAATTTTTTCATCGTATCGCCTGCCATTGCCTTAACGACGTTCGCGTCGCCCAGCGCCATAGCCAAGTCGTAACAGAACAGATAATATACGCCGTCCTTTTCCAATACGAAATCCTTTTTTCCCTCGGGCATTTCCACGCCGCAAGGACGGGGCAAGAACAGTGCCTCTTCGTTGAGCTTCGCCCACTCGCCCAGCGTTTCCAACATCGCCTTATCCAAAGGACGAATCTGACCGTTCCCCATCGGACCGACGTTCAAAAGGAAATTACAGCCGTATTTTCTACACTCGCAATATTCCTCTATCATCTGACGCAGGGATTTAAAATTGAAATCAAGCTTTGCATAGCCCCAATGGTCGGCGAAAATTTCGCACATTTCACTCGCCACGTATTTGGGCGAGCCCGCCATATTGATTGGCTCGGGCTTGCCGCGTTCAAAGGTGACGGAATCAAGCTCGATATGTCCGAGCGCACCGAGCGCGCTAAGCCCCGTATTGTTGATAATCATAGCGGTGGGCTGATGACTGCGAATCATACTATACAAGGCGTCCTCTTCCCAGTCCTCGTCCTTTTTATCCCACATACCGTCAAACCAGATACCACCGATTTTGCCGTACTGCGTGCAAAGAATTTCCACGCTGCGACGGAGGTATTTCAAATAGCCCTTAAAATCCTCTTGATAGCTCTTTTCCCACCAATCGAGAAGAGTGTGATAGAAGAAAGGCACGATACCCCCCTCGTTGCACGCGTCCACGAACTCGCGCACAAGATCCCTGCCGCAATAATGGGGTGCGTCGTATTCGTTCAAACCGAGCGTATCGTACAGCGAATATCCGTCGTGATGACGAGTGGTAAGCGTGATATATTTACAGCCTGCCTTTTTCGCCGTCGCTACGAGATTTTTCGCCCAATCCTTATCGGGCTGAAAAGCCTTTACGTACGATTCGTATTCCGTATCGGGTATGGAGTGGATATTTTTTGCCCACTCGCCTTTACCCAGCACGCTGTATGCACCGAAATGCACGAACATACCAAAACCCAGCTTTTCAAAATCCTTAATATACTCTTTTACTATCATTTTTTCAACCTCTTTTCTTCTCTCTTGGATATTTTTCGTAATTTTCACGCCGATTAGGGCAACTTTTTGCCCGTGGAAAGATAGAGCGAATACCACTCCTCTCTCGTCAGCGTAATATCCGCCGCGCGGCAGAGTTCTTTCATATGTTCAGGCGACGTCGTGCCTGTTACCGTCTGCGCGAACGCAGGGTGGCGCAATATCCACGCCAACACAATCGCCGCCGGCGTGCAATCGTATTTTTCCGCAAGGTGTTCCAGCTCCGCGTTCAGCGCGGGGAATTTTTCCTTGTCCAAAATCGAGCCTTCAAAAAATCCGTACTGGAACGGCGACCAAGCCTGCAACGAAATCCCGCGCAAACGGCAATATTCCAAACAATCGCCTGCGCGCATCGTCGATTCATCTTTATACATATTCACGTTAAAGCCGCTGTCCACGAGCGCCGTGTGCATAGGCGAAAACTGCATTTGATTTGCGATAATTTCCACGCCGGAGCCTTTGAGCAGCTGCATCTGCATTGCCGACATATTGCTGACGCCAAAAGCGCGCACTTTACCGTCCTCACGGAGTTTTTCAAACGCCGCCGCCACTTCATCGGGATCCATCAGGGTATCGGGGCGGTGTAACAGCAAAATATCAATATAGTCCGTATTCAGACGTTTTAAGCTGCCCTCTACGGAAGCAAGGATATGTTCTTTGGAGAAATCGAATCCGAGGATTTTCCCCTCGGCGTCTTTATGAATACCGCATTTGGTCTGCAAAACGTAATCTTTTCTAGGGATTTCCAAATCGCGGATTGCCACGCCGAAAATACGTTCGCAATCCCCTGCGCCGTACACGTCGGCAAGGTCGAACATATTCACGCCCGCCTGCAACGCCTCAATCATTACCTTTTCCGTCTGCGCTAGCGTTTTGTCGGCAATACGCATACAGCCCATCACCACTCTCGACGCGCGCATATCTTTTAACATACAGTATTTCATTTTCTTCCCTCCTCAATATTTTTTACGTTACCGCGTTTTTATTGTACCACACGGCAAAAGGTTTTGTCAATGCTTGATAAAAATTATTCCTTAAACGGCGCGTAATATTCCTCGCCGTTTTCGATTTTTATTCTGCCCTGCATATAGTCTAAAAGGTCGGCGCAAAAGCCCTCCGCCTCTCGTTTTTTCACCGCGATTCGACACTGCACTTTTTCGCCGTAATCGGTCGAAAGAAGGGAGCAGGTATGCGTTGAAAGGTATTTTTGCAGGCTATCCACCCCCGTATATTCCACCGTAAATATCCGCTCGGCGCACATCTCTAAAACACGAATATCCGCGCCGTCAAGGTTCTCCGCCGCCGACGAAGAATACGCCCGCACCAAGCCGCCTGCGCCTAGCTTTATGCCGCCAAAATACCGCACGACCGCCACCGCCGTTTCGTACAGTTTTTTTGCCTTCAACACCTCTAAAATCGGTACGCCTGCCGTACCCTGCGGCTCGCCGTCGTCCGAAAAGCGTTGCAAATTGCCCACTTTATCGGAAATAAAAGCGTAACAAACGTGCGTTGCGAGAGAGTGTTTTGAACGAATTTCCGCAATAAAAGCCTTTGCCTCTTCCTCGCTCTCCACGTGCGCCGAATAGGTGAGAAAACGGGAGCGTTCTATCACCTTTTCGCTCTCGTATCTGCCGAACACCGTCCGCACCGATTTCTCTTCCATATCCGTTCTCCTTTTTACAACGTTCGCTCCGTCCCGTAAATTCCTTGCACTAACCCGCACCATCGCGCCGATTGCCTTACAAAAAAACGCGTAAATACGCCGCTACGACGTATATACGCGTTTCGTTTTCTTATTTTACAACGATTTTCACGTGTACTTTCTTGCCCTTGTGCAAAACAAATTCGTTCGCGGGGATTGCCATATTCGCATCCGTCACTTTCGTTTCGTCCACGGAAACGCCGCCCTGTTCAATGAGTCTGCGCGCCTCGCCTTTCGATTTTGCAATGCCTGCCGCAACCATCGCGTCTACCACCGTAGCCACGTCGGAAACCTCTTTCGTCAACAGCTCTGCCGCGCCGCCGCCGAACGCCGCCTGCGCTTGGCGCTGCGCGATATTCGCTTTTTCTTCGCCGTGCACTTCTTTCGTCAGCTCGTACGCCAGCACTTCTTTTGCCTTGTTGATACGCTCGTCCTTGTGCGCGCAAAGTTCTTCGATTTGTTCCAAAGGCAAGAACGTGAGCAGCTTCATACACTTTTCCACGTCCTCGTCCGCCGTGTTTCTCCAATACTGATAGAATTCGTACGGCGTGGTCTTGTTCTCGTCCAGCCACACAGCGCCCTTCGCCGTCTTACCCATCTTCTTGCCGTCCGACGTCGTCAACAACGTAAACGTCATAGCAAACGCAGGCTTTTGTTCCTTGATACGAATCAAGTTCGCACCTGCGAGGATATTGCTCCATTGATCGTCGCCGCCAAGCTCTAACTGACAGCCGTATTTTCTATACAGCACGAGGAAATCGTACGCCTGCATCAGCATATAGTTGAATTCGAGGAAGGAAAGCCCTCTATCCAATCTCTGTTTGAAACATTCCGCCGTCAACATACGGTTTACGGAGAAATGCGCGCCGATTTCACGCAAGAAATCGATATAGTTGAGATCGAGCAACCAATCGCCGTTGTCCACGATCACCGCCGCGTTTTCGCCCTCGAAATCGACAAAACGAGACATCTGCTGTTTAAAGCATTCCACGTTGTGACGAATCGTTTCTTTCGTCATCATGGAACGCATATCCGTTCTGCCCGACGGATCGCCGACCATCGCCGTACCGCCGCCGATAAGGATGATGGGCTTATGCCCAGCCTTTTGCATATGGTGCATAGCGATAAGCTGCATAAAATGCCCTACGTGCAGGGAATCTGCCGTGGGATCGAAACCGATATAAAACGGCACACTTTCTTTGCCGAGTTTTTCGTATAATTCTTCTTCAAATACCGTCTGTTTGACGAACCCTCTCGCGCGGAGAGTATCCATTACGTTAGCCATTGTATTTTACCTCTCGTAAACAGCCTAAAAAAATAAGCCAAATATCACTATCCAATTTACCACTTTTTGCGTGGAATTGTCAAGCGTTTTGGCTGTTTTTCTTGTCTTTTGCAGAAAAATCATAGATATTTGCCCGATTTTTCACGTTTCCGTTACTTAATCGTCTTATAACTTTTAAAAAATCCCCACTTTCGCTTTCATTTCTATCAATCCTCGTATTCCGCTATCCACATTTGCGTTAAAAATTCCTTTTTGGTTATTTGAGGATTTTTTCGCAACAACTGACGGCAATTTTCATAGTTTTCTTCCGACGTGGCTCGCGCTATCGTCGCGCCCGTCAGCCCCAAATCCCGTAAATATTCTTCTATTTTTATTTCCATTTTTCCCTCCAAAAACGTTCTCAATGCACTAACTCTGCGCGCGTTTCTTCGCTCGTTTCTTTTACAATACTCGGCGTCACTATCCCCGTCGCCTTATACATAGGCTCGCATATAGGCTCGCTCGACATAAGCACGTCGGACACGCCGAGAGGAAAGCTCATACATGCAAACAACGCCCGCAACGCCTCGTCGTGTGTGCGCCCGTGAAACCGCCGCGCGAGTTCTTTGTTCAAACGTTCCTGTCGCTGCGCGATATGGCGGCGTTCGATTTCCTCTACGTATTCGTCAAATTTCGTCATCTTTTCGCCCTCTTTTTTTGTTTTTTACGCTATAAATATATCACGAATAACTTGACAATAATTGTCAGGTATGATAAAATATTTATAACTTTTTCAAAATTTTTTTGAGGGGCGAACGAAAAAATGAAATTTGCAATCTTGTTAGAAATCTTATTCGAGCTGTTGGCAAAACGCAAGGTGACGGCGACGTATCTTGCGGAAAAGCACGAAATATCAACGAGAACGGTGTATCGGTATATCGACCTTTTATCCCTCACCGTACCTATCTATATTAAGCGCGGCAGAAACGGCGGCATTTGCATCACCGACAATTACAAGCTGCCCGTGGGCTTTATGACGAAAGAGGAATATTCGTCGGCGATTGAGGCACTTGAGGCTATGTATTCACAGCTCCCCGAAGAACGGTTTTTGGCGGCGAAACGGAAGCTGTCGGCGCAGGTAAAATCGGAATCGCGCGAGCTGACTTTATCGGGCGAAATCGGCACTATCCTCGTAGACGGCGGCACTTGGGGGGACACGCGCACGTTCTCGGACAAGCTGCGGTTCGTGGAAGAGTGTATCCGCGATAAGGTGGTGTTGGAAATGGAATACCACTCTCGCGCGGGCGAGAAAACGCATAGAAAAATAGAGCCGCACGTGTTGGTGTTCAAGCAAGGCGTTTGGTACGTGTACGCTTTTTGTCACAAACAGCGCGCGTTCCGTCTGTTCCGTTTGGGGCGCATTTTCTCTATGCTAAAAACGGACGAGCGTTTCCAAAAACGTCCGTTTAGCCGCGAGGATATCCCTTTAAATTACTGGACGACGGACGGCAAAACGATTGAGGCGCAGTTTGAAATACGCGATTCGGCGTTCCCCGACGCGCAGGATTGGCTGGGCGTGGAAAATATGCGCTTTGCAGACGGGAAATGGATTGCGGAAGTGTTATTGCCTGACGACGAGGCGCTAGTGCGGAAAATCGTAGGATTAGGCTCGGGTATGAAAGTGCTCGCGCCCACCTCACTGCGAGAACGCGTTGCCTCCGCCGCAAAATCCATCGCAAAACTGTACGAATAAGACTTTTTTCGCTATTTTTGGCGGTTTTTGAAAGATAGTTTTTATAAAAAGCGCCCACCCATGTACGCGTTGAACGTGTTTTTGGGTGGGCTTTTTTATTTTTCGGGAATATCCGCGCGGCGTGGCGGCTATAATAATAAAAAGCGTGATTTTATGAAAATTTTACCCATTTAAAAGGGTGTTTCGGAGGGTAAAAAAATGAAAAAAATTTTATTCACGGGCGGTGGCAGCGCAGGGCACGTCGTTCCTAATATCGCCTTGATAGAAGAACTGCTTTCCACGGGCGAGGCGGACGTGTATTATATGGGCACGGACAGCATTGAAAAATCGCTGATTGCCGAGTGGAAACTCCCCTATTACGAAATTTCTTGTCCAAAACTCGTTCGAGGCGGCGGCGCGGAGAGTTTGAAACGCAATCTTGCTATACCTGCCGCGTTTTGTCGGGCAAAAGAGCAGGCAACGGAAGGTCTGCGCCTTATCCAGCCCGACGTCGTATTTTCCAAGGGCGGATACGTTTCCCTGCCCGTCGTTTTTGCCGCGAAAAAGCTGGGGATTCCCTGCTTTTCGCACGAGAGTGATTATTCGGCAGGGCTTGCCAACAAACTGCTGGCAGGCAAGTGCGAATACGTTTTCACGTCCTTTCCTGAAACGGCAAAAAAAATACGCCGCGGCAAATACAGCGGCGCGCCCTTGCGGCGTAGCGTTTTACACGGCACGAAAGCGGAAAGTCGTAAAAAATTCGATATTCCTTTCCACGCCACCACTCTATTGATTTTTGGTGGCGGCCGCGGTAGCGCGGCAATCAACGCCGCCGTGCGAAAGCATTTAAAAACGCTGTGCGAAAATTATTATATCCTACACGTTTGCGGCAAGGGAAATATCGTGGAAAGTAACCTTAAAAATTACCGTCAATTTGAATTCATCGCGGACATGGGTGGGGCGTACGCCTGCGCCGACCTCGTAATTTCGCGTGCGGGCGCAGGCACGATTTTTGAATTACTTGCCTTAAAAAAGCCCTCTATTCTCGTCCCGTTAGAGAGCGCAAGCCGAGGCGACCAGATAGAAAACGCGGCGTATTTTACCAAAAAAGGATTATGCTACACCCTACGCCAAAACGAGCTGGATAACCTACCCAAAGCAATCGAAAAGGCGCTTGGCGATAAAAAAATGCAGGAAAGATTGCTTTCCTCGCAGTACGGCTGTGGCAACGACGTCATTTTACGTGAAATCCGTAAATTTTTACAATGAGTCGCGCGCAAACGAGCCAAGATCCCGCAATTCCACGCTACGCGCTCCCCTATCCGCGCGGCAACAAGCGTAAACGCCGAAAAAAACGGCTGATTCTCGCGCTGTTGACGAGCGTTACTCTTACAATCGCTCTGCTCGTTTATTTTCAGCGCAACGTGACGCGCGTGCTTATCTCTATCAGTGAGGCAACGATGCGCGCTAGCACGACGATCGCCGTCAACGACGCCGTATATTACACTCTGAGCGACGATATTCGCTATGACGATCTCGTGACGATTGACCGCGACGAAACGGGCAAAATTGTTGCCGTTGCCGCCAATCCGTTAAAAATCAACAAAATCGCGCGCGACACCGCTTCCATTTCACAATCCAACCTCAAAAATCTGAGCCTAAACGGTATTCCCGTTCCCTTGGGCGCGTTGACGGGCGTAGAGGCGTTGGCTGGGCTTGGCCCGAGTATTCATTTTCGGATTATCCCCGTCAGCAGTGTATCGTGCGATTTTTCCTCCACGTTCGAGAGCGTGGGAATCAACCAAACGAAACACTCTATCTATCTCAACGTGATTGCGGATATCAGTATCGTTATGCCCTCGCGCACGGAAAATTTTGCGGTGATGACAGAAATTCTCGTAGGCGAATCGGTAATCGTCGGGAGCGTCCCCGACGCCTATCTACAATCGGACGTCTTTGGCAAAAAGCCCGACCTCACGCCTTGACACCATACCCCAAAAGCTCCCCAAAAACCATAAAAAAGACAGAGCCGCCGCCCTGTCTTTCCCTTTTTTAATCCTCAAATTCGTAAACGATTGCAAACTCTTTCATTTCCGCCCCAGAGCCGTCGAAATACAGCCCTCTTTCCAGACGAAATTCCCCGTCTGTAAAATAGAAATTCCATTGTTCCACTAAAAAGTGGTTGCCTTTTTTTACATAATCGTAGCTTTCCTCTACACCGTCGACACAAACAATAAATTCGTCACCGCGCACTTTCAGCCAATCAATATCCATAGCCACGGAAATACGCTCCGTCGTATCTCCGTCTTGCCTCACAATGGTATACGTTTTCAAATTGTCTTCGATATAGTCCTCAAAATCGTCCACCGATTTAAAATCCCGCCCTACTGGCACGAGCGCACGCAAATCGTCCATCGTCAGCCCTTTTGAGCGTTTGAACGATACGTCGTCAAAATAGTATTTCACGTTTTCTTTATACGTTTTATCCCGACAGCCTACGCCGCAAAACGCTGCGCAAAGCCACGCCGCCGCCATACAAATCGCTACCTTTCTTTTCATCTTCAAGCCCTCCGTCGTTATTAGTATAACACACTTTTTCTATCCGCGCAAGAGTTTTCGTTATTTTTCGCCCTTACGTATATAAGACGCAACGAAAAGGAATTTTTTTTGCAATTTTATTAAAATTTTCTTTAATTTTTCTTTGTTTTGGATTTAAAAAACGTCGCCATAATAAAGGAAAAGACGACAGCCGCCGACACGCCTGCGCTCGCCGCCGACAACGCGCCCGTCACCGCGCCGAAAAAGCCCCTCTGCGCGCCCTTAATCGCGCCGTTCGCCAAAAGATAGCCAAAGCCGCTAATCGGCACCGTCGCCCCTGCGCCTGCGAAATCCACGAGGTATTGATACACCCCCAAGCCCTGCAACGCTACCCCCACGAGCATAAACAAAACGAGTATTTTGCCTGCCGTGAGGTCGGTGAAATTGATGACCACTTGTGCAATCATACATATAAAACCGCCCACCGCAAACGCTTTTACAAATCCCCACAGTATTTCTAAATATTGCTCGTACATACACCCCTCCTTTTCTTTCATTTTGCGGAAATAATCGAAAAAGTATACAAAAAAAACAGCCAAGTCACGATTATTATCGCGCTTGGCTGTTATATATTTGATTATTCTCGCCTTATAGGGCTACCCCCACTAAGGTATACGAACCGTAGGCATTAAAAGCCCTCAAATTCGTCGTAGAACCCTGCTTTTTTAAGACACTCGGCGTATTTCTCCCACGTCCAATCGTCGCCGATAGTCGTCGTGAAATGGTTTACCCCCTCGCTCGTTCCGTCCGTCCAACGGATAAGATAGAACGAGTTTTTCAGCTCGGGCAGACGCTCGATACGCAAAATCCCATCCGCTTCGATATTAAACGAGCCTTTTTTCAAGATTTCGCCCGTCACGAGATTTTCCACGGAATATTGCACCTTTTTACGCTCTCTCGTTTCGTTCGTCGCTACGAGGTCTATCTTGCCGTTTTTCGGCTCGTCGCACATCAAACAAAGGGGCTGTTGCGAACGCTTGATATAATGATACGCTATCTTTTTACAGCCGTACCAATCCACCACGGCGTCGGATACCTGCGGCCAACCGTCAATGATATTCCACCATAAAATGCCCGTCTTTCTCCATTTATCCACACGGAAACTTTCAATGAAATATTTCACCGCTTCCGCCTGCGAAACTTGGCTCTGACGCGCAAATTCCGCCAAATCGTCGCTCGCCTTGCCAAAGATACGCTCCACTTGGCTAATCATCAAAGGCAGACGATACGCGTAAGGATTGCCCTCTACCACAGGCTCGATACCCGCGGCGTGAATCAGCCACTCGGCATTGTCACAAATATCGTAAATGGATTTTTTCGGCATACTTTCCGCAGAAATAAACTGCGATAAAGACTTCGGCGAAGGACAGCCGTGATAGCCGATTTCCGAAGCAAAATGGCACTCCGTATTGCCGTAATATTCACCCTTAAAGAAATCGCGCGGGCCCCAGATATGCGATTCCGCAGGCATACCCAGTTTATATGCAATCTCGTCCAAATACGGCGAGCTAGGCAAATACGGACGGGTAGCGTCGTGATTACGCACTTCGCGCAAAATCGTATCGCGCGTGAGTTTGTTATAGTTGGGATCGAGCATAGCCGACGGCTCGTTCTCCGTTTTATGCGTTTCCCAGCCAGGAACGACAAAACAGTCGCACTCGTTATCCCCTGCCCATACGACAAGCGCAGGGTGGTTGCGGCGTTCGATTACGATTTGTTTCACTTCCTCTTTCACGAGCCGACAAAGGCGTTCGTCGTCGGGATAGTGTCCACAAGCAAGCGCGAAGTCTTGCCAAATCATAATACCGTGCTCGTCGCAATAATCGTACAAAAGGTCGGAGGGGTAAACGTTGCCACCCCAGCAACGAATCATATTACAGCCCACGTCGTCCGCAAGGCGGATATCGCGCAGGGTGTATTCGTCTTGACGGGACGGGAACGCGTCGGTGGGCACCCAGTTCGTACCCGTAACAAAAATCTTTTTGCCGTTGATAATAAAACAGAACTCCCCGTCGTCGCCCGAGCAGGACGTACGTTTGAGCCATACCGTACGAACACCGATACGATAGTTCGCCTTATCACATACCACGCCGTTATACAAGAGCGTAATCTCGATATCGTACAAATTCTGTTCGCCGTAATTTTTCGGCCACCACAGCTTTGCATTTTGCAATTCAAATTCTATCTTTAACGAAGCGCAAAACGGACGATATTCCTGACGGAACTCGCTATCTCCGCACTTGCCCGTAATCACCACGCGATAATCGGAAATAAAATCCTCTTCCGATTGTATTTTCAGCGTCGTGATAAGATACGCCGAGCCGTTTGGATTCAAACAATTCGTATACGTGAACGGATTGCAAATACGCGCCTTGGGCAGATATTCGATACAGACGGGCTTCCAAAGCCCTGCCGACACCAATCTCGGCATAATATCCCAGCCGAACATAGAGCCAGCCTTACGCAGCTGAATCCCGTCGTGGTTGTATTTCATACCATAGCACATAGCCGGAATCTCGAATTGACGGGAATAAATGGTCGCAGGGACGATATGTACGAGCAACGTATGCACGCCGTCCTTTACGCCGCGCAATGAAAAACGATGCGCGTGGAACATATTTTCCACAAAACCGATTTCCTCGCCGTCTAAATAAATCTCCGCCACCGTATCAATCCCCTCAAAGCACAGCACGCTATCGTAGCCGTCCTTTGCCGAATAGGTAAACTCGGTGTAATAATACAAATGCAGATTTTCCAAACGCTGCGTCTTGACGCTGTTTGCGCCAACGTACACGTCGTCCAACAATCCCTCGCGCATAAAATCCAGCTCAAAATTCCCAGGGACACTCGCCTCTATCCATTTATAGCCGCTGTTTTCCACCTCGCAAGGCGTCGTTAAACAAATCCCCTTTTTACACACTTCTGCGTTGGGAATCCAAGCCAATTTCCAGTTTTCTATCTTTATACTTTCTTTCATATTTCTCTCCCTATATGAGAAACTCTTTAAATGCACACTCGTAAATCGTCGATATCTTTCAACGTAGCCGTCAAAATATGCGCGTCGTCGCCGTATTGCAGGCTATCCAACGCCGCCTTTCGCGATTCCAAAATCCACGCCGACATTTCCATACGGGTATACCGTATTTCTATCTGGCAAGGAAATTGCATCGTAATCGGCTGTATATTCGCCTTTACCGCGCGTTTTACGCCCTCGTAGATATCCCTTACAACTTCGTCGCTATCGCGAAAATCCGCCTTGTTTCTGCCCTTGGCGTATTTCGTTATCACCGTAACGGTGTCGGGGTTGCACTCTTGCATTTGCTGGACGCAAAGGTCGTCGCTCGCCGCAAAAATAGCGGGTACGCCGTACGAGCCTGCAATGCAAGTATCGAAATCCAACTCCCCTTTCGCTTGACCGTTGATTTTGTAATATTGCATATTGACGGAGCTGAACGTGTGCGCCAAAACGCCGTTTATCGTGCCGTCTTTACAATGATACCCGATATACACCAAGCCCTTAAAATCGTGCTCGGACAAAAACTCCATACGCGGACGGCTATTGTCGGGCTTCACCTGTTGCGCGCGCGAATCAATCAACGAAAAATCGAGATTGCCACCGCCGCCGTGATTGTCCCAAACGCACACTTTCGTTGCGCCGCTATCAAACAAAGCCGCCACCGCCGCGTTCACTTCTTTCGTCGCCGCAGCCACCGCTTTTTGGTATTCTTCGGGACAACTCACTCTGCCCAAGCCTTGATACGGCTCGCCGACGACGCCGTGCACGCCTTCCAAGTCCACCGCTATTAAATATTCCATATTAGACCTCTACAATTCGACCTATTAAAACACCCGCAAATCGTCAATATTTTTCAACGTTGCGCGTATCGTATTCGCGTCCTCTGCGAAAGTGAGAGGAATTTTTTCGCCCTTGGATTCGTACATCCATTCCGCCACTTCCACTTTCGTGTAACGGACTTCAAACGCGCTCGGGAACGAGAGCGGCTGGGGCTGTACGTTTTTCGCAACACTGCGCTTTACCCCTTCGTATATCTTGGCGAGCACTTCTTCCTCGTCCAGATATTCCGCCACGCGGCGAGATTTCGCTATCTTCGTAACCACCGTTTCCGTTTCAGGGCTGTGCTCTAACACCTGTCCCACGCAAACGTCGTCACTCGCCACAAAAAGCGCAGGCGCGCCGTACGACGCCGCGATATAGCTGTCAAATTCAAATTCGCCTATCTGCTTTCCGTTCAGCTTGTAGTACTGTATATCGATACCGTTAAAGGTATGCGACAAAACCCCGCGATGCGAGCCAGCACGCGCGTGATAACCGATATACACCACGCCGTCAAACGCATACTCGCCCATAAATTCCATACGCGGACGGTTATTGTCGGGCATTACCTGCTGTGCGCGCGAATCAATCAACGAAAAATCGAGATTGCCACCGCCGCCGTGATTATCCCAAACGCACACTTTCGTTGCTCCGCTATCAAACAGCGCCGCTATCGCTACGTTCACCTCTTTCGTCGCAGAGGCAACGGCGTTGCGGTATTGTTCCGAACTTCTTGGCAAAGAATAGATAGGCGATTCGTTATAGGGCACACCCATAACGCCGTGCACGCCTTCCATATCCACCGCTATTAAATATTCTTTCATACTCTTAAATTTTACCCTCTAAACGATCGAGCATATCCCATACGCCGAGCATATACATAATCCCCAAAGCGCGGTCGTACAAGCCGTAGCCAGGGCGTACCGTACCCGCTTTTTCACCCCAAAGATGCCTGCCGTGGTCGGGACGAATATAGCCGTCAAAACCACAATCGTGGTACGCTTTGAGAATATTCAAAATTCCCGTATCGCCGTCGCAATCACGATGGCTCGCTTCCGAGAAATCGCCGTTTTCAAAATGTTTCACGTTACGAATATGCGCGAACGCAATACGGTCGCAATGCTTTCTTACGATGTCCGCCACGTTGTTTTCGGGGTTTGCGTTCAAACTACCCGAGCAAAGCGTCAAGCAGTTGCAAGGATGATCGACCATTTTCAAGAATCTATCGATACTCGGCTCGTCCACGAGCAATCTAGGCAAGCCGAAAATATCCCAAGGGGGATCGTCCATATGGATTGCCATTTTGATACCCGTTTCTTCGCATACGGGCATCAACGCTTCCAAGAAATATTTGAGGTTTGCCCACAATTTTTCGTGGTCGACGCCCTCGTACGCCTTAAACAGCTCGTCCAGCTTCGCCATACGTTCAGGCTCCCAGCCAGGGAACGACATATTGTATTTTTCCGTGAAATCGAGGATATATTTCGCCATTGCGTTATAATCGTCCTGAATCATACCCTTTTCATAGAACAACGCCGTCGAACCGTCACCGACTTCGTGGAAAAGATTACTTCTCGTCCAGTCGAAAATAGGCATAAAGTTGTAACAGATTACCTTTACGCCGAATTTTGCAAGATTGCGAATCGTCGTTATATAATTTTCGATATATTTATCTCTCGTGGGCAAGCCGATTTTGATATCGTCGTGTACGTTCACCGATTCCACTACGTCGATATTAAAGCCGTACTTATCGCATTGCGCCTTCACCGCCGCGATTTCGTGTTCTTCCCAAATCTCCCCGGGCATCTTGTCGTGCAAAGCCCATACAATCCCTTTTACACCAGGGATTTGCTTGATATCCTGCAAACTGATACGATCGTTACCTTCGCCGTACCAACGAAAGGTCATCTGCATATAAATTTCTCCTTTATTCGTTTATTTTTATTCTTGCCTTACGGCTTGTGTACGCCCGTCCATTTTTCACCGTCCGAGCTTTCTTCACTTTCTTCCTTTGCCGAGCTGTGCGTTTCCGAGCTTTCCTCTTCGCTCTCGCTTTCTTCTATCTCCGAGCTTTCTTCTTCCGAGCTGTCCGTTTCCGAAACGCTCGTCTCGTCGTTTTCTGACGACGTTTCTTCGCTCGTTTCTACGCTCGTGGCGTCGCTCGTTTTTTCGCTACTTTCTTCACTCGTAGTGTCGCTCGTTTCCTCGCTTATTTCTATTTCACCCACGGTGCTTTCCGTTTGGGTTTCGCTCGACGAAAATTCCGCCTCGCTACTTTCTAAAACGGAGCTGCTTTCCTCTGATACGGAAACGCTCGCCGTGTTGCTTTCCTGTTCGCTTGAATTTTTCTTGTTAAAACACCCTACGAAAAATACAGAAAATGCAAAACATGCCGTCATACATACTGTTATAATCGCCTTTTTTATAATCGTCCCCTCCTTGTTGGGAGCCTATCCTTTTTCGTCTTAAATAGATATTCTATTTAAGCTATACTCCTACATATAAAATGATACCACAAATTTCAAAAAAAATAAATAGTTTTAGCAATAAAAAACATTGCATTTTCTATACAACTGTGATAAAATAAACCCAACGACAAAAGACGAGGGCAAAATTGTGAACGTTAACATACCGACGTATTCCCACAAAACGTCAAAAAAGCCTATGACGGAAAACGTATCTAGCGAGTTGTTTTTTCGGCATTTGCACGATCAGCACGAAATTATGTATTTTCTTTCGGGCAAAACCAACCTCATCACCGAGGACGCCGTTTATACGCCCCGTCACGGCGATCTTATTTTTATCCCTGCGAACACCTATCATTATACGAAAATTTTGGAAAACGAGCCTTACGAACGCATTATTATCAATTTCAATGCCGACGAGGACATGAGCGTACTTTTAAAAGACGCGTTTTCCCTTTCTCCCATTATCAATACGCTGGATATTCCACAGCTGAAAAACTTTTTCAATCGTTTCGAGGATTATTCCGATAGGTTAAAGCCTCATCAATTTCAAATTCTCGCGCCAAATCTTTTAAAGGAACTGCTCTGTCTTTGCACCTACAACGACGCGCTGTTCTCGCCGCATATCGAGCCTGCGGAAAAGATATTAAAAGACGCGCTCGATTACATAAACCAAAACATTGCAACGATTAAAAATATTCAAGAAATTGCCGAAGCGGTATTTGTCAGCAGCTCGTATATCTACCAACTGTTCCAAAAAAAACTGCACATTTCCCCTAAAAAACTGCTCGCGCAAAAACGGCTAGTGCTCGCCCAGAGCTACATCTCCGCAGGTATGAGCCCTTATTCCACCTATCAAAAATGCGGCTATAAGGATTACAGCACTTTTTATCGGGCATACAAAGCGCATTTTGGCCACGCGCCCTCTTTAAATCACACAAACGATTTGTAAAAACACGTTGAACGACGTTATAAACAAAAAGCGTACGGGAAATCCGTACGCTTTTCTTATTCCGTTACACTTTTTCTATTACACTTCGCTCGCGCTGACAATTTCACGATAGCGATGATACATAAAGCCGTTTCTGTCCAAATTCGGCAACAGCTCTATTTCCAATTCCTCAATCTCGTCCAGTTCGCCGTCCAAATACGCCTGCAAGCGTTCTGCACAGTTTAACAATCTCGCGCGAACCCCGCCAAGACGCAACTCTTGCACTTCCCAGCCAAACGCCTTATTCTCTTTCATCCATTGCGCGCGGTAGGCTTTCGTAAACGTATCCAAACGCAACACCGCTTCGCCGTATTCTTTTACGAGCGCGACAAGTGCTGCCTTATCCCCCTTTTGATACGCGGCGCGCGTTTTTAAGCCCATAGGCGCTTTCAACGCAAGGAAACGACACATCTTTGCCACAACGTCGAAGACATAGGAAAATTCACCTGCGTTGTCGGCGCATTTTGCGATTTTTTCCGCGAACTCGTCAAAAGGTATGGGATCGAGCGCGGCGTATTCCAAATCACGCAAGCCCATAAACGGATCGGTGTAGCACATTGTCGCGCAAAGACAATTCCATTTATCGTCCTGCTTGCCGTTGACGTAGATTTCCGTCGGCAAATCGAGCGTCAGCCACTCGTCGAAAATAAAACCGAATTTTTCTTTGAACGTGGCTTTGATATCGTCCATATCGAAATTGCCGTCAGCAAACTGACGGATCGCGTACAGAGCGGGCAATATCGAGAAGAACGAACATTCTTTGCCGTCGTCCCCCCACACCGTCATCATTACGTTTTGCACGCCTTTTTCCGCAACGCTCTGCATAGCAATACGCATACTCTTAAGCGAGAATTTATTCAAAGGCGCAAAACCCTGCCAAGCCCACGCTCCGCCTGCAAACCATACGTCTTTGCCAAATTCAAAATGCTTGTCAAACATAAGGTCGTACAATTCTTTTTCCGTCGAATAATAATCCCAATAGGTGAGCGCGACGTTTTCGGGTACTTTTGCGGCAATTTCCGCAGAAACTTTAACGTTTTTCGTTTCTTCCGTTAAGTAATATTCGCCATTGTTGATAAGACGGAAGAACATATCGCTCCACATATGGCAGGTAAAGCCGTATTTTTTCGCAATTTCAGAAACGCGGTTCAAATGCCGCACGAGCATTTCCGAACGGTTTTCATAGCCATATTTATCCAAGTGTCTACCCAAACCGACGTTATGCGCCTCGTCCATACCGATATTCACCTGACGGGAAGTGAAATTTTCCGCAAGGCTTGCGAACATCTTATCAAGGAATTCGTACACCTCTTCGCTGTCAATCAGCAGGATATCGTCTATATCGAACAGGTGTCCGTATTTCGGCAATTTACGCACGTTGGTAAAATGCGCGAGCGTCTGCACGCAAGGAATCAGTTCAACGCCCTTTTCCTTTGCGTACGCGTCTATTTCTTTAAGCTCCGCCGACGTGTACGCGCCGCGAAGATAGCCAAAGTGCGGCTCGCCCTCTATCGCGTACGTATCTTCTGCGTACAATTCTAAGGCGTTATAGCCCATTTTTGCAAGATAATCGATATATTTCTTTACCTGCGCCACCTTCATAACGCCGTTTCTCGATACGTCTAACATAACGCCGAACGTTTTATACGTCATAATTTTTCTCCTTGTTTTTTATGCTTTCAATCCACGATTTCTATCGTAATATCCCCTTTTAATTGTTCGTTATCTAGCCAAACGCCCTTACCCACTTTCGTTTCGCACACCGCGCCGTTTACGAAATATTTACGCGCGCCGTTGCCTTCTTTACGATAGCAAATACGTACGTTCGCGCCCTTAATTTTCAAGGACAGCTCCGCCGCGCCGCAAGGCATATACGAAGAAGGACGAATCTCCACGCCGTCCAAATTCGGACGTACGCCGTATACCGCGCCAATCAACAGCTTGATTAAAACACAACCCGAGCCCGAGAACCAGTCGTTCATCGATTCGCCGTCAAAGCCTCTTTCCTCGTTATAAATAAAGGAATTTGGCATAACGAACGGCGTCGTCGTAATAAAGCGATGCGTAACGGGCAGCACTTTATACATAATCTCCCACGCCAACTTGTCCTCGCCGATTTCAAACAGCGACCAAATGGCAAAATTCGTCGAATGATTGTACGTAGCGCCGTTCTCCGCGGTGCCCTCGGGTAAGTGCGTAATTCGTCCCACTTTATCGTTCGTCGGCGCAAACGCGGGCAAGAACGTCTTGATGCCGTACTTGCCTTCCAAGCGTTCGTACGCTTTCATAATATCGGGCAAAATTTCGGGGTATTCTTTATGCAAGCCTGCTAAAATCCAATACGCGTTTACCGTAACGCTGTCACGGGAGTAGCCGTCGTTGTCTTGATAACTGCCGACAAACCAACTGCGTTCGTCGCCCCAGCCGTGTACTATCTTTTTCTCCGCGCCTTTTTGCACGATTGCGTTTTCAATCAAGCCTTTTTTCAGGCGTTCTCTTTCCGCTTTATATTGCGTAATTTTCTCCGCTTTACCGCCTTTACGTTCAAGAATTTCTATCATCGCGGTGAGGTTACGGAAGAGCTGTTCGGACGCCATTACCGAAACGCCCGTACCAAAATCCGCGCCTGCTTTTTCCGTTCTGCCTAGCCCGTCCAAAGCGTCGTTCCAATCCCCGTAAAGAGCGTGCAAACAGCACGTTTTTTCATCGAGGTTGGACAGCAGATAATCGGTGATGGCGATAAGATGTTCGAGTACGCTATCGCGACGGGACGAGAATTTCACCGTCTGACCTGCTCGGTCTTTCATACTAAAACCGCTAAAATCGAAATAGCCGCATTCTTCGTCGAGGATAGAATAATCGCCCGTGTAGCTAAGATAGGTGTACGCCGCGTCAATCAGCCAAACGCCTTGGTCGATATACGCACGAAGGTCCATTTTAGGCGGCACTTTTTCGCTCGCGGGATAGGAATACTGACGAGGCGCTCTACCCTCCTCGCCCGTAAAGCCGAGGATTTCGATAATCTTCTTACGCGCGTATTCGGCGTCCCAAATCGTCGCCGCTTCTACCTGCTGCGTTACGTCGCGCACGCCGATATACGGACCTGCGTAATTCTTCGCTTTCGCGCAGAAATCCACCTGTTTCATTACGTTATAAATAAATCCGTTCAAGGGAATTTCCTTGCCTTTAAGCGCGTCGTCCAGCCCCTCGAAACGCAAGCCAAGCTGCGCGATTAAATCGGCGTCTTTCTTTTCCGCCGCTACGCTCGCATTGAGCGCCATTGCTACGTCCACGTCTCTCGTCGCTAAACGTTCCGCTTTCGCTTTATCGTCCGATAAGGCAAGTACGTAATCGATTGCGTGGTTCTCGCCCGCCTTTAACGTGAAACGGCTGATATCCGCCGCCACGGCAATATCCGTGAATTCGGTGCGTTCTTTTTCCTTTGCAAACTTGCCCTCTTGCAACGCGCGAGAACAATTCAAACAGCTACTCGTCGAGCCAGTCACGTCGTAACGAGAAGTCGTCGCTGAAACGTTTTTGCGCCCTGACACACGCAACGCGGCGTAATGAATCATACAGTTATCACGGTTGATATGCTCGGTGACGCGGAAACGATAGCCGTAGTCTGTCTTAATACAAGCCTTATACCATTTATCCTCAAAATCGTCCATATCTTGGTGACGCAAAAGCGGATTAAAATAGGAAGCCAAATAGCAATCGATTGTTTCGTTCGTAAGATTCTCCACGTACGAGGTGAAACAAACACGTTTGTCGTCGTCCACGAACGCGCGAACGACGGAAAGCGTCTTTTTCGTTTCCGCAAAATAGTATACAGCCTCGGGCGTGTATATGGTAAAACGTTTTACGTCGCACTCTATCGGCTGACGCGCAACGCCCGTAATAGACACGGGGAAATATTTTCCGTTTTCATACTTTTCACCTGCAAAAAACGCAATATACGGTTCTTTACCTTCGGTGGAATTGAGGAAAACATTAAAAAGGCTCTCGCCCACTTCCATATTTCCCGACGAATACGCCCACAGTGTCAAGCCGTCTTTTTGATAGGGATACCTGCCGTCGCCGATTTCTCTCGGATAACAAAGAATTGCGCCGCCGTCCAAAAAATAACACTCGGAGGGCATTCTTCTTAATTCTTTCTCTTCAGCGTTGTCTAATGCCTTTACCTGTGCATAAAGCGCCTTAACTTTTTCTTGTAACATCTGCTTTTTTCCTTAATTTTATAATAATTTTACAGCCTGATAAAAACCTTGATTAGTATTTGAATTCCAAAGGATTTTCCGCGTGCGCCGTTTCAATGACCTCGATAATCTTTCTTGCCATTTCCAGCGTCGTGGACATTGCTCTGCCTTCCGTGAGATTGTAATAAATTTCCTCGTAAATAGCAGGCGCACCTACGGTGAACGCATTGCCCTCAAACGTCCCTTTCTCCTCGTGCCATTGCAACGTTTCTCCGCAATACATAGGACAGCCGTTTTCGTCGGCAAGCGATTCTTCAATCAGCGCTTTCTTAGGATTTTCTTCGTCTTTGAAATATTTATATTCATACCAACCCACACCGCATTTATACGCGCCGTGCGTCGCCTGAATTTTTACAATCACGCCGTCACAATAGGGATCGGTGGAGTTGATTTCCATATCCACGAGCGGCTTGTTCGGTGCTTTGAGCAGTACCTTGCAATAATCGTCCGAATCGCCGCTGGAAAGGGTGGTCGTTTTCATATCGCTGTAAATAATCTTCGTTTCCTCGTCGAAATCGAGCAAGCCTAGCGCGATACCAATGGGATGAGGTCCCGTGTTATACGCGTTGCCGCCCATTTTCTTTTGCAACGTTTGCCAATCCCAACGACGGGCAAAACCGTTATGGTATACGTTGATTTGTACGATTTCCCCTAAAACGCCCGATTTTGCTACTTTGAGCGCATGCAAATAATACGGCGCATACAAGGTGTTATGGAACGCGTAAACGTTTACCCCCTTTTCCTTTGCCGTCTTGATAAGTACGTCGCTTTCAAAACGATTGCGCGCAAAAGGCTTTTCGGAAAGCACGTTAAAGCCGTGCTCTAAAAGGTCTTTCGTGATTTCGTAATGCATATTAGAATAGGACGCGTTGACAACGAGGTCGATATCCTTTTTGTCAAACAATTCTTTATAGCAAGCAAGCCCAACGCAGCCAGGATATTCCTGCTCTGCCTTTTTGCGGCGAGCTTCGTCCTGTTCCACTACGTATTTTACGTCATAATATACGTTCTTTCCCGAACGGCAGTAAGCGCCGTGGATATCCCTGCCGCTTCTGCCCTGACCGATAATCGCAAGATTGAGTTTTTTCATTTTTATTTCTCCTTGGCTATGCGCCTTGATTTTTATAAAAAATTTTATTATATTTCCGCTTGTTCAACGAGCGTTTCTTCGCCCGTATCCATAGAGCGTTTTATTGCGTTCAACACGTACACGGGTGCCACGAACGCCTTTAAATCCATTTCTTCTTTGCCACCGCAAAGCAGGGAATAGAACACGTCGAATTCCGCGCGGAAAATATCCATACCCATTTCCAAAGCCGCGCCGCTCGTTTGTTCCATTGCCACACGCGAGGCGAAATAGCAATAGCTGTCCTCTACGTACAAGCCCGTCACGTCGTACTCGTCATAACGGAACACGACGGTGTATTTGCCGTCCTTTTCGTACGTTTTCACCGATTTGGGATATCTGCCGAATATCTCCATCACAATCTCTGCGAGGTGCTGGGAATAGAAGAAAAAGCCGCCGTATGCGTTGTTCATACTAATCGGGGCTTTTACAAAACCGCCTACCGTCTTGCCGCCTACTTCGTTTTTCATTTCCTCTTTCAAATTCAACACCGTCTTATCAAAACGGCAGGAAGAGCCACCCGTAAAAGGCACGTTATATTCTTTCAACGCCTTGGCAAGCGCGAGCGCGTCGCTTTCCGAAACAGTGATGGGTTTGTCGATAAACATAGGCACACCCGAGGGAAGATAGGGTTTTGCGTATTTGTAATGGTTGTCGCCGTGGCGCGCGGTGATAATCACACCGTCCACCTGCCCCACCGCCTCGTCGTAAGCCGACATAACGGATACACCATAGGTATCGTGGAGTTTTTGCGCCGCTGCCTCATCGTCGCTGTAAACGCCGAGTACCTGCACGTCTTTATATTTTTCCTCTTTCGTGATAAATTCTAAAAAGGAATTTGCGTGAGAATTTTCACAGCCGAGTATTACGATTTTTTTCATAGTGGTTCGCTCCTTTTTCGCCTTAGACTTTATCTTTTTGGCGTTAGATTTCTATTTGTTTTCCGTTGGATTGATACATTGCCAAAATCAAACGAATTACCTTTTCCCCTTCGTAAAAATCAATGGGGAATTTTTCGCCGTTTGCAAGACAACGGTAGTAATCGGTGATCAATTTTTGATGTCCGACGCCCCATTCCTCTTTCCCAAACAAAGGCAGTTCGTCGTCTTTTTTCAACACTACGTCGTCTACAATAACGTGATCGCCCACGACGAGCGCCCGCGAGGATTTACTATCCAACATCAAACCGACGGGAAAGCTTGAAGTACAGCCGTTCGTGGCGTTTAAAATCATTTTTCCGCCGTTTGCGAGGGTGAAATTCCCCGTGGCGGTGTCTTCCACCTCGATAACGTCTTGTAGCGTATCGTTATGGGTATGCGCCACGACGGACGTCGGCATACCCGATATCCATTGCAAAAGGTCGAGCGTGTGCAACGCCTGATTGATCATTACGCCGCCGCCCTCTTGCGTCCAAGTGCCGCGCCACGCGTCGCTGTCGTAATAATCTTTTCCGCGATACCAACACATATTGCCGTACGCCGCAATCACGGGATCGCTCGAAAATTTTTCCTTTAAATATTTCATTGCTTCTTCATACCGACGCTGATGACATACCCCCAGCTGCGCCGTTGATTTTTTCACCGCCGCCTCGATAGTGTCGAGCTGGGTTTGGGAAATAGCCAACGGCTTTTCCGTCAGTACGTTGACGTTTTTATCCAAGCACGCGCATATCATTTCCGCGTGCAAATAGTGCGGCGTACAAACGTGCACCGCATCTAGTTCTTCCTTTTCCAACATTTCCGCGTAGTCGGTATACACACGCGCCTGCAAACCAAAACGTTCGATGGCTTTTTCACAGCGCGCACTATCCACGTCGCAAAGCGCCACGATATCCTGTTTTGCACCTAACAGCGCAGGAATATGCACTTGTGCAATATTTCCAATACCAATCACTGCCGTTTTCATAGCGAAAATCTCCTATATCCTCTCGTTCGTATTTTTCTTTCGGCTTTGTTCTTTTATTTTTTCTTTTAGAAAAAAATACAAACAATGCCGCGAACCTTTTTAATATTAGCAAAATTATATACTCATACATCAAAAAAGTCAATAGCATTATTTTTTTATTTCATTGCATTTTCTGCACAATTTAAAAAAATCCTTGATTATAACGCAACGTCCCTATCATCTTTACGTCAAAAAATCGCCTTTTCTTTTATTTTTCAAATACTGCATACAGATGCATACAAAAAAAACGCGTCTGAAAACGCGTTATTTTTAGTATATTTTATTTTTCTCTCCCCGTCACACGTTTTCAATGGATACGGCGTGACAAATACAAGGAATACTCTCGCCTTGACCGCTAGAAACCGTGGAAAGCAACGCTCCCGTCGCCGCAAGGAGCACCCTATTAAGCTCCTTTCTTTTCAATTTATCGAAAATGTAGGAATTGAATACCACCGCGCTACAACCTGCGCCGCTACCGCCTTGAAATTCGTCCTCGATTACCTTGTAGATAATCTCGCCGCAATCGACGTGGTTGCCTTGTATATCCACACCCTTTTCCCAAACGAGGTCTTTGACGATACGGCTGCCGAGCGCACCCAAATCCCCCGTTAAAATCAAATCGTAATCGCTTGCTTTTCTGCCCATGTCACGCAAGTGGTTCAATATCGTATCACACGCGGCGGGGGACATTAGTCAAGTAGTTCCATAGTATTTTGCGAAACTTTTTGAAAATTATTCCAATATAATCAAGAAATATTTCTATGTGACCCCTTGGGCGGCAACTCAAGAGTATTTTGCTCATTCATT
>JAFWBT010000003.1 GCA_017507005.1 Clostridia bacterium | reverse complement strand
GGACATTTTGGACGGAGAGGAGCAGGGCGAAACGGATTTTTATGAAGACGTTTTTGCCGATAGCGGCTATTTTGCCGAGATTTTTACGCGGGTAGCGGGCTACGAGCGTTACGTTTTTATCGTCGTGACGAAGATAGCAATTTATAGGCATTTGAACAATTTTCAATTTCCCGAACGCGTGGACGTATACACCGACGCGCCCAAAAACCCCGTCTACGAACAAGAAATGCAAAAAATAAAAACCTGCGCTTGCTGCAAACGCGACTTCCCGTACGGCAAAATGGCAGAACTCAACGGCGAACTCTTTTGTGCCGATTGTTTTGATAAAAAATTTTTAAAAAATTAAAAAAATATTTTAATACAAGACATATATTGTCATATTTATTGTGTTAAAATAAGGGTGTAAAAGAAAAACAGTTTTTAGGCATATGTTTAAGAGAACATAAGATTAAGAAATCAGGAGGTTGATTATGGATAGAAACAAGAAAACGTCACAGCCGCAGGCGGCGCAAAAACAGCAGGAGCAACAGGCGCAAAAACAACAAGAACAAGACGTACAGCGCATCCCGAAAAATTTAGTGGAGGTGAAATTTAGCGACGGCGTGCGCTTGTCCTATTTCAGCGATTTTTCGGAAATCAAAAAAGGGGACGTCGTCACCGTAGAGGGCAAGCTGGAAAAGAGCGTAGCCGTCGTGACAAAAGTGTTAAAATCCTTTAAAAAACCCAAATTCGATATGCGTTGGATCACTTCGATTGTCGATATGAACGTCGAGGGACATTATTACAGAATCGGCGAGGATATGGTGGCCTTCGAGCACAGCTTGACGGCGGGCAAAATCTTGACGATACTCACGGGCGAGAAATATAATGAAAACGAGGGGATAGGCGAAGACGATTTACAAATCGTGCTAAAAGATTTAGAAAACAGCGAAGTTTTCGACGACGAACTGATAAAAATGAAAGGGCGCGCGTTGTATAAAGGGAACGCCGTCACGTACATATATTTAAAATCGGGCGCAGGCAAAGCCATCGTTCGCGGCTCGCAATGGTACGAGATTGATTTCCGCTACGAAAACGGCGTAGTCACCTATCTTGCTTGCGATTGTCCGTATTTTGGATATTGCAAACATGTCTACGCCTTTTTGTTGAAATTACGCGAAACGCTGAAACAGCTTTCCAAGGCAGAAAAAACAGACGAATTCGTGTTATGCCAAAAACAATGTTTCCATTATATCCTCAGCTACGTGAAAGGCAAAGTAACGTTAGAGCTGTAAGGAACAGTGGAAACCGCCTTGATAGTACCTCTAAAACGGATAAACGCACCCACCAGGGGTGCGTTTATTTATTATTTCACCTATTTTAGCCTAGCGGTGTCAACAAACCGTCAAAAGCTCAAAAAAACGCGTTCAACGCGTACACGGTATGGGCATTTTGTAAAAAACGTCCTTTATTTATATCTTTATAAACGAAAACACTTTCATTATAAACGTAAACACTTTCTCGTTGTCAACGTAACACAAAAGTTAGGAAATAAACAAAAGCCGAAGCTGTTTTTTGCAGGAATTGCAATCGTATTTGCAATTTATGTCATTGACTTTTGCTATTTTAGCAAATATAATAGTACTATGTAGAATAATCGCGTATAGTTTCCTTTTTTAAAAAAGAAAGCGGCTGCACGAGCGGGATTTTTAGCCTAAAGGGGTACGATTGCCGTCTTAAAAAACGGCAGATAAAAAGGGCGGAAAAGAAAAATATCTTGCGCGTATGTCAATATAAATAATAAAATACACTTCAAAGGAGTGGAAATCTATGGAACAAAACAGCAAAAAGAGCTATTTTTCTCCTGAACTGGAATTGATAGCGGTGGCGGAAGACGTGGTAACGGGCAGCACCTCAATCGGCTGGGACAGCACGAATTGGGGCGACGAAAACGGCGACTTCAATTAAGGGAGGACGAAAAATGAGAATTAAGACGAAAATCAAATCAATCGTTCTCTTATTCGTGGCTTTTTGCGTCAGCTTGCTTCTCGGTATTGCATTGATTAGCAGTACGCAGACGGCAAAGGCGATTGCAGACACGAATACGACGTCGAGCTTTGAAATCAAAGGCGCGTCTCTCCGTTACGTAAACGGTAATTATGACGCGGCGGTACGTTTCCACGTCACGATGACGAAAGAAACGTATCAGGCAACGATAGGCAACGGCGCGAGTGAAAGCGGCGTGCTCGTCGTTCCAAATTCCAAATTAGGCGGCGCGGCGCTTACGCTGGAAAATGCAGACAGCGTGTACGCGAGAAAGGGCATTTTCTCCAACGCCAACAGCAATATTTGGGAATTGAACGACGACGGGCTGTACGAAGCGAAAGCGGTGTTGTCGGGCATTCCTCAAACGAACTACGGTACGACGCTTGCCGTCGTGGCGTATTACACCGTAAACGGAAAAACGACGTATTGCGAAACGTATAATACGGGTTCGCTTTCGGCGGTAGCTTTGGCGGAATCCAAGGCAAACCCCGACGATGCGGAAATTAAAAAACTCATCGACACCTACGCAACGTTCACCGTAACGGTAAACGGCACCGAAACTTCAGTGGTTTACGGCGATAAAGTGCCTTTTGCTGACGTGCTCAACCTCACGAACACGGCAGGCACATCCGTTTGGGATTCGGAAAGAAAAGTAACGAGCAATATCAAGCTGGTAGCGACGGCAAAAGCAAGCGCTGCTACGCTTTCCGCGCAGGAAATTGACCTCGACATCAACAACGACGGTTCGCTTAACGAGAGCAACTTAATCGAATTCGACCTGTCGTCGTTGAACGTAGGCGCGCTCACGTACGGCAGCGATTACACGCTGACGGGCGTAACGGTAGGCGGCGCGGCGTGCGATCTTTCTAACGCTACGATTACGGCGGAGGGCAACGTATTAAAAGTACCCGCATCCGTATTCGGCTATACGTACGGTGAAAAGGAAATCGGTTTCACGTTTAACTATTGCGGCGTGGAAGTAAAAGTAAACGCAGACGCGTTGCTGATTTCCAAGAAAATTTCTAATAATGACGAGCTGACCGGCATGAACGCAATCATGACGCAGTATTTGGATAGCACGGCGAATACGTACGGCGGCTATTTTATGCTCGACAGCGATATTCAGGTACACGATCCCGCGAAATGGGCTACGCCTAGCACGAGAAGCGGCGGCGTTTGGACGCCTGCGTTCATGGGCTTGGATACCAACGGTTTCGTAGGTACGTTCGATGGCTGCGGTTATACGATTGACGGCTGGATTGGTAATAACTCTCTGAGCGCGGTGAACGGCTTTATCACGGAAATCGGTGTAGGTGGTATCGTGAAGAACGTAGCGTTCACCAACGCGATTATTACGGCCGATAGCTCGGTAATCTCGGCAGAAAACAACGGTACGATTGAAAACGTATACGTACATTTCTACGTAATCGGTGTTTGGGTTAATAGCTCGGGCTATTTCACGGAATACAACAGCGGTTGGGCGTGGCCTAGCATGGCGGCGTTCAACGGCGGTAGCTGGAATGCGACGGGCGTTGTAAAAAATGCCTTCGTAGATTTTACGGACAGTGCGAAAGTAAACTATACTGACGCTTCTACGAACGAAAACTACGGCTTGTCGTGGCACGCAAAAGCATCCAGCGTTATTCCTTTGGGTAAAATCGGAAAAACAGGTCTTTATAAAAACGGCGTATACGCAGTAGGTATTCCTGCGGAGTGTACCAATCCCGTTAGAAATGAGACGGCGGACGACTTGTTTAATTGGTACGTAGACGAGGCGGCTTTTGAAACGGCGTACAATGCGGAAAGCTCCGCTATCAAGGCAGAAATCAGCACTTGGCCCATCTGGCTGCAAGAGTTGATTCCCGTACCCGTTCCCAGCACTACGCTTTCCAAGACGCAGAAAATCGACTTGGATATTAACGTAAAAGACGGCGTTGTTTCCCTCAACGAAGCGGCAACGGCAACGATTGACCTTAGCGAAGTGGGCAACGTTGACAGACTCTTAAAGATTAGTATCGATGGTACAGCCGTAGAAGACGCAACGCTTTCGAGTTCTAAGATTACCTTCCCCGTAGCGCAGTTTGGTTATGCGTACGGTGCAAAGAGTGCGACAATCTATACGGAAACGAACAAATATATCGTTCCCGTAACGCTCGTATCCAAAGTCATTGAAACGAAACAAGAATTAGATGATTTCGGTTATATTGCAAAAGCTTGTGAGAGCAACACCAAGACGTGGGGCGGTTATTTCGAGCTTGGCTCGGACATCGCGTACAACGACGCGTACACGGGCTTTATCGATCCTAGAGGCGGCACCACGGGTAACAAGACGGGCGATAGATTAGGTTGGGCGTATGCTCCCGGCTTTATCGGTACGTTCGACGGTTGCGGCCATACGATTGACGGCTTGAAGGTTATGAATCTGTACGACGGGTTCATTACCGTACTTGGCTCGGGCGGCGTTATCCGTAACGTAGCGTTCACGAACGCAACGGTGAAGATGGGCGGTCTTATCACGTTGGGTGGTAAAGCAGGTCTTATCGAAAACGTATACGTACAGATGGCGGCATTCGGCATTTACAACAGCGATGTTGTGGCCGGCAGCGACGGTTGCGGTGTATTCTTCGCGCAACCCAACGGCGGCGACAGCGGCATTACGTTGAGAAACTGTTTCGTTGACGCTACCACGGCAAAGATTGCCGCAGACAACGAAAGCACGAATTACACTAGCGTAGGCGCAATCGCAAGTATGGGTAACAAAGACAACACAGGTAGCAATTATACGGGTACGCTGACGAACGTATACGCAGTAACGCGTACGGACGGGTATCCTCAGGCTATTCGTGATTGTATGACCAGCGCTACGTTGACGGCGGCATTTGTAAACGGCGCGAACGCATCGTACGTAGGCGCAGACGCATTTACGAACGCGTATGCAGTAGATACGACGGACAACGGCGTTAAGGCAACGTTCGATTATCTCAACGAACTCTTCGGCGGTGTTTCGCTCAATGCGAGCATTCCCGTAGAAATGACGATTGCACAGCAGGAAATCCACCTTGGCGCAACGGTAGTGGACAGCGTTGTAACGATTAAAGACAGCGTAACGGTGGATATCAGTGAGGTAGGAGACAATCTTAGCTCCACCACCAGCCTTATGTATGGCGAAACGGCAATCGACGGCGCAAGCGTCAACGGCGCAACGCTCACGATTCCCACGAATACGATCTTCACCATAGCAAACTACGGCGTAGGCGAAAACCTCACGTTGGTTGCAACCACTGCAGAAGGCAAAATGTATACGATTACGATTCCGACGAATTTCGTAACGAGCGTAATCGAAACGAAAGCAGACCTTGACAACTTTGCAACGATTGCAAAAGCAGTCGTCGCAGACGACGCGACCACGTGGGGCGGTAACTTCCAGCTCGGCGCGAATATCGTCTATAACGACAACCTTGTAGAAAGAACGGGCAGCGGCGATTTGAGCAAGATTCCTAGCAAGTGGAATTCTGGCTTTGCGGGCACGGATACCAACGGTTTTGTAGGTACGTTCGATGGTAAAGGCTACGCAATCGACGGCTTGCTCGTATACGACGGTGGCTTTATTCCCAAACTCGGCGCAAGCGGCGTGATGAAGAATATCGCGTTCACCAACGCCCTCGTTGGTAAAACTGGTAGCGTTATCGCAGGCTTCAACGAAGGTTTGGTACAGGATATTTACGTACACGTATATGCGTATGGTATCTATTGGGGTCACGGCGGGACGGCAGACGCGCCTACTTGGTGTTCGTATACGTATTACAACCCTGGTACGTTTGGCGCAAACACGGCAATTATCAACGGTCAGGCTTGGGATGCAAAGGGTACGGTTGAAAACGTATTCGTAGACTTCACGGAAAGCGCGAAGAAAATGACCGTTGAATCGGGCAAAGACTGGACGGGCAAGAGCTGGCACGATCATGCTAATATGGCTACGATTCGTCCCTTCGGGCTTAGCTCGAACAAAGCGGCGTACAACGGTATTTACGCAGTAGGCGTTCCCGAAACAGTCGTCAATCTTGGTCACAACCACGTAAAGGGCGATTTGTTCAATTCGTACGTTGATTTTGCAGCGTTTGAAGAAGCGATTGCAGAAAACGACGCAATCGCAAACGAAATCGCTACGTGGGATCTTTCCTTCTGGAAAGTAATCGACGGCGTACCTACTTATAAATACGCAGATACGAACAAAGTCATGGGTAGATTGGACGCAGACCTTGCGACTAACTCCGACCATACGACGGTATCCACGACGGCAAGAGGCGAAATTCGTCTTTCCGACGTTGACACCGACTTCGGTACGCTAGAATCCGTCGCTTATAACAGCACGGACCTCAACGGCGCGTTTGAAGACGGCGTTCTGTCCTTCGATATGGCAGGCTTTGGCACGGACTTCGGCGAACAGACAATCACCGTCAAATTCGTTGGCGGCAGAGCGTTCACCGTTAAGGTATTCGTTGTAACGAATATCATCACGACGGCGGCAGAAGTGCAAGACTTCGGTTTTGTTGCCGCGCTCGTAGGCAATGCAAAACACGGCAGATCGGATGCAAAAATTTCCGACGGTTATTTCGAACTCGGCTGTAATATCGATTTCAACGGCACGTACGTTGCATGGCAAAGACGTGGTAGCACGCCTTTGTGGTGGGATACTGGTGCGGCGCAAGGCTTCGCAGGCGTATTCGACGGCTGCGGCTACGCAATCGATCGTATGACGACGGGTATGGGCTATCTCAATGGCGAAATTAAGACTTACGGCGCATTTATCCCCGTATTGCACGTCGACGGTATTATCCGTAACGTAGCGTTCACCAACGCAGGTATTAACAACTCTGGCTCGGCAGGCGGCTTCTTGGCGGCGGCTGGTCAAGGTGTTATTGAAAACGTATACGTAAAATTGACGTCCGCAAGCTTCGGCTACGGCGCAAGTATCGTAGCTACGGATAACGTTCGTGGCGCTAGCGGTCCTATCGTTCGCAACGTATTCGTTGACACGACGGCGCTGAACGTGGCAAGTGTGAATTTCTATGCAGTCGGCGGTAACGGCGGCGACCATTATAACAATTCCACCAATGCGAGCGGCGCAGACGAATTGAAAGATACGTTCGTTATTTACGACGGCGTATACGCAATGGTAAACAGCGCAGCGCAGCAAGAAAGAGCGTTCGGCGCAGGCGGCGCGTATGCAGGCAGCGCAAACTACGCGGCATACGTAGGCAAGGATGCGTTCTGCGAAGCGTACTGGACGGATAGCGCTATGAGAACGACGATGGATGCGTTGAACGAACAGTTTAACCTCGGCTTCGTTTTTGAAGACTATCGTCCGACTGCGGTTGAGTTAACAAAGACGCAGAACATTGATTTGAACGTTGATTCCAGCTTGAATAAGAGCAACGAAGCAACGATTGACTTGTCCGAAGTCGGATCCGACTTCGGCACGCTGCAAAGCGCAACGCTGACGAGCAGCGCTAGCACGTACGCGATGAGATCGACGTCGAGAGAGCTTACGGGCTCTATCGACGGCTCGACGCTGACGTTGGATACGAGCGGTTTCGACGTTACCGAATACGGCGATTACACGTTGCAAATTCTTACGAGCAATCGTTACAATATCGTTATTCCCGTATCGGTGGTAACCAACGTAATTGAAACGAAAGAAGAACTCGATTCCTTTGACGATATCGCATTGGCAGTAGGCGGCGGCAACGGCGTTTACGACGGCTATTTCAAGCTGGGTAGCGATATCGAATATAACGCAACGATAGTAGCTGGTTCAAGCGGTAACGTATGGCAGCCTTGGTTCACGGTAACGCAAGCGAACACTGGCGATTATGATTTATTTAGCTCTGTAACGGGTTTCAAAGGCATATTCGACGGTGACGGACACTCCATCCACGGTTGGTTTGCTTATAACAGCGCGTGGGTAATTTCCGGCTTTATCACCAAGATTGCGGAAGAAGGTATCGTACGTAACGTAGCGTTCACCGACGTAGTAAACGGCGGTATGTCTTCGGTAATCACCGCAGAAAACAACGGTTTGATTGAAAACGTATACGTACATTATTATACGTTCGGTGCTTGGATGAACGCAAGCGGTAACTTCTCTAACTATAACGAAGGCTGGACGAGTGAGTATACAGCGACGTTCAACGGCGGTAGCGATACGGCTACGGGTACGATTAGAAACGTAATCGTAGATATGTCGGATAGCGCAAAAATCCACGATAGAGAAGAATCGACGGTGTCTTACGGCAAGAGCTGGCATTATGAAGGCACGGGCGTAGCACCTCTTGGCAGAGCGGCTGACGCGACGTATGAAAACGTTTACGCAATCGGTATTCCCGAAGATTGTCCCTATGCAATCGGCGGCTTGGCTGCTCCCAAAGTAGGCATGGGCTGGTATGATAAAGCAACGGAAATGGCGGCGGTTGCAGGCGTTAGCGCAAGCGACTGGGCGACGAAGTTCTGGAGATTTATCGACGGCGTTCCTGAATACAAATATGCAAGCAATATTGCAGAAAACAAGATTGATCTCGACCTTGCGCTTTCGGCTGACAAGACGAGCGCAACGCCCGCTAAGGCGTCTGCAAGCATTAAGCTGACGGATATCGACACCGATTTCGGCGAATTCGTTTCGGCAACGTTCAACAGCGTAGACCTTGGCGGCGAATATAGCAACGGCACGCTCACGTTGACGAACCTTGCAGGCTTTGGCTATGCGTACGGTTCGCAGACGATTAACGTTGCGTTTAGCGAGGGAACGATGGCGGTTTCCGTGCTCCTCGTAACGGACGTAATTGAAAGCAAAGACGAGCTGGCAACGTTTGGCTATCTTTCGAAGCTTTGCGAAGACGGCGGCAAAGATTGGGGCGGCTATTTTGAGCTGGGCGCAGATATCGACTACGGCAAGACGAAATTCCAGCCGTTTATCAATCCTTCGACAAGCGCAGGCACGACGGAAGGCTGGACGGGCGAAACGCTTTCGTGGAACTATTTAGCCGGCGGCTTTAAGGGCGTATTCGACGGCTGTGGTCACACCATTTCCAATATGTTGATTTGTGATTCGGAATGGAAGTGCGGCGCGTTTATCACTGCTTTGGCAGAAGGCGGTGTAATCCGCAACGTAGCGTTTAAAAACGCATACAAGGGCAGCAACGGCGGCTTCCTTGTAACGGGCGGCGCAGGCTTGATTGAAAACGTTTTCGTGGATATCGCTTGGCTTGGTACGACGAACGGCAACACGGGTAATAACGGCTATACGACCGATTGCGGTACGATTTTCGGGCAGACGAACAACAACTCGAGTTTGAAACTCAAACTTGTAAACTGCTTCGTAGACGCAGAAGACTTAAAGGTTGGTACGGATGCGGGTACCGAAAACGAACAAAAAGTCGGTGCGTTCGGTCGTTTCGTAGATAACGGTGGCGGCGGCGCATACCTTGGCTCGATGTCGGGTGTGTACGTTATTAACGGCCACGCAAGCGCTATCACGATGAACACGACGGTAGAGGATTTGTTGAACGAAAACTACAGCGAATATACGTCAAAGAGCGCGCTCATGGCGGCATATACGAGCAACGGCGACGTGTTCACGGAAATTAACGCATATCCCGAATGGATGCAGGAGTTGATTCTTACGGAGGCTTATGAGGATCCTCTGGATAACTATTTTGCAAATCTCAACAGTTCTAAATATTTGTTTGTTCTTGGCAACGCAAATGGTAAAGAAGCGGCGGCTGGTGTCGGCGACGCTTGGATATTTATCAAACAGCAGGTAGAAATCGCAACGGGCGCAACGCTGAGAAGAACGTATCGCGCGGCAGATTTCGATCTTGCTAACGGTAGATATATCGTTATCGGCGACGAAACGTTGGCAACGCAGGCAGGTATTGCTTGGAACGGCACGGGCTACGGTGTATTCTCCGTCGGCGACGATTTGTTCGTAATGGCAGAGGATAGCAGCGGTTATCAGCTCGCAGCGCTGAAACTCCTTGAAAACGTAATGGGCTATCGCGCGTACTCGGCAGGCGGTTTGGGTTCGAGTACTAGCGCAACGTTGTCGGATGACTCTAAATTCTATGACGCAGAATTTAAGGGCTTTACCGAATATCTCAGCGTAGAAAACGGCGCGGTAGCGCTCAGCAACGTGACGGATATGGCGGATTATACGAACACGGTAGCGTTCCAGCACCGTTTGTCTGGCGCATTCGGCTTGATGGATACGAACGGGGCGTATTCGGTAGGCGTTAATAAAGTAAAGAATATGCATGGCGCTTGGCACAATCTTACCGACGACGGCGAGCTTGTTCCTTATAGCACGTACGGCACGGACCATCCCGAATGGTATTATGATAGCGGCAAACAGCTTTGCTTTACGGCAGGCGGCAATGCGACCAGCTATACTACGTTGGTGGAAACGGTTGGCAAGGCGGTAATCGATATCGCAAACAGCAGACCTAGCGTTGATATTGTTCCCGTTACGACGGAGGATAATTCGGTAGCATGTACTTGTACGTATTGTTTGGCAAAGGGTAGCGCAACGGACGCATACGTTGCTTTCGTAAACGACGTTGCGGAATACGTAAATACGGCAGGTAACGGTCTTGCAAGATCGACGCCGATAAAGATTGCGTTCTTCGCATACAACGGCTATAAGGCAGCTCCTAAGAACGAAACGCTCAACGAAAATACGTATTTGGTACTCGCTCCCATCGGTCTTTATTATAACGAACGTATGGACGGTAGCAACAATACTGCTGATTGGACGGAAATCGAGAAGTGGTTAAGTCTCTCGAAAGAGCGTGGAGTGCAAGTATATTTCTGGACGTACGAGCTCAACCAGTACGATTGGTTTGTACCGCGTGACTCCTTCAAGGCTACGTTGGAAAATTACGAACTGCTTGCAGATTACGACAATATCGACGTTATGCTCACGGAACACCTGTGGCACAACGCGAACGTTTCGGGCTTCGGTCAGCTGAAAGCGTATATGAACTCTCGCAAGATGGCAGACGTCCGCTTGACGTACGAACAGCTTGTAAACGAATTCTTCGGCAGAAACAGCGACGGCTCGTTTACGGGCAAGGGCTACTATGGCCCTGCTGGTCAGTATATGTATCTTATGTATACGGAATATCAGGCGTTCTTGGCAACGTCGACGGAAACGGGTAAGCCGTTCACGGCAGAAACCCTGTCGTGGGATAAGGCGACGATTACGAAGTGGTTTGGCTATATCAATAGCGCATACACGGCAGTTGCAGGTTCTGCAAACGAAGCGTTATATAAAGAACACATCTTAATCGAATCAATGATGCCTCGTTGGATTTATGCGAACGTTCTCAATACGTATAGCAAAGCAATTTTGTCGTATTATAATATAACGTACTCTGACGGTTATGCGTCCTTGATCAATCAGACGACGGGTGTAGCTTATACGGGCGTTTGGGAATTCCGCAAACAGTTCTTGACGGATGCGGCGGCTCTTGGTTATATCTATTACGGAAGCGGCGCTGCTCCTACGATGTATTCGTTGGATCAGATATGGACGGCAATTGGGGATAAAACGAGCTATAGTAAATTAACCCTTTCCGCAACTACCGTTTATACATTAGAACCTAAGACGTACTATTAATGCAAAAATTTTAATAGTATAGGCACAACTAAATAGCTATGACGGCAAGGCAATTTTCGCCTTGCCGTCTATTTTTTTCGCTGATACGCTCTTTCTTTATACAACGAAAATGAACAACACCAAAAGAAAGCACCGTGTACGCGTTCAAAAACAAAAGGATAGGGGCAGGTACGCGTTTAAGGCGTCTTATTTTATAAAAACAAAATGCCTCGTACCTGCCCTATGCGAATAATAAAAGAGGGGGAGCAGGTACGCGATGAAAAGTTTTTACTTTCCTCGCCCAAATCTCGTTTTTTACGTCTTTTTGAAAGACTACCCGTAAAAGCTTTTCGCCGCCGCCTTTAAAAACACAAAAATTGCTTCCTTTTTGCCTTGCAGAAATTGCAAACTTTCGTGCAAATAATGCCATTGACTTATGCTGTTTTTGCCCTTAATATATATAGTGTGACAATATGCAGGCGTATGCGCTTTCGCGCGTGTCGCCCACGTACAATCACGAAAAACAAAAGCAGAAAAATTTTATTGTTAAAGGAGACAGTATGATGAAAAAATGGTTGTCTAAGACGTTAGCTTGCCTTTTGGCTTGCACGTCGGTATTTAGTATTGCTGCTTGCGGCGGCTCCAACCCTTACGGTGATTTGGACGACGGTGAAGAAGAAGTAGAAAAGGTTCTCGATCCCACCAAGACGCAGTTGCAGGTAAACTTCTTCGACGCAGGTTACGGCAGCGAATATATGCGTAAGCTGATTGCTCGTTTTGAAGAAGCGTACAAAGATGTTTCTTATGAAGACGGCAAGACGGGTATTCAGGTATGGCAAGAAGGCGATATGAGACAGTATACGGCGCAGGATATCGCATCTGGTTCTAAAGACGTCTACTTTATGGAAAGCGCTGACTATTATTCGATTTGCGCATCGGGTGCAGGCGCGTTGGAAGATTTGACGGGTATCGTTACCAATCCCAACCCCGACGATAACGGCAAGACGATTTTGTCCAAGCTTTCTCAGCAGCAGAAAAATTACTACGGCATCACGACAACGGATGGCGACGCGAAATATTACGCAATTCCGCACTATGAAGGCGGTTACGGCTTAATCTATAACAAAGATTTGTTTGATAGAGAAAACTATTATATGGCAGACGGCGCAAATCGCGTAGTTACCAGCGCGACGGAAAAGAGAGGCACTGGTCCCGACGGTCAATACGGCACGAGCGATGACGGTTTGCCTCGTACGTATGACGAATTCTTCACGCTTTGCGACGAAATGGCATATCGTGGCGATACGCCCATTTGTTGGAGCGGTAAGTACAGCGAAACTTATCTTGCAGAATTTGTAAACTATCTTGCAGCAGACTACGAAGGCGTAGAACAGATGCAGCTCAACCTTTCGTTCTCCGGTACGGCAAAGGATCTCGTCGTAATGGACAACGGCAAGGTCGTATTTGAAAACGGCAAGCCTAAGACGGAAAGCTTGGAAATCACGACGGCAAACGGCGCAGAACTTTCTCGTCAGTTGGGTAAATATTACGCTCTGCAATTCCTTGAAAAGATTATGACGACGGACGGCTACTACAACGACGACGCGTACACGCCCAGCCACACGCACGTTATGGCACAGCAAGACTTCCTCGAAGCAGGTACGAAGTTCTCCGAAGACGAAGACATGGGCTTCTTGATAGACGGTCCTTGGTGGGAAATGGAATCGGAAGCAGTGTCTTCGATGCTTGGTAAGCAGGACGCAGCTTTCGCGCAGAAGAATCGTAATTTCGGTTGGTTGCCTTTGCCCAAAGCAACGGAAGAAAAGGTGGGTACCGGTAGCGTTTATTTGGACAGCATGAGCGCGATTGTATGCGTAAAGAGCGGTCTTGGTCCTAAGAAGCAGGCAGCGCTCGATTTCGTACGCTTTAGCGCAACGGACGAATCCCTTGTAGAATTCACCCAAATTACGGGTACGTTCAAGAGCTACAATTATACGTTGACGGAAGAACAGCAGGCAGAATTGACGCCTTTTGCAAAGAGCGTTCTTGAACATAAGAGCAAATCCGCGTTGTACGTAGCAGACGGTAATAATGCTTTCTATTTGAAGAACAGAACGGCACTTTCAACGGTTAGATACTATGCAGCAAACGGCGTTATGACTCCTGTAGCGGAATTCAAGAAAGAAAACCGCTTGAGCGCGCAGACGTACTTTGAAAAGATGTACGACCAGTGGAAGAAGTCGCAAATTTGGGAATAATTCCAGATTACAAAAAAGACTTTATCTATTAAAAAACAACCTTTTCCCACAAGGGAAACAACGTAGCAGGAGCTAATTATGGCAACGAACAAAAGGTCAAAAAAAATCGGGTTACGCAGGAGTCTGCTGTTTTACAGCTTGATGATTGCGTTTCCCGTGATACAGTTCATCGTCTTTTATATCGGGGTGAATATCAACTCGGTATTGCTGGCGTTTAAGGATATCGATCCCTTAAACTTCAACAATTATCATTGGACGACGGAGAACTTTACTAGATGGTTTACGGACGAAGTTTTGTGGAACGAACTTTCCGCGGGTTTTGGCGTCTCGATTAAGGCGTATTTCATTTCGCTGATCGTAGGCGTGCCGCTCGGTCTGTTCTTTTCCTACTACATCTTCAAAAAGATGCCAGGTTCAAACTTCTTCCGCGTGGTGTTATTCTTACCCTCGATTATTTCCAGTATCGTACTCGTTACGATTTACAGCTATTTCACCGACTACGTGGTGATGGATTGGCTGGAAAAGCTGGGTATCCACTTAAAGAGAACGCTAATGGGTTCGGAGGACACGCGTTTTGGCACGATGATGGTGTATAACGTGTTTGTCAGCTTCGGTACGAGCGTATTGATGTATTCCAACAAAATGTCCGGGATTTCCCCCGAGATTATCGAATCGGCGCATTTGGACGGCGCAGGCGCGTTGCAGGAATTTTTCTATATCGCCCTGCCTATGAGTTTCTCGACGATTTCGGTATTCCTCATCACGGGTATTGCGGGTATTTTCACGAACCAGATTAACAATCACGCGTTCTTTGCAGGGGCAGGTGCAGCGCCTCCCGATACGCAAACCATCGGGTTTATCCTGTTTTACAGAACACAATCGGCGAAACAAAATATGTCGGAATATCCCCTGATTGCTTCGCTCAGCGTAATGCTTACGTTGGTTGTCGTTCCGTTGACCTATATTGCAAGATATTGCTTTAATCGGTTTGGGCCGAGTGAAAACTAAGGAGGGAGTATATGAAAGAAAATGATTTGATAATGACTCCGTCCGAGGAAGGTACGGTGGAAAAATACGTCGTATCTTGCCCGTCCTGCGAGAGCAGATTGCTTATAACCAATCAAAACAAAGCGTTCGTTTGTCCACAGTGCAGAAGATTGGTTGCGCTGAGAAAACAACGCAGATTTATTAGAGAAGAATTGCCTTCGGAGCCGATTATGGCTCCGGAGGAGACTCTCGAAACAGAGAATATAGAAGAAAGTTTGCCCGTGGCGGCGGCAACGCCCGCAGCTGTAGAAGCGGCAGCGACGCCCGCAGTTGTAGAAGCAGCGGCAACGCCCGCGGCAGAAAAAGGCAAAAAGAAACAAAAAATGTATACGGGCAAAGAACGGCGTGAAAAGCTGACGCCGCTCACCACCGTCATGTTGGTGGTATTGGTGCTGTATACGGTATGCTTGTTTATGTTGATTGCGTGGGCGCTTATCAAGGCGTTCCAGCATCCGATGGAATTTAACAGAAACAAAGTCGGTTTCCCTGAATTTTGGTTCTTCTCCAAGGGCGGTAACTTTGCCTACGTATTCAAGAACGCAACGGTAACGAAGGTAATCAACGGCGTGAGAACGAAAATTACGTTCGGTGAATCGGTCGTCAACTCGATATTATACGCAGGCGGCGGCGCGTTCGTAAACACCTTCGTACAATGTATCACGGCGTATTTGTGCGCGCGTTACGCGTTCAAGTTTTCGGGCGTGGTATACGGCGCGGTAATCATCGCGATGATATTGCCCGTTGTCGGCAGCCTCGTATCGGAAATCCAGATGGCGCAGGTCCTCGGTATTTACGATCAAATTTGGGGTACGTGGATAATGAAGGCAAACTTCCTAGGTATGTATTTCCTCGTGTTCCACGAAATGTTCAAGGCATTGCCACAGGCGTACAGCGAAGCGGCGACGATAGACGGCGCTAGCGATTGGCGTATCCTTTGGGCGATTTCTTTCCCTTTGGCAAAGAACACCTTCCTTACGGTGCTCCTCATCAACTTCGTTGCGATGTGGAACGATTATCAAACGCCGATGGTATACTTACCTACGCACCCGACGATTGCCGAGCGTTTGCATTGGCTCCGCGGTAACTCTTGGAACTGGTTGCCGTACGCACCCGTGCAGCTGGCAGCGCCGTTCATATTGATGGTGCCTATTTTGGTTATTTTCCTTTGCTTCCACAAGCGGTTGCTTGGCAACCTCACGATTGGCGGCGTAAAGGGCTAATACAAGAGAATTCTTATCAGGATATTGACAAGGAGGACTTATGAAACTGAAAACGAAAATTATAGCTTTTGCAGCGACGGCATTGATTGCCGTAGGCGGCGTAATCGGCGGCGGATTTGCGCTGAATAACGCGAGCGCGGAAGAGTGGAGCGCAAGCGTATCCGAATGGGAGTGGCAGGAAACGTATGCGTACGCTTCCAAGTTTAGCGTGCCCGCGTATGAATTGAACGTTGGCGACAAAACGGTAGACGCTACGTCCGCGGTAATCTATCCCGACGGTACGAGAACGACGAATAAGGAAATCGTACTCAATCAATCGGGTATATACACCGTCGTTTATTACGCAAGCGAAGGCGGAAAAGAATATTCTAAAAAAGTAAACTTCACGGTAGAGTACAAGGCATACTACGTAACGACGGACAGCAGTTCGGCGGAATACGGCGTATATACGGGCTTTGGCGCGGATACGGCGGAATACGCAGGCTATAAACACGACGGTTTGCTCGTTAGCCTTGCAAACGGCGACTCGTTAGATTTTGCGCATATTGTCGACGTGACGAAATTGGATATGACGATGCCGATTCTTGAAGGCTTCGTAACGCCTGAAGCGTTTAACGCGGCAGAATTTGAATTGCTGACGTTGCGTTTAACGGACGTAGAAGACCCCTCGATTTATCTCGATATCGACGTCAACCGTTGGTGGTATACGTCACTGGGCGTTGGTAAAGCAACGTCCTTCGTTGCGACAGGCGCGCAAAACCAAGATAGAGTTGGTTACGAACAAGGCAAGGGCTTGCACGTCAACAATAGAGTGGGTACGCCAATATCGCACACCTTTGAAGCTTTGAATTATATAAACGCGAGCGGTTCGGTCGGCGCGTATTGGAGCGGTATCGCAACGGAAATAAGTCCGTCCAAATATCCGTTCCGTCTTTGCTACGATTACGAGTCGAATTCGGTATATGCGAACGGTAATATCGTTGCCGTTTTGGACAGCCCCGAATATTACACGACGCTGTGGGAAGGCTTCCCCAGCGGCAAAGCGCGTATCAGCGTTTTTGCAGAATCGTATTTAAGCTCGCTTGCAAACTTCTGCTTGACGGGTGTATACGGTGTAGAAGATTTGTCCCAAATCGGGTTTGCGGAAAGCGAAGGCCCTGAAATCACGGTAAACACCGAATATGAAACGATGCCCGAGGCGGCAATCGGCAGAGCGTACAAAGTGCCTACGGCAACGGCGCGCGACACGTATTCGGGTGTGTGCGAAGTGAACACGCAGGTATGGTATAACTACGCGTCCGATTCCCCCGTATCCATTACGATTAAAGACGGCACGTTTACGCCTACGAAGAAAGGGCATTACAGTATTATTTATACGGCGAAAGACTATTTCGGCAATGCCACGCAGGTAGAATATTCCGTACACGCGGGCGCAGAGATTGCGCCGCTTACCATTACCGTTCCCGAGGAAAAGGAAACGACGGCAACGCTGGGTTATTCCGTAGCCGTGCTTCCTCCCGTTGTTACGGGTGGCAGCGGTAACGTAACGTATACGACTAAGGTGAGTGGACCTGATGAAAGCTACGAAATCACCGATAGCTTTATCCCTGACGTGCAAGGCACGTGGACGGTAACGTATACGGCAACGGACTATATCGGCAACGAGGCTGTTGCTTCTTATGAAGTGCAGGCAGAGCCTGGTAACAAACCCGTTATTAACACAACGCTCACTTTGCCGAAGGTATACCTTAACGGTGTGCATTACAAGCTTCCTGTGTTGTATGCAGACGATTATCAAACGGGTAGAAAGGTAAGCTCGCCTTGCGACGTTAAGATTGAATATAACGGCAACGTAGAACAGAAAAAAGCAGGGGACACGTTCATCCCCAACGTAACGGCGAACGGCGAAAAAATCAAAATCACCTATTATAAGGGCGAATCGGTGCTCGAACCCGTAGAAGTACCCGTCGTAATCGCTAGAAACGGCAACGAAGTATTCGTTAGCAACTATATTTACGGCGAAGGCTTTGATATTGTCACGACAGACGAAAACGGCGGCTATTTGAGAGGCTTGCAGATAACGGCACAGGGCGCAGGGAACAACAGCTGGACGTTCGCGAATCCCTTGGTAGCAGACATCTTCACTATGAAGCTGTCGTCGCTTGCAGGGCTTACGAGATATTCGGCGTTGGCAATTACCTTGACCGACTCGGAAAATTCCAACCAAAGCGCAACGCTCACGTTGAAGGAAAACGGCGCAAAGACCACCGTTTCTAACGGCGAAACGTCGACGGATATGATGACCTCGCTCAACGATACCAAGATTTTCACCGTTAGCTACAGCAATGGTAAATTCTTCTTTGAAAAGCTGGGCGTTAAGGTGGAAAAATACGACAACGGCGAACCGTTTAACGGATTCTCTTCCAACAAAGCGTACGTAAGCGTAACGATGGTAGACGGCAAGATTGGCGGCGCGTATATTCTACAAGAAATCTGCGGCTCGACGATTTCGTATAGAAACGCAGACTACGGCGATCCCGTATTCTCTATTCTCGGCGACTACGGCGGAAGTTATTCTATCAATAGTTCGTACACGCTCTCGCCGGCAATCGCAGGCGATACGTTCGCGCCCGACACGACGCTCAGCGTAACGGTATTCGATCCCGACGGGAACATAATCACCGACAAGAACGGTAAACGTCTTGAAAAAGTGGCGGCAGACCAAACGTACGATATTCGTTTGAGTAAATACGGACAGTATTTGATTCAGTACATTGCAGAAGAAGTAGATTGGCTGGGTAACTCCAAAGAATTTGCTAACTACGTCACCGTTATCGAAGAAGTCGCGCCCGTGATTACCATCACCAGCGCATACACGGAAACGGTGAAGGTAGGCGAAACGATTATATTCCCGACGTTCACCGTTACGGACAACGTTTCGGCTTCGACGGAAATCGTTGTGGATAAATTCGTGCAGAACCCTACGGGCAGACTCGTCCGTATCCCCGGCGCATCCAACTCTGTCATTGCCACGTATGAAGGCACGTATCGTCTCAGCATTATGGCGAAAGACGCGGTAGGGAACGTAACGACGGCATATTTGTTCGTCGAAGTAACGAAGTAAGGAGGAGATGAGTTATGAAAATTAAGAAATTATTAGCTTGTCTTTTGGCGGCAACGGCGGCGTTTTCGGCGTTTGGTTGCGGCAAGGTAGGCGGCGCGAATAATTCCGCTGACAGCTTTGGCGGTATTCCTGCGGCAAAAAATCCTCAAAACGACTTTCAGGCGCACTACGTAGAGAATATGTTGCACGACGTCAACGTAGACTTTACGTCGCCTGCAAATGAAACCTTTATCAGAAATAAACAATCAGACTACGTAATCGTAAACGGTAAGCAAACCGCTGGTCAAGCGACGGCGCTTATCGGGCAGCAGCTTTCTTTGGCTACGGGCTGTATTTTGGACAAAGCGGACGTGGAAGACGTAACGACGGTAGACCAAAATTCCACGTATATACTCGTTGGCTGTGACGCGTTGTTTGCACAAGCAGGCTTAGAAATGCCTTCGTTTAACAAAATTGGCAATACGGGGTATTATATCGTAACGTACGGCAAAAACGTATTCATACAGGCATACGGCGAGCAGGGCTATCAGCTCGCGGGGATTGCTTTCTTGCGAGAAGTAATCGGCTACGAAGCCATTTCGATGTCCATAACCGCTTATGAAAAGGACGGCACAGTGTTGCCGCAGATGGAAATCACCGAACGTCCCGACTTCGACTATCGTCAGCAGGATAAAGGTAGACTTCCCGAGGACGTAGTGTATGAAATGGGCTTTACGTCCTTCTCGGTTTTCCGTAATACGGGTACGTCGTGGATGCACAACGTAGTCGACTATATTGGCGGCGATGTGAAGACGGGCAAGAACGACGGCACGTGTGAGGAACATAGAAGCTGGTTCTCGGACGACGCAGAAATGACGCAGGGTTGTTTCACCGCGCGCGGCGATAAAGAAGAATATGCGTTGATGGTGGAACACTACGTAGACAAAGTGCTTAATTTTATGAAAGTTTCGTCGACGGAGAATATCGTTATCGGTCAGATGGACGTTATTGGCGGCGACCGTGTATCCCGTTGCGGCTGCGCGGCGTGCGACGCGAGCTTTGAATATTACGGCAGCTCGTACAGTGGCGCAACGTTGTCTTTCTTGAACGACGTATCCGCAGGCGTTGACGCATATCTTGCTAGCGACCAAGGCAAAGCAGAATTTGGCGAAAACAGAACGATTCACATTATTATGTTGGTGTACGGCGCAATGATTCGTCCACCCATTGAAATGGGGACCGGCGGTAACTATGCGTTTGACGAAAACGGCAAAGGTATCGGTAAACAACAAAAATGGTTCAATCTCGAAGAAGACGGTACAATTACGGTAGAGGACGTTCTTGATGAAAACGGCAACCCGAAACAAATTAGCTGTGGCGAAAACGTAGAGCTTCTTTATTGTCCCGCATCGGCAAACTACGTGCACTCCTTCTACGAGGCGGAAAATGCTTCGTTCTCGAGCATGGTACAAGGCTGGGCAGGACTTGGCGGTTCCTTCTACGTTTGGTTGTACGAAGTAAATTTCTTCTTGTATTTGTATCCCTATAACAGTTGGGACTCGATGCTTGAAAATATGCGTTATTTCAAGAACACGGGCGCAAACCACTTGTATTATCAGGGGCTTTATGAAAACACTAACAACGCGGCGTTTGACACTCTTCGTACCTATATCTGTTCGAAAGGCTTGTTCGACGTAAACGTTGACTATGAAGAATTGTTGGATAAATATTTCAAATACCAGTACGGCCCCGCAGGCAATATTATGCGTGAATATTTCGATCAGATAACGCAACAATGCCGTGCGATGGAATCGTACACGGGTGGCGGTATTCACTCGTACGACTTGGCGAATAAAATCGTATGGCCGGAAGGTTTGCTCCGTCATTGGATAGGTATGCTCGACGACGCGTTCGCAGCCATTGCACCGCTCGCGAAAACTGATCCCAGCTATCACGAAACGTTGAGAAAGAATATTCTTGTCGAAACGATATTCCCCAGATACGTGCTGTGCACGGAATATGCAAACACGGCGTCGTTTAGCGCAGAAACGCTGCGAGAAATGCGTAGACAATTCGTAGCCGATTTCAATGCGTTGGGCATGACCACGCATCAGGAACACACCACGATTGCCGACGTATTCAATGCGTGGGATCTCGGCTAAAATAAGGGAAAATTCGGATAAGGAGATTGGTATGAAAAATAAGAAATTATTGATCGGTATACTTTCCGTATGTTGTTTGGCAACCTGCGCGTTTAGCGCAGCTTGTGCAGGCGGCAATAACGTAAACAATTCCGAGGTTTCTTCGGGCGCAGAAATCAGCGAAGAAGAGATTAAGGCAGAAGTCTTGCTCGATAAAGAAATGCTTGAGCTGGAAGTGTACGATAAAGCGACGCTCACGGCTACCGTTTCGGGTACGAACGCAGCGTTGACGTGGAGCTCTTCCGCGCCCGCAGTCGTATCAGTGGATAACAAGGGTAACCTCGTTGCAAAAGGCGTAGGTACGGCAATGATTACGGCGCAGGCAGACGACGCTGTTGCAACATGCGCCGTTACGGTCAACAAGGAAACGACAGCGCCTAAAATTCAGCTCAACGCGGAAGAAGTATATTTAAACATCAACGGCGAATACACGTCCTCGGTGAAAGCGTTGTGGAAAGGCGAGGAGATTGAAGAAGCCGTAACGTATACTTGGACGGTGGTAGACGGCGAAAAAACGGACGTAGTGACGATGACGCCCGGCGACAACGAAGTAACGTTCGTCGGCGCGAGCGAAGGTACGACGGTGGTACGCGTATCGGCGGATATTCGTGGTACGCACGTCAGCGAAGATATCGTGATTACCGTATATGAAAATGAGCTTATGATTGTAGCGAACAATCCTACGCTTCGTCCTCAAAAAGGCTACTATACGTTGGATTTGGCGACGGCAGATATTGAAGAATACGTTTCTACGGGCGCGTTGGATTTCTGCGTATACGCAAATGACGAAATCGTAGACGCACCTATCGTTTGGTCGACGGATTACGACGCAGAAATCATCAATTTGGACGGCAACACCGTTTTGGGTAAAAAAGCAGGCGAAGTGGAGCTTGTTGGTACTTGCACGGCAAACGGCCTCTCTAAATCGGTGACGGTACGCATAAACGTTGAAAAACCTGTAATATTGCTCGCAGAGCCGACAAAGCCTTTTTTGGAAGTGGAAAATCTTCAAGAATTTACCATTTCGTCTCAGTTGCAAGGTTCGATTGAAAGTGTAACGCTTCACGGCAAAGAAGTGTTGGCGTCTGTGTCCAATCAGACAGTTTTGCTTGCAAAGGAAAATATGCCCACGGCAAGCAAACAGCTGGGCGAACAGGAATTGTACGTTTCGACGGAATACATCACTTATAGAGTGCCCGCGCTCATCTACACGATGATTATTAACGACAAAGCGGAAATGGACGAATTTGTAGAAATTTCCAAAGCGTGCGCTACAAAGTTAGGTCAATGGGACGGCTATTTCTTGCTCGGCAACGATATCGATTATAACGGCGATTTCGTGCCTATGACTAGCCACAATCATCTCTACGCGCTTGGCGGCGACGCAAAAAACAGCCGTTACGATCCTACGATGGTAGGTTTTAGAGGTGTGTTTGACGGCTGCGGCTATAATATCGACGGCTTGGCAATCGGTATCAATAAAGCCGGCGGCGTGAACGCAGAAGCTGGTATTTTCGGTGTTATCCACGTAGAAGGCGTTGTTCGTAATATTTCGTTCACGAACGCAATCTCTCGTGAAAACTCAGGCTATGTCGCGGCGAGCGGCGGCGGTTTGATTGAAAACGTTAGCATTATATATAAACAAATCGGTGTCGGCGCGCAAAACACGTTGTTCGGGGATAACGACGAACCTCGTATTATGAGTTCGTTCTTCTCCACCAAACAAGGCGTTGGCAGTATGGCGCGCGTACGCAACTGTATCGTAGACGCATCGCAGGCGACCATTATTTGGGACGAAACAACGGAAGCGAGATACAAGTGGTATAGTATTGCGCTCGCAGGTACGGCGTCGATAATGGAAAACGTTATGGTATTCTGTCCTAATGAAGCGTTGGCAAAAGCGTCGGGCGCGGTGCTCGCTTATACGAGCTATGACGACTTTTTGAAGGACGGGTATGCAGTAAGCGAATATGAAGCTTGGGACGCAGCGTTCTGGACGAATATCAACGGCATTCCTTTCACAGTAGGTCTTGCGAACAAGATTGATAAAGACGCGGCGATTAGCTTTGACGCATTGCCCGAAGTCTTGTTCGTCGGCTCGGGTGCAGAAGTGAAAACGGTAGGCGACTATACGAAGGTAGCGTTGCTCGAAGCGCCCGAGGGGGTAACCTTGCAGGGCGGCGTTCTTTCGGCAACGGAAGAAGCGTCGGGCAAGAAAGTAACGTTACAGCTCACCTCGTACTTGAACGATCAAGTAGTAGAGGCAGAGGTACTTGTCGCGCAGAAACAGGACGTAACGCTTACGCAAACGGAACGTCTGTTGCTCGATACGAATTCTACGACGATTGATTTGTCTATCGCAGCGGAATATAACGGCGAAAAGGCAACGGCGAAGCTCGGCGCAGACGTAATCGGCGAGGGTGAAATCGTAGACGGCAAACTCGCCATCAATCCCGCGATTATGAGCGAACAGGGCTATGGCGAACGCGTTATTTCGGTTGTTTCGGAAAAGGGCGGCGTATACTACGGCTATGACGTGAACGTGCTGTTCGTAACGAAGATTTTGACGAAAGCGGAAGATTTCGCTGCGCTTGTAATCCCGCAGGGCACGTATTCCGGCCAAAAGAATTTCTTGAACACGGGTTATTATATCGTAGGTAACGATATCGATTGCACGGGCTTTACGACGGCGTCGGATAAGGCATATCCTATGTGGGACCAGAACGTTGGTTTCCGTGGCACGTTCGACGGCAACGGCAAGACCATTTCCAACCTTACGGTGGATAGAAACGGCTTGTTCGGTCAAATCGGTAAAGGCGCGGTGATTAAGAACGTTACGTTTGATAAGGTAACGTATAAAAACACGGTATCGACGGCGTTGCTTGCGTTCGCAATCAAAGGCGCGACGATAGAGAATATTACGATTAACGTCGCTTCGTACGCAACGTATACGCATTCGGAGGCGTTCTCGCCTGAACACGGCTTGTTGTCGTCGAGATATTTGCAAAACAATACGATTACGAACGTAACCATACACGCAGAAGGTTTTGCGATTGGCTCGTTGTTTGGTCGTGTAGAGAACAGTAACACGTACACGAACGTTGCGATTTATGCGAAGAGCTACAAGTATCTCGGTGACGAAACCGATTCCAACCCGTTCAACTCGCATACGGAATTGCCCGCAGGTGTTACTTTCGTAGCAGACGCAGCATAAGCGCAGTAGACGCGGTATAAACGTAAAAACAAAAAAGCACAAAAAAATACGAGAGCTGTTACCAGTTCTCGTATTTTTTATTTTTATTCATCGTCCCGCTAGGAGTCGGTTACGTTGTTGCGAGAGGGAAACGATTCGTTTTTCCTATCTTGTGCAGGTTTTATGCCAAGGTATTTTTTATATTGCCGATAAAAGGTCGTGTAATTGATATACGAACAAACCTCGGCGGCTTGTACGGGCGGCATACCCATATTGATGAGCGATTGCGCGTAGATAATCTTTTTTCGATTGATATACTGCGATGGGCTAATTCCCAAATGCTTTTTAAAGGAATGCGCTATCCACGATTCGCTAAGGTTAAACTTTTCAGACAGCGAGGCAATCGTCAAAGGCTGGGTGGGGTGTTCGTCTATATACATAAGAATCCGTTCCAGCGTGGAATTCGGGGAAAGATTTTCACGAACGGTGTGGTCGGAATAATATTTTAAACAAGTAAAGATATTATTTACCGTCGTTTGCGAGAGATAGAGAAATTCTTCCTTGGAAAACGATTCGTGATTATCGCGGATAGCATCAAACATCCTTTTAATCGAGTGGGTTGCGTCGATAAGATAAAAAGGGGCTGCATTACGAACGATAGGGATTAAATCTTCCCGTAATATGTTCTCGTTAAAATTGATAACGATACGTTCGTACGGCCGCGAGGACAAAATACGTAAATTGTGATATACCGCAGGCTGTATCAATAGCATAGTGTTCTTTTGTAAATGATAAATAGCCCCCTCAATGATATACTCTACGTCTCCGTCGTAAAAGAATAGCAATTCATAGTCGTTATGAATGTGCGAAACGTAAAAAATATCCGTTTCGGGGGCTTTCGTATACAAGTAATAACAGCCGATATCGGTAACGTGATATTGTAAATTATTTTTCATAGCTCCATTATAACAAAAGAAAACAGAAATTGCAATGTTTTTGAGCAGAAATCGTCATTGAAATGTAAAAAAATTTTTAGTATAATTATAATGTAACTTTGGCGAGTTCCGTAAGCCGTAAAAAATGCGGAGACAAAGTTTTCGAGTAAAGCAAATTAAGAAATGGAGGAAAAACATGAAAAGATTTGCAAAATTAGCAGCATTGTTACTGTGCTTAGGCATGACGGCTGCGGCTGGCGCGGCTTGTTTTGGCGGCGGCGAAGAATCGTCCGTGAATACGCCTGCAAGTAGCGAACAACCCGTAAGCAGTGAAAAGCCCGTAAGCAGTGAAAAACCTGTTAGTAGCGAAACGCCTGTTAGCAGCGAAACGCCCGTAAGCAGCGAAGAAGCTGTCAGCAGTGAAGAAGCTACGAGCAGCGAAGAAACTGTAAGCAGCGAAGAAGCTACGAGTAGTGAAGAAGAAACGGTGTACTATTTGACCATCGTTACCGATCCTATGGACTGGATGAACGGCAGAACGACGGTAGAAATGGAACCGGGCGCAACGATTGAGTATCCTACGATGGAAGACAGCACGGGCAAGACGTTTGCAGGCTGGATCGTAGTAGACGAAGACGGCAACGAAAGCCCCGCTCCTGAAACGATGCCCGAAATGCACCTTTCCGTATATGCGGATTGGACGTTGGAAACGCACACGGTAACCGTAACGAAATTGGACGGCACGGAAGTGGAATACACGTTCGCGGTAGAAGAAGATTATTCCGATTTGGATAATCCCGTAATCGCTATGGACGGCCTTACGTGGACGTTGAATTTCGATTTGAGCGATCCTTCGGCTGACAACTACGAAGTATCCTACGATGGTATCCCCGAAGAATGGGCTTTGCAGGATTATGAAATCAGCGAAATCGAAACGAAGATTGACGACGCGGATATCACGAGCGACCTCAAATACTTCGATAGAGAAGACAAGAACCTCGTTAAGGTAGACGGCAATGTGAAGAACAATAGCGCAAACTATTGGGACGGCGCGGCGAACATCGTAACGGTAGAAAACCAGAAAGAAGTGACGAACGGCTCCGACTTTGCAATGAAGTTGAGCTTTGACCCCTCGAAGCTGACGGCTGAACAGTTGGCGGCGGCAGACGTAGCGTGGGAAGGCTGGAGCGCAGACCTTTCTTCGTGGGTAG
>JAFWBT010000025.1 GCA_017507005.1 Clostridia bacterium | reverse complement strand
GGCAATGTCCGCAAACTTCACCGAAGTAGTAGATAGTAATATCATTTCGGCTACGGCTAGTGATTTGAGTTCGTTTGATACGAATTGCTGGACGATTACGAAGTCGGGTGATAACAAACGAATTGCGTGGACGGGTACGGCAGATACGGCGGTTAGTTCTGTAGGTTCGGTGACGGTAGAAAATAAGAAATTGGCGAAAAACGGCACTACGGAATATGCGATTGTACTGCCCGACGGCGCAGACGCAACGTTGACGACGGCAAAGGACGAACTTATTACTCTCTTTGCGGAAGCAACGGGCGCAACCTTAGCGGTGGTGGATGATAGTGCTTACGATACGTACGGTGCCTATATTTCCATCGGTAATACCCAGATGTTTTCAGCTTCCGGCGTTGAAATGGGCGAGATGAACAGCCAAGGCTATCATCTGCAAACAGTCAATAATACAATCTATATCAACGGTGAAAGTTCGCGTGGCTGTTTGTACGGTGTATACGGATTATTGAAAGAATTGTTTGAATTTGAACAATATTCCGCAGATACCTATGCGTTACAAAAGAGCGCAACGGTAGAGCTTTTGACGTTAAATAAGACGGAAAGTCCCGATTTTACGGGGCGCGTGCCCTCCAACGGCGCGTTGGAAGGGGATAGCGATTATGCGAACCGTATGGGTTTGGCAAACGAAAGATACATTATTCCCGCAGGTGATTATAGATTGCAGGAGTATGGTGGCAAGTGGGCGAATTATCATAATGCGTTGGAAGTTCTTCCGCCTTCGTATTGGATAGACGTGGAAGGTAAATCCAACTGGTTCTCTGATGACGAAACGCAGCTTTGTTATACGGCGCACGGTAATACGGACGATTACAACGCGATGGTCGCGCAAATCGTAGACGTTATGACCCTTTCCCTTTCGACGGAAACGTACGGCAGAGCAAAATATCCCGAAGCGACGTACATTACGCTGACCAGCGAAGATACAGTAACTAGTTGTGCGTGTGATGCCTGTGTGGAGGCAAAGACGCTGTACGGTTCGGAAGCCGGTGCGGTGATTAAGCTCTGCAACGACGTACGCGCGGGCTTGGAAACGTGGATGAACGAAAATACGCAATGGAAGAGAGAACTCTATTTATTGTTCTTTGCCTATAACAATTACGTAGACGCCCCCACGGTTACCTTGAACGAGACGACGGGTAAATATGAAATGGCGGGCGGCTTGGAAATGCGTTCCGACGTCGGTGTGTATTACGCAGTTTCCAATTACGTCAATTATTATTTCGATATTTACAACACGGCAAACGATACGTTTAGGGCGCAATTTGACGCGTGGGCAAAGATAACGCAAGTCAACGATTCGCCGTTCTGTCTGTGGACGTATTCGAAAAACTTCTCGATGTATATGCTCCGCGCTGACGTTTACGGGGAAGGTAAATTCTACAACGAAAATGCATATTCCTACTTTGCAAACGCGGGGGTAGACCTTTACTGGAACCAAGGCGCGTCCAACGGTACGACGACTCTTTCCACGTTTGAAAAATTGAATGGGTATATCGATTCGCAGATGATGTGGGATAGCACGCAAAGCGTTACGACGTTAACGGACAACTGGTTTGCTGCAATGTACGGCGCAGGCGCAGACTCTATGAAGAGTTTGTACAACGCGCAAAACGACGCGGCAAGGTCGGTATTCGGCACGACGAAGCTTGGGATTCCGAGCGTTGTGATTGGGGGCTCGAAAAGTACCGTAAGAAAGACATTGACGAGTAGCGTCTTTACAACGTGGTTTGGCTATATTACCAGTGCAAAAGACGCAGTCAACGCCGATGGCAGTCTCACCGACGCGGAAAAGGCTAAGATGATTGAGCATATCAACGAAGAATGGATTTCTGTGGAATTCTTGTACGTATGGCTTTATTATTCCAAAACTATTAACGGTTTATACGGTGTAACGATAAACGTGTCGGAAACGCAGGCTGCGTTTAGAGAAGTTTTGGGCTATGATTCCTCGACGGGTACTTATGCAAAAGACGTAGTGCTTCTTGAAAAAGCAGATTGTACGCTTGTCGAATATATAGAGAGTGGTTTTACGAAATCAGTATAATGAAAGTATCTTTTTTAAATGGACGAATTGTGACGGACGGATATTTCTACGAGGACGTTCCCTACGACGTGTCGGCAAACAATTTAAGCGTTTGCTTTGACGGAAAAGGGGGCTTATCCAAATATTTATCCGTCCGAAGCGGAAAAAATTATTCCGCGCGATCTATGCTCTCCTTATATAAGAACGGAGAACAGATCGGCGCGTATACAGCGAAACAAACAAAAATGGCGGGCAGAATGCAAGAGCTTTGTTTGTCAGGCGACGGTTATCGCGTGGAATTGCAACAATTTATCACGAAAGACGATGACGCAGTTTTTGTGGAAATAACATTTTTTGCAGAAAAAGCGACGAAGTTTACCTTGCTTTACGGGGCGGGGGATTCTTTTGAGATGCCTTCCTTTTCCTGCAATGCTCCGTATAAGCGCGCAGAAGAGAATTTGTATTTTCAGTTAGACGTTCAGGTGAACGGTGAAATGCGTATTCCGTTTGTATTTGCATACGAAGGCAATCAGGCGTATTGCGACGGCTTGCTTTCCGTTTTTGACAAAAAGGCGGAAGCCGCGCGTCAGGAAATCGACGACGTCGTTATACCCGCTTCAGCGCAAACGGAAGAAGAAAAAGCTTTATATTTATCCGCAATGTTTTGTTGTCTTGAAAATTACAAGCAATACGGAAGCTGGGAAGGTTTTGTGGCAGGCTGTCATTATCTTGAGCCTTTACGGACATATTATCGGGATTCCTATTGGACGGTCCTGTCTATGTATGCGTACGATATTTCGTTGGTGAAACGGCAGATTCGTACGCTGACGCGTGGCGTTGCAAAGGACGGAAGTTGTCCCTCCGCTGTGAAAAAGGATTTTTCCAGCTTTTGGGGCGGTCATTACGATAGCCCGTCCTTCTTTGTGATGATGGTATACGATTACGTCAATCACTCGGGGGATTTGGCATTTTTGCAGGAACAGATCAATAGCAAGAGTATATTAGAATGGTGTCTTTTGGTTATCAATAAGCAAATGGAGCGTGCGGACGAAACGGGGCTTTTATATAAAGCAGGTCCGTATAATAAACTCGATTGGACGGACGAGGTAAATCGTAACGGCTACGTAACCTATGATGAAGCGTTATATTACCGAGCTTTGCGTTGTATGGAAAAGCTGTGTGTGACTTGCGGAAAAGACGGGGTTCTTTATCAAAAGGCGGCTGATAAGGTTCAAAAGGCGATCAATACCATTTTATGGGATGAAGAAAAGGGCTATTACATCAATTACGTTGACGGGGATTTTACGGAAGATAACCTTTCCGTAGATACGGTACTCGTCTACTTGTTCGGGATTGCCGACGAAGAGCGAAGTAATAGAATGCTCGATGCGATGGAACGCTTGCTAGAAACGAAAAATAATACCTTACAGCAGGCGGGGGATTATGGTATAATGTGCGTATATCCTTTCTATAAGCGTATCGGCGCGGCATACTTTAAATCTTCGCAGGATTACGAGTATCATAACGGCGGTAATTGGCCTTATTGGTCCGCGATGTACGCTTATGCAAAGCATTTGGCGGGAAGAGACTATCGGTACGCCTTGAAAAGTTGGTTTTCCTACAACCTTGAACGTGGGATATTTACGCCCGTCGAATATTTTTCCCCCTGCCGAAAAAGCGGTTCAACGTTGCAGGCGTGGAGCGGTGCGGCGGCATTTGTATATGATCGTATCGGTAAGCAATCGTTCTTTGCGCCCAATACGTTAATATAAGAAAAAAATAAAAGAAAAAATAAGAGAGGTATATTTATGAAAACAAAAAGAATTTTGGCAACGCTTTTGTCTGTTTGCACAATGGCGGGCGTGGTCGGTATGGCAGGTTGCGGCGTTAAGGATCCGGGAACGGGTGGCGGTAGCGTGGATTTCGTATACAACGTGCCGTCCGAAACGAAGATGACGATTAAAATAAAAAACTATGGTATGGGTACGGGTACGCTGTGGCTGGAAGAAACGGTAGAACGTTTTGCAAAAGAAAAGCAAAACACGCAATATGGCAACAAAACAGGCGTGTATTTGGATATTGAAGTTACCAACAAGCAAAATACCGCTTTGATGGCGACGGATGCTACCAATATTTTCTTTGATGAACGCGATTCCGACCCGTATGCTTTGATGCAGTCGAATTTGCTTTTGAACTTGGATTCGATTGTAAAAGATCAATCGAGAGCGGGCGGTTCGCTGGAAAGTAAGATTTTTGAATCCGCGAAAAGCGGTATTATTGGCAAAGATGGAAGCTATTATGCGTTGCCCCACTTTGAATACTACGGTGGGTTGGGATATAACGAATCGATTTTTGAAGAGCTTTGCGCATATTTCGCGGCAGACGACGAGGACAACGTTATTCCCTATGCAAGCAAATACGGTGAGGCAAACTTTGTAGGGGATATGACTGCGGCAAAATCAGTTGGTCCCGACGGCGAAGCCGACACGCAAGACGACGGCTTGCCTCGTTCTTTGGATGAATTTATTTTGCTTTGCGATTATATCAAGTTTGCAAGTGAAGAAGAAGTGTATCCGCTTACCGTTACGGGTAAATTCTATCATTATTACCCCGATATGATGGTAATTGGCTTGTGGACGAATTTGGCAGGCACAGAGCAAATGCGTAATTATTACAACTGTACGGGCGATATCGAAATCGTCGAGCGCGACGAGCAGGGAAATCTGATATTCACAAATGAAAATCTTTTCCCTGGTATCGATTACGTAAAGAAACCCAAGACGAAATGGGTGACGATGGCAGAGGACGGCTCTGACGGTTGGATGGGTAACGATATGGCGGCAAAATATTACGCTCTTTCCATTATGGATATCGCTACCAACGAAGGATTCTTCTCGCCCAGTACTAAGTCGGGTGTCGATCACTATACGGCGCAAATGGACTTGTATATGGACGGCAAGGAAAATACGAATAAATCGGCTATGCTGATTGAAGGTAGCTATTGGTATAACGAATCGAACGAAAGAGGGGGCTTTGATTACTACGAAGCGGCTACGGGACAAGACCGTAACGACCTTCGCGTAAAATGGATGAGCCTTCCTACCAGCGTACTCAAAGAAGGCGCTGTTGGTAAGCCCGCGTGCTTTACCGATTGCGGTTTCGCTTATACGCTCGTCAATAGAAACGTGGAGAGCGACCCTGCGCTCAAACAGGCTTGCTTAGATTTTGTTGCGTTCTGCTATTCGGAACAGGAGTTGAAGAATTTCACGTTGAGAACGGGTATGGCGCGTTCGTTGGAATACGATTTCACGGCGGAAGAATTAGTGGGTGTAAGCACGTTCCCGAAGAGTATTTGGGAAGCGAGAGATCAAAAAGAAGGCTCTAACGTAGTAAATTGGGCGGGTACGACCAGTACTTTCAATTTGGTGAAGAGAAGATTGTCTTTGCAGCTCGATTGCGGTGTATTGAGCGACGGTCTTAACAAGCAATCGTTGTTGTTTAACTCTGGTAAGCACGTAAAAGACGTATTCGCCGCTTGTAGCTTATACGGAAATTGGGATATGTATTAATTTTATAGAAAAAGCGTCCTTCCAAAGAAAGGGAAGACCTATCGCTTGGAGGGACGCTAAAAAAGTTATTAAGGGGATGCACTTATGGTATATACCAAAAGATTAAAGCAAAAAAAGACGTATACGCGTAAACAAAAGCGACTGGTTTTCTATATGCTTATGTTCGCGTTACCGCTTTTGCAATTTTTGCTTTTTTACCTGTATGTTAACTTCAATTCGATAATCCTTGCTTTTACGAATAGAGTGGCAAAAGTAGAGGGGTTTGGCTACGACGTTTCGTTGACGACCGATCATTTCGTTGCTGCGTGGAAATTCTTTTTCAGCGGAGTCAGCGGAAGAATGCTGTGGAATTCTATGAAATTGTTCATTTGCCAAATTTTTATCGTTACGCCGTTGGCGTTACTGTTTAGTTATTATATTGCAAAGGAGCGGTGGGGAGCAGGTTTTTTCAGAGTAATGCTGTATCTTCCGCAGGTTATATCCTGCGTGGTGTTGGGGTTGCTCTTTCAGTACGTTGCCAACGAGGTTTACCCTTACGTGGCGGAGACCTTTTTCGGGGCGAAAAACGTAGAATCCTTGTTGTTGCCATCGAGCAGTCCGAGCGCGCAATTTAATACGACGCTCATTTTTACGCTCTGGTTCAGCTTCGGGGCAAACGTACTTATTTATACGGGTGCGATGAGCGGTATAGATCAATCGGTTGTGGAATCTGCGCAGTTAGACGGGGTGACCACTTTGCAGGAATTTTGGTATATTTACGTTCCGATGATCTTTTCCACGGTGACGACGTTCGTTGTGACGGGGCTTGCGGGCATCTTCAACAACCAAATGAATTTGCACGTATTCTTCAACAACGGTGCTCAGCAGGAAGTCAACGTCTTTGGGTATTATTTCTACCGAATCTCGGCAATGCACGTAGAGAATACGGCAGGCGGTAACGTCATGCTCTTAGAAGAGCTGGCGGCGCTCGGTTTGATTGCTACCATTGTGCTGATTCCCATTATCTTAATCACCAGAAAACTGATGAATAAGTACGGGCCCAGCGTAGATTAAGGAAAATTTGACGGCTAAGGAGAAAATAAAGATATGATGAAAAACATAGAAACAAACACCGTCAAAAAGGTAAAAAGAAAGGCGCAGCCTTTGGATATAATTACAGCCGTTCTTTTGTCCGTTTTTGCCTTTTCCTTGATTTTGCTGATGACTTGGGGGATTTTTACCTCTTTTAAAGCTTACGCCGATTTCGAGCGTGGGAAAAACTATTTAGGGCTTCCGAATATGTCGGCGCTGGGTGCGCAGGACGCGCTTGCGTTTGGCAATTACAGACGTATCCTTTTTGGTAAAGCGTTTTATATCAAATCGATTAACGCTAGCTACTATTCGGCTTTATTCGGTAAAATCACGAATAATCCAAATACGGTATACACGCTGGTAGATTACTTAAAGAATTCCTTTTTGTATTCGATCGTTTGTTCGTTTGTACACGCTTTCGTTGCCTTTACCTGCGCTTATCTTTGCGCGAAATACAAATTCCGTTTCAGCAGTTTCATTTACGTACTTATGTTGATCGTTATGGCGATTCCCATTGTAGGCTCGACGCCCTCGATGATTTCACTATTACGTGACTTAGGTATCCATGACACCATATTTGCAATGATTGCGCTGAATTTCAATTTTACAGGGATATACTTTTTCGTATTCCACGCCCATATTGAAGGTCTTTCTGATACGTATATGGAGGCGGCAGAGATTGATGGCGCTTCACAAATGGGAATATTTATTCGTATCGTTTTCCCGCTTTGCTTAAAAACCTTTTTTACGGTATTTTTGTTGCAGTTTATTCAAACGTGGAACGATTACCAAACGCCTATGCTGTATTATCCCAACCATCCAACCCTTTCGTACGCAGTATTCCGTATGACGAGAAATACCACCACTACAAGTATTTTTGATCAATGCGTTCCCGTATGGGTTGCGGGGTGTATGGTACTTGCTATTCCCATCTTCATTATTTTTATTGCATTCAATAAATTATTGATGGGCAATCTGACGATGGGCGGCTTAAAAGAATAATCCGTGATAATGAGGACAATTATGAAGAAAAAAATAAAAATATTGTGTTTAACGATTTGCGGAGCGCTTGCTTTGGGCGTCGGCTCGATTGGGGTGACGGAGTTACAAAATGTAAACGCCGCTACGCAATTGGTTTTACCCCAAGAATATTCGCTGGAAGAAGAATATTCCTACGGGCAAACGTTGATTGTGCCCGAACCTGAGAAAGTGAGTATAAAAACGGGTGGAATTGTAACGACTGCCGTAGACGTCGTATTGCAATTCCCTGATGGGGCTGCAAAAGGAGAAGGCAGCTACGTATTAGATAAGACAGGCTCTTATGCGTTAACCTATTACAATGCAAACGGTGCGTCCGTTACCGAAACTTTCACCGTATATAAAAACGCCTATTCGATAGGCGGAAATATGCCTGCGGAATACGTAGAAAATTTAGTGGGGCAAGAAAATAAGAGCGGTATTGAAGTGTCTTTGAAAGACGGCGTTTCCTTTGCTTATAATCGAAGTATCAATTTGAACGATTACGCGGGCGAAACCTTGGAAGTATGCAAGATTTCCCGATGTTTAAGGAAAATGCTGATGGCGCGCCGTCCGCATCTACCGTTTCGATAAAGGTAGTGGATTGCTATGATAGTTCAAAATTCGTAGAATTTTACGTTTGGGCGGCGGCTAGCAACGAAGTATATTATACGGGCGCAGGCGCAAGTACGCAAGGCTTAACGGGGTTAGAGCATAATCCTAACCGTCCGCACATTATGACGGATAGCTATGAGGGAACAATGTATAAAATTCACCGTCCTTCCCGTTATCAGTCGAATGCGGCTTGGGGGGCAGGCGTTAGAGCAAGACGTAATGCCGACGTGATTCAATATGATGGAATCACGTTTCTTTGGGATCTTTCCACGCATAAAACGTCTGTACGGTACAGCACTGGGACTGTTCTTGTTACAGACTTTGATTCGACGGAAATTTACGACGCAAATGCGTTGGATTTCAATTCTTTCTTCACGACCGGCGAAGTGTATTTGGAAATCCAAGCGTACAATTATACGACGAACACGTTTGAGTTTGGCGTTGAGGAGATTTTCGGAATGGGCGGAGCGTCGTTGCAGGACGGCAGACTAATCGATAAGGAATTGCCTGAGATTAGCGTGGACGTAGAGCCTACGGAAGGCGATACCGTTTATCTACAAAAAGGGAAGGCCTTTACGTTGCCGAAAATCAAAGACGTTTTCGACGTCAATTATCACGGCGACGTACGCGTAGAGGTTTATCGTAATTACGGTAAGTATGGCCAAACGTTGGCAAGCGTTATGAACGGCGAATTCGTGCCCGAGCAAAGTGGCATCTATACTGCGGTATACACGGCAACCGACGCATATGGCAACGAAGGGAAATTTCTTTTGAACCTGTTCGTTCTTGAAGAACCGAATCTTAGCTATCAGCCGATCACATTAGAAAAGCTTGTGGCGGCGAAGATAAATGTGATTCCTGCGATAGAAGTCCGTGGCTTAAACAAAGAGGTATCGACGAGAGTTGTAGTTACCGCGCCGAACGGTGAAAGCGAAGAGCTGGAAAAAACGGCGGAAAATACTTACGAATATATCCCTGCTTATGCGGGCGAATACACGGTGTCGTATTTCTTCAAGGACAACGTTTACGAAGATTCGTATTCGTACAGCGTTTCCTGTGTAGATGAAAACTCCGCGACCTTCAATAATCCGTTCGCGTTGCCCAAAGTATTGATGAAAGGGGCGTCTTATACCATCAATCCGGTTGTCGCATACACGGCAGGCGTAGGCGCGTTTGTTGAAAATGAGGCAAACGTCAGCGTTTCCGTGGACGGCGGTGCATATCAGACGCTTTCCGCAGCGCAAATGCAAGTGTACAAAATCGAAGCAAACGAAACCTTGCGTTTTAAGGCAAGCTATGGAAACAGCAGTGTGGAATCGGAGATTTACTCCGTTGTAGACGTTGGGTACGGTAAAAAGACGTCCGAAAAGGAGTATACGCGTTATATGCAGGGCAATTACGTGGAGTCCGCAATGACGCTGGAAGGCTTGGAATATACCTTTAACGACGACGCGGAATTGCAGTTTATCAATGCAATTTCCGGCGAGAAATTTAAACTCAATTTTACCTTGCAGGCAGAGACGGTGAATAGTTTTGCCATCGTTTTGCGCGATCTTTATAGCCCGAACAAAAACTACGTGACCTATACCTACGAAATGGGAACGGGGAAAAACGTGATAATGAACGCGAAACAGTATGAAGACGGCAAACTTGTGTTGGATAAGACGATACCGACGAAATATACGCAGCTTGCAGGTGCTTACGCATTGTCGTATTCCGTTGCGGGAATGGATGCAGACGGCGTTGTTTTAAATGGAGTTAAGCCGTTTGCCAAAGACAGTACGTTGTTGGAAATGTCCGTATCAGGGGCGGAAAGCGGCTGTAAAGTGACAGTTTCCAAGATAAACGCACAAAACTTTACCTTATCGATGCGTGAAAGCAAGCCACAGCTGATTTTTACCGCATGCGACGGTGTGCAAGAGATCAATTCAATTTATCAAGTTTTGCCCTGCTATGCAAACTCGGTGCTTTGCTCTGTTCTTGCGCGTGATATAAAAATTACCGTATATGCTCCTAACGGAGAGATTGCGCGTGATCTTAACGGGAATTTGCTTGAAAAAGTGCTTGCAGACAAAACGTACAGTTTGCAACTGTCGCAGGCAGGGCAATACCGCGTCGTTTATGAAGTTTCCTGCATTGGCTCGTCGCTGAAAAACGGGCAAGAAACGCTTACCTACGACGATTATGATATTGTGAACGTCAGCGAGGGGATCGCGCCTGTGATTGCGTTTAAGGACGGTTCTAACGGGCAAACGACGGTGCGGCTTGCGGTTGGAAGTACGCACAAAATCAAAGAATTTACCGTGACGGATAATTTGTCTTCTACAGAAAATATCAAGGTATATACTATGATTTACGGTAAGGACATGGCGTTGGAGGAAGACGGCTACAACGTAACTTCTTACGTCTTTAAAAACGTGGGTGAGTTCCTTGTTTACGTAGTAGCGTATGACGAGCTTGGAAACTGTTCTGCGTTGTATTATAACGTAGTAGTTTCTTAATAGGAGGAAAACATGAAAAAACGTATTTTTTCGTTAATACTCAGCGCGATCTGCGCGTGCACTTGCTTGATAAGTTGCAATGATAAACAAGAAACACTTGAACCGCAGAGAAATAAATACACGTTTACCGACGGTGTGCACGATTTGTCCGCGGCTGAAACAAATGAATTTATGGTAAAGGACGGTAAAACCGACTATAAGATTTTAATGCCGTCGGACGCCGATTCGTACTTGTTCGTTGCGGAAGCAGAGCTGAAATATTTCTTTGAAGAGGCTACGGGGATTAAGCTAGAAACGGTTACCGAGCCAGCGGGAGAATTTACGCATACCGCTGATGCAAAGTATATTTCCCTTGGGAATACGCAAATGCTTGCGTCGTCGGGGGTGGATACTAAAAAGAGTGAACTTGGCTCGCAAGGGGTACGTATCGTTACCAAAGACAAAACGGTGTATTTGGCGGGGGCGACGAGCGTTGGCGTTGTCAACGGCGTGTATACACTATTAGAGATTTTATTCAATTACGAGCAATACGCTTACGACTGCTTTACGCTTGATAAAACAAGCAACGTACGTCTTTATAATTTCAACGTTATCGACCTGCCGGATATTGAAATGAGAGGGGCTTCGAGTACTTTGATAGAGCTGAACCCTAACAATTTACAATACCGTTTCCGCGTCCGTTCTACTGCGGAATATTTCCTTCCGCTCGGGGACTTGGAAAGCGGCGCGACGCGTCACGTTTATCACAATGCAATCAACGTTATTCCGAGAAATGCAGAGACGTCTAGGGAAAGCTGGTTCTCCAACCGAAGCGGTGAAGGGGAAGGGAATACCCAATTATGTTATACGGCACGCGGTAATAAAGAGGATTACGACGCGTTGGTTGATCGAATTACCTACGTTATCACTCGTTCCTTAATACAGTATAATCCTAAGGATTATCCTTTGCGTAATATCGTAGCATTTACACACGAGGATAACGATCAGGTTATGTGCCGTTGCGCCTCCTGCTTGGAAGCGGAGGAAAAGTACGGTACGCAGTCGGGCGCGGCGATCGTTTTGAGTAATGCTATTGCCGAGCATTTGCAGGAATGGATGGCGCAACCTGAAAACGAGCAATATAGGCGTGAAGACCTGAAAGTTGCCTTCTTTGCATATGCGGCGTTTGTTAACGCGCCGGCGCACTATGACGAGGCGCAAGGCAAATACGTCATTAACCATCCCGATCTCGAAATGCGTGATGACGTTGGCGTTTTCTACGCTGTTTCTAGCGGTTTGAGTTATCAGCAAAATCTCTATGCACAAAGAAGTGAGGAAGGGGTTCAAAACTCGTTGAAATGGTTTGATATTTCCCCGTCCGTCTATCTTTGGACGTATAATGCGAACTTCGGTAATTTTATGTTCAGAACAGCAGGGACGAGTTTCTACGATACGGACGCATATCAATTCTTTGCGAAAGGCGGTGCGAAGTTGCTGTTTGAGCAAGGCGCAATGCCCAGCGACAACTTAACGTCCTTCCAAATGCTGGATTCTTATTTGGACGCAAAGATGCAATGGGATACGACGCTGGATACCAATGCATTGACGCAAAAATGGTTTAGGGCGATGTTTGAAGACGCTGCGGACGTTATGTACAAGTTGTACGTAGAACAGAACACGTGGGCGACCATTGTTGCCTATGAAAGCAAAAAAATCGCGCAAACGGGCATTATCAACTATTCGATCGGGCGTGAGTATTTCCAATATGAGATGTTGAAATCTTGGCTGGATCAAATTAAAGAGGCGCGCGCGTTGATTGCGAAATATAAAACGAGCGATCCCGAGCTTTATAATATGTTAAACGAGCATATTGATATCGAGTGGGTATGTCCTGCGTATTATATGATTGCGTTCCACGCACCTAGCTTACCCGATGCGGAATATAACGAGATGGTTACGTATTTCAAAACGAACATTTCCGGATTAAGAGATTTCCGTTTGTCCGAAAAGTCGACGACTACAATCGGGACTTGGGCGGTGAGCTTGTCCTTGCGGTGAGCAAATGATTGCAAAATCAATAAAAGTTGAAAAAATGGTATAAGTTATGAAGAAATTTTTATCGTTATTAATTTATGTGCTGTGTTTTGCAGCATTGACTTTGACGGGTTGCCAAGGCAAAAGCGATTCAACGTCACCGTCTTCTTCTGCACAGCAGGAAACGTATTTGAAACTAAAAAACTCTAATGAAATTCTGACCTTGGGAGATAGGGTAGAATTAACCGTTTCCTACAACGAAATTGACGGCGAACAACTGTCGTGGTTCTCTTCTAAGCCTGATGTCGTTTCGGTAGACGAAAACGGCGTCGTTGAAGCGTTAAAGGTTGGCAAATCGACAGTCACGGTGCGATACGGCGAAAAGGAAGCGACTTGTGAAATAGAGTCGGGGTTATCGGGAAACATCCCCGTTCTTGCCTTTAATAACAATATGCGTGAAGAGATTACGCTGATGAAATCGTCGGAATACGATTTCGGCGCGCACATACGATTCAACGGAAAGACCTTTTTGGACGGTGAGATTGAATACTACGTCGCGGACGAATCGGTGGCTACCATCGTGGACGGAAAACTGGAAACGAAACAAGCGGTAGGCAGTACAATCGTAAGCGTAGCGGCTATTTGGCGCGGTCAAACGGTGCACACCAAAACGGTTAAAGTCAACGTGATTGAAGACACTACGGTTTTGTTAAACGACGGCAAGCTTCAATCGGTAGAGTTGTATACGCTGGAGAATTATGAAGGGGTGGAATATTCCACGTCGCAAACGATCTCTTCCGTGTCCGTTTCCCAAGACGGCGAGGTGATTACAGATTACGATTTGTTTATCCTAGACGAAGGGATTGCGACCATTGAAAAGTTCGGCTCTGCGTGGGAAATCAAGGCAAGCAAAGCAGGAAAAACGAATTTGATCGTTTCGTTTGGAAATAAAGAGATTGCTTTTGACGTACACGTTTTGCGTCCTGTTTTTGATAGCGGTATCACCTTAAATTATTCCATTTCCGACGCGAAATATTTTGACGAAGGAAGTCAAACGTTGAAGGCTGTAACGGAAGTAAAGGAAGGTTTTTCCGACATAATTTCTTATGAGTTTAACGGAAAAGAGTATAAGTTGAAAAACGGCGTGCTCGCTCTTCCCGACGGCGAAAGCTGTAACGTTGTTTTGTACAATGAAAACGCAGGTTATCGCGTAACGTTCTGTGCGTATACGACGGTTATCGATGAATTGAAGGATTTTGAAAATATTTACGCGGGCGAGGAAAAAACAGAAATCTCGGGTGTGTATATGCTCGGAAAGGATATTATTGAGCCGAATACGGTTTTGTCTATGCCGAGTGGAAAAGTGCCAAATGACTTTGCAGGCGAATTTGACGGCAAGGGGCACGTGCTTTCCTTTACGTTTGACCATGGCACCGTACATAGATTTGGATTATTCGGTGAATATTTGAACGGCGCGAGAATTGAAAATCTTGCGTTGAGCAACATCAAGCAAAACGGAACGCCGAGAAGGAACGTGTCGGGGATTATATGCTTTGCGGCGCAGCCTAACAACTCGAAAAAGTCAAGCACGATAAAGAACGTTTACGTCGACATTGAATTTTATGCTGAGGGTAAGGCGAATATGGCGTTTATGTACAGTGCTGCTTGGGCGGCGATTATAGAAAACGTAATTATTCACGTACCTACTGTGCCTCTTTCTGATGAATATGGCTCGTTTGCGCGCGGTGCTTGCGCCTCGGTTAGCAACTCTTACATCATCTCTTCTGCTGTTAGATATAAGGATTTGGAAACGAACCCTAATAATATCAACAGTTGGATAAAGATGCAGCCTATCCTGTATGCGGATTATAATGCAATGAAATCCGCAGGGAACGATTATTCGTCGTTCAGCGCCGAGCTTTGGGACGTAACGACGTACGGTGTTCCCGTATGGAAATCCTTGGTTGAAGATTTTGCTTTCTAATAAAACTCTTAGCAAGATATTTTTGATAGTATTTTGACATAAACCGCTGGAAACCTTTATTTCAAAGGCTTTCGGCGGTTTTTTAAGTAGGGTTCGTGCGAGCAACGCAGTTGCGACACTTTCGAGGGGGCTCTTTTAAGGGTATAGGAAAGTCCCGTACGGGTCACCAACAAAAAAAGGATAAGCAACAAACCGCGGTTCTGTTAGGGGATTTTGCAGTAGGTGCTGTTTTTGAAGAGTCAGGCGTGGCATATTGCCGCACCTTTTCACATTCTATTTAGTTTTTTTCTTCTTAGGTGTGCATCGAAAAGTTTAGGTAAATCTAGACACACGCTGCAAGAAGAAAACGGCAACTTCTATACGTTTCACAAGCAGAAGAGTAGAACGAATACAAAAAAATACAAGTATTAGTTTTTTGCAATAATAACCATCACCTTCTTAGATTTTCAATATTTATGTAAAAAAAATAGTTTAATGTCTTGACTTTTAATATAATAACACCTATAATATTAGGTGTTATTACATTTATATGAGGTATTATATGCATAATAATAAAAGTCTATATTTGAATATAGTAAAAGGGTTTGCTATTTTTATTATGATATGGAGCCATGTGCTCTTGTATTCTTTACCATCAAATATCAGCTATTTTGATTTAACAATCGGCAAAATAATTGGCAGTTTTAATATGCCTATTTTAATGCTCATTAGTGGATACCTTTTTTATTTCTCTTTCTCTAAACGAGATTTAAAAGAGCTTGTTGGTCATAGATGTAAGCCATTGATTTGTAGTATTGTTTTCTATGGTACTTTTCATTATTTTGTGACAAACGGCGTTGTGAGTGTTTTTAATGGAGACTGGGTTAATTTATTTAGCGGCGAGTGGGCAAGAGTATTGTTGTTCCATTTCTGGTTTTTATCCGCAGTTTTAATTTCATCCATTATAGTAGCTATTATTTGTAAAAAAATAAAAAGACTTTGGATGCAAATAATTTTGTTGATTTTATCTTCTGTGATAGTTTTTGCTATGCCTGGTCGAGATAATTGTTTATTTGTCTATCCATTTTATGTAATAGGGTTTTACTATGGAAAATATAAAGAGCAAATTAAAAAATTAAACAACCTTAAATATTTATCGCTTTTGTTTTTTCCTGCAATGATGTTTTTCTTTCAATCAAAACATTTTATTTATACCACAGGCATTATTGCCGATTCTTCTATTTTAGGCATTATTAAAATCAATATGTTTAGATGGGCTATTGGTTTTGTAGGCTCTCTTTTTGTCTTAACAATTATTGAAGTTTTTTATCGATTGATAACAACAAAAAATTTAGAAAAGAACAAAAAATCAATTCTTGCTTCATCTCTCAACGAGTTGGGCGCAAATTCGTTGCAATATTATACTGTATCAGTAACTATTGTGTCGTTTTGGTTTAATCATCTTTATAAAATACTAGTTAACGCGATACCTTCCATTTCTACATTTATGACCAACAATATACTTTTACATAATTTTGTTTTTACTCTTATCGTAACAATTCTTTTTTGTGTTATTTTATACTTTGTGATTAAGTTTATCAATAATACTTTTCTTTGTCAGATATTCTTTGGTAAATCTCCACAAAAGAAACTCTTTGGTAAATAGTTTTTGTTTTTTCTTTAATAAATTTTTTTCCAAACGTTATTAGAGGTATTTTTGTACTCTGAAAATTGTTAACCACATAGTGTATTGAAATTTGTGAAAATAAATTTTAAGTTATTTTTATTTAAATTTACGCTTAAAAAAATTGTGATAAAACCTTTTCTTCAAATACTCTTTTTAAGTGAAGTTCTACAAAAAAATTTGATTTAGGTTGGTTAACGGTCACCAATAAAAAAGGACAAGCAATGCTGCTTGTCTTTTTTTGTATTTCCGTCCGTTAAGACATAAAAAAAGACGCGGATTTGCGTCTTTTTAATATTCTTTTATCCCTAAAAAATAATCAGCAGAAATATTAAAGGCTTGTGGGCAGTGTAAAATACCATATATCTCTTTAATAAATAAAGGATACTCTTACATTGATTGTCCCGATTGCGGGCAGGATTAAAAACCATGAAGAAAAAACATTTACCGAGGAAAGAAACGCAAGGTTGCCGTATTCGCTCGTTATTGTTGAATATTAACGACGGTATAGAAGTGTCAAATATTGATTATAAAATTTCAGAAAAGGAATTTAATACATATTTTTCAGCACTTGAACAAACAGGATATATTAGGTTGATTGAAGGTAAAGAATATTATAAACCATCTTCGTATATAATAGCCGATTTAGATAAATATAACAAGTTAATGAATAACGCGTATAAACTAATTAGTAAAATTATTGTTCCTATTGTTGTTGGTATGTTGGAATTAACGATGAAAACAGCTTGCTTGCAGTTTTAATATCCCATTCAGTTTAATAAAAATACTCCAGAAAAAGCGCAGGCATCGTCCTGTGCTTTTCATGCCCAAAAACCAAAAAAAATATTTTCCATAAAAGGATTGAAAAAAACAAACGGCTGTGTTATAATATCCCTATATCGCAAGAATAGGAGAATAACGATATGAAAATAGCAGCGGATTACGGTTTTAAGACGGAAAACGACGGCTTGACAAACGCGCGCGCTTTGCAAAAAGCCGTGGACGGCGGCGGGGATATCTATATCGCCGAACCAGGCGTTTACGAGCTTGCCGATCAAATCCTTTTAGACAACGATACGTCGCTGTATTTTTGTGCCGGCGCATACGTAAAACGGGTGAATAACCCCGAAGAAAACGGTTACGTCTTCGTGAATCGCGGCGCGTATACCAAAACGTATAATAAAAATATAAAAATTATCGGTCTGCGCCTCATTTGCAACGAAGTGCGTTCGGTAAAAAAAGGCAAGAATAGTAAAAAAGTAGTGCTGGGGCTTCGCGGTCATTGCTCTTTTTTCTATATCAAAAATTTAGAAATCCGCGATTTCGAGTGCTATGATTTACCCGTTGAGGATTTCGGGATTCACATCTGCACGTTTGAAAACGTATTGCTGGAAAATCTTCGTATCGAGGGCATGAAAGACGCTGTGCATTTTGGGCGCGGCAGCAAATTCGTTGTGCGCCACGGCTTATTCCGCACGTACGACGACCCGATTGCGCTCAACGGTCACGATTACGTCACGTCTAATCCCGAGCTTGGCTGGATAGAAAACGGCTTGATTGAGGACTGCTACGATTTAAACGCCGACGCCACGGTGGGGTATTTTTGCCGCATTTTGGCAGGCGCGTGGTCGGATTGGCGCGAGGGTATGGTGGTACAGCGTTCGGACACGGTGGTGTCGAACAACCGCTTGTATCGAGTGTATATGCCCGTGGACGGAAAAACGTACGTTTCCCACACCCGCCCGACGCACGAGACGGGTGAAAAGGAATACGACGGTATCGTTTGGGCGGTCGTCCAAGACGGCGCGTTGTACGGCGCAGGTTGCAAAAATATCCATTTCAAGGACATCTATTTACAGAAAAACCGCTCGATAGCCTTTTCCATACATTTCGACAAGGACGAGTATTCCCGCAGTTATTATCCTAACGCCAAATCGCCCGTTCAAGAGAATTTGACTTTTGAAAACGTAGTGGTGCAGGCGGATAGGATTCCCAGACTGCTCTGGTCGATTTCGCCCGTGGAAAACGTGCGTTTTATCAACTGTACACTGAAAAATAATTCCGTGCATTTTGATAATATTCATGAAACGGGAATCGTCTATCCCACGACGAACGTACTGTTTAGCGGCACGAAATTCCAAGAAGAAATGCCGCAATTTATTCGCTGTGAAGAGGGGACGAGCGCAAGCATTAGCGTAGCGAACACCCTCGGCTATTTCACCTCGACGTTGGAGGGTGACGTCACCGTTCGTTCGGCGGACGTTACCTTGAACAAGGCGCAGAAATAAATAATGATAAACCGTATAAGCGGTGAAAAGCAATGAAACTATAAAGGGGTATCTTGTGCAAGAATTACTCGAAAAAATCATAAAAGACTGTCAGCCGTACACGGAAGAAGGCCGTTTGGCGAATTATATCCCCGAGCTGGCAAAAGCGAATAAAAACGCCCTCGGTATATGCGTAATGTCGGACGAGGGGCGCACTTTTTGCGTAGGCGATTACGCCGTCGGTTTTACGATGCAGAGCGTTGTAAAACCGCTGATTTTACTGTTGGCGTTGTTGGATAAGGGTGTGGAGCAGGTATGCTCGCTCGTGGGCGTAGAGGCGACGGGAAAACCGTTCGACGCGTTCAATTACAGCGATCAGGCGTTGACGGGCGCGCATATCAATCCTATGGTAAATACGGGCGCGATTGCGCTGTGTACGCTAATCAACGGCGCGACGTACGAGGAAAAATTTGAAAGATTGTTGTCGCTTGCTAAACGCATGACGGGCAATCCTAATTTATCGCTCGACACCTCGGTATACCTTTCCGAAAAAGCGACGGGACATAAAAATCGCGCGCTCGCGTATATGTTAAAGGCGTACGGTATGATTCACGAGGAAGTGGAAGACGTGGTTGATTTGTATTTCCGCGCTTGCTCGATAAAGGTCGATTGCAAAGACCTTGCCAATATCGCTAGAATTTTAGCCGACCAAGGCGTGGATAGAAAGACGGGCGAGCGGATTATAGAGGCGGAATATACGCGGTATATCAACGCGATTATGACGACGAGCGGTATGTACGACGGCTCGGGCGAGTTTGCGTTCAACGTCGGTATCCCTGCCAAAAGCGGCGTTGGCGGCGGCATTATGGCTGTCGTGCCTAGGCGTATGGGTATCGGTATTTACGCGCCTGCGCTCGATAAAAAAGGGAACAGCGTTGCTGGTAGAAAAGCGTTAGAGCTTTTGAGCAAACAATTAGGATTGAGCATTTTTTAATAAACACTCGACCAAAAAACAACAAAAAAATCCCCAACGGTATCGTGCCGTTGGGGGTGTTTTTATTGCCTTGTAATGGGGGATTATCTTTCGTTGATGAGCTTGGTCAATTCCACGGGATCAACGATTTTGCCGTCCTTGTAAACGCGCATATTACCCGAAGCGATTTCGTCGATAAGGATAACTTCGCCGTTGTTGTAGCCAAATTCAAACTTGATATCCCAAAGATCGCAACCAATCGATTTCAAATCGTCTGCAACGACTTTCGTAATCTTCAAGGTCTGTTCTTTCATGCTGTTGAACATATCCATACTCATAACGCCGAGCGCCGCAAGACCTTCCGCCGTAACAAGGGGATCTCCCTTTTCGTCGTTCTTGAAGGTGCATTCAACGTAGCCGCCTGCAAGGGGGGTGCCGTTTTCGATATATTCGCCGTATCTGCGGATAAAGCTACCCGTTGCCACCAAACGGCAAATTACTTCCAAACCGTGACCGAAAACGGTAGCGGGGAGTACTTCCATCGTAGCGTTTTCAACATCAGCGGAAACGTAATGCGTTTTGATGCCTGCTTTTTTCAGCATTTCAAAATAGTATACGGACGATTTAAGGTTTGCCTTGCCGATACCTTCGATGGTGAGCCCGACGGTGTTTTCACCAGGATCGAATACGCCGTCTTTACCGGTGCAGTCGTCTTTGAATTTCAGCAACACGTTGCCGTTCTCAAGCTTGTAAACGTCTTTTGTTTTACCTGTGTAGAGCTTTTCCATATTTTTATCCTCTTTAATAAAATAGATTTTAAGTTTTGCAGCGAGATTTATTCAAATCACGCCATTATTATAACAAATTTATTTTAATTTTACAATAATATGAAAGGCGTTCGGATAAAAATTTTTAAAAAATTTTTTTAAAACAAACGTCGAGGAGCGAAGAAATGATTTTTCACAAAAAAAATTATGTCTTTGCGCGAGAATATTTGAAAAAAGGTCTTGAAATTCTTGAAATTATTTGCTATAATAATGGCGCAAAGCAACATATTATTAGTAATGGAGAGAATTATGGAACTCACGCGAGATATTTTGTACGTCGGCGTGAACGATCATAGGATAGATTTATTTGAAGGACAGTACGCCGTTCCAAACGGTATGTCGTACAATTCCTACGTGATTTTAGACGAAAAAATCGCCGTGTTCGATACCGTAGACGCCGCGTTTGAACAGCAATGGCTACAAAATCTTGAAAAAGCGTTGGAGGGGAGAACGCCCGATTATTTAATCGTGCAGCATATGGAGCCCGACCATTCGGCGAATATTTCGGCGTTCGTCAAGGCATATCCCAACGCAAAAATCGTTGCTACGAACAAGGCGTTCGTGATGATGAAAAATTATTTCGGCGACGATTACGCAGAAAAACAAATGGTGGTGAAAGAGGGGGATACGTTATCTTTGGGCAGCCGCACGCTCACGTTTTTCACCGCGCCTATGGTGCATTGGCCGGAAGTAATGGTGACGTACGAGGACAAGGACAAGACGTTGTTTTCTGCGGACGCGTTCGGGAAATTCGGCGCGTTGGACGTGGAAGAGGACTGGGCTTGCGAGGCTCGGCGGTATTATTTCGGTATCGTAGGAAAATACGGCGTGCAGGTGCAGACGCTGTTGAAAAAATTCAGCGGCGCGGACGTGCGTGCGATTTGTCCGTTGCACGGCCCCGCTTTGAAAGAAAATTTGGGGTATTATTTCGATTTATACAACACTTGGTCGAGCTACGGCGTGGAATCGGACGGTGTCGTGATTGCATACACTTCCGTGTACGGCAACACCAAACGCGCCGTGGAAATGCTGGCGGAAAAGCTGAAAGAATACGGCTGTAAAAAGGTGGTGCTTAACGATTTGGCACGTTGCGATATGACAGAGGCGGTGGAAGACGCGTTCCGCTATGGAAAAATCGTTTTGGCAACGACGACGTACAACGGCGAAATTTTCCCGTTTATGCGCGAGTTTATCAGCCATTTGACAGAGCATAATTTCCAAAACCGCACGGTAGGCTTTATCGAAAACGGTAGCTGGGCGCCGATGGCGACGCGTGTGATGCGCGGTTTACTGGAAAAATGTAAGGACTTACAATACACCGAGGCGACGGTAAAGCTGCTCTCGGCGTTGTCGGAAGAAAGCAAAGCGCAAATAGACGCTTTGGCAAGAGAGCTTTGTTATCAAGAAGACATCGTTAATAAAAAGGAGGGAACTATGAGCAAATACGTATGTGACGTATGCGGCTGGACTTACGACGAGGAGCAGGGTTTGCCCAACAAAGGTATCGTGGCCGGCACGAAATTTGAAGACCTGCCCGACGGTTTTGAATGTGAGCTGTGCGGCGTAGGCAAAGAACATTTTACGAAAGAAAATTAAAAAGGAGAATATAAAAAATGGAAAACTATATCATCTGCAACTGTAAAAAGGTAAGCTACACGGACATTGAACACGCGTTGGAAAACCACTCGAAAATGGAAGACGTGTTAGAGGTATTCAAGGACGTACAGCGTATCACGCATTGCTCGACGGGCTGCGGCGGTTGTCACGATAAAGTGCTCGACGTTATTTCCGAAATTATGATGGCGTAACGCGAGGAAAAATGAAAAAAACGAAACGAACACTCCTTTGTGGGTGTTTTTTTCGTGTAAAAGATGGCAAAGCGTGAAAAAAATTACAATATACACTTGATTTTTGTATTGAAATAAGGTACAATGATAAAGGAACTTGCGTAAGAAAGAGCGAGCGACAAAGGAGCAATACTATGATAGAATCTACGGCAAAGCTGCGCGAGGCGTTGGAAAAAGAAAATCTTACCGATTATCAAGGGATTCCTTTTTGGAGCTGGAACAATTCGTTGGACGAGGCAGCGCTTGTAAAACAGATAGAAGAAATGCACGAGGCGGGCTTGGGCGGCTTTATTATGCATGCGCGTACGGGCTTGACGACGGAATATTTGGGCGAGAAATGGTTCTCGTGTATCGACGCGTGCTTGAAGAAAGCGAAAGAGCTGGGTATGAACGCGTGGGTGTACGACGAGAACGGGTGGCCGAGCGGCTTTGTCGGCGGTAAACTGCTTGAAACGGAAGAATATCGCGCGCAGTTTTTGGAATACGAAGTAAAATCGGAATACGACGAAACGGCGTACGGCGTCTATAAAAAGACGGAGAGCGGCTACGTTCGTATCAAGGCGGCGGAAGCAGGCTTGACGGAATACCATTGCGTATATCTTCGTACCAGCCCTGCGAATACGGATATTCTCAATCCCGCAGTTGTGGAAGAATTTATCCGCGAAACGCACGAGGAATATTATAAACGCTTTGCCGATAGCTTTGGCAAAGAGCTTGTGGGCTTTTTCACGGACGAACCGCAGTATTATCGTTGGGCGACGCCTTTTTCGCGTATGACGATTGAGCCGTTCAAGGAAAGATACGGCGAGGACGTTGTGGACGGGCTTGTTTACCTTTTCAATAAAGACGAAGCGGGTTTTGAATTTAGAACGCGCTATTACAAGCTGATGAACGAGCTGTATACCATCAATTTCTACAAGCGTCTGTACGATTGGTGCGAAGAACACAACTGCAAGTTGACGGGACACTCGGTAGAAGAGAGCGGGCTTTGCTGTCAAATGATGGGCGGCGCAGGCTGTATGCCCTCGTACGAATACGAGCATATCCCTGGAATCGACTGTCTTGGCAGAAATTGCGGCACGGAGCTTTCGCCCAAGCAGGTAGGCAGCGTAGCTAGCCAGCTGGGTATCAAACAGGTTTTGACGGAAACGTACGGCTGTTCGGGTTTTGACACAACGCCGCAGGAATTGAAGAGTCTTGGCGAATATCAATATTTCAACGGCGTTAACTTGATGTGTCATCACTTGTTGCCCATCTCGATTGCGGCGCAAGGTAAATACGACCATCCGCCCGTATTTTCTAGCCATAACAACTGGTTTAAGGAAATGCGTACGTTTAACGATTATTTCACTCGCCTTGGCTACCTCGTAGCGAACACGAAGGAAAATTACGACGTATTGCTCCTCAATCCCATGCGTTGCGTATACCTCACCTTTATCCACGCAGAGCAGGATTTCAGCGTAAAAGAACTGCAAGAGGCGTTCTTTAGAACGTTGAATTTGTTCCGTCAAAAGGGCATACAGTATCATTTGGCGGACGAGTGGTTGTTGGAAAAATACGGCAGCGTAGAAAACGGCAAGCTGAGAATCGGCAAATGCACGTACGATAAGGTGTTCGTTCCGTACATGCCCTCTATGTCCCGTCCTACGGTGGAAATTTTGAAAAAATACGATGGCAAACTGTTCGTTACGGAAAACCCTTGCTACGTAGACGGCTTAAAGGAAAGCGTAGAGCTGAACGGGAATATGACGCTGGACGACGTGCTTAATAGCGCGAGAGTGAAGTTTGCTTGTGAAGACGGCAATTCGGGTGTCTCGTCGAGAAGCGGCGAGCTGGGCGATTTTATCTTCGTTAAAAACTATTCGCGCGTTGAATCGTCGTTTGTTAAGATGCGTGGCGTTGCGGAAGAATACAAGGCGCTTGATCTCACGACGTTTGAAACGAAAAATATTTCCAACGAATATACGATTCCGCCTAATGGTAGCTTGGTTTTAATCAAGGACGAAAGCGCGAAAGCAACGAAAGCAGAGGCGAAGATAGAAAATATCACCAAGAATTTTGCCGTGACGGACGTCACCGAAAACTATCTCGTGTTAGACTACGCGTCGCTTAGCTATGACGGTGAAAAATTTGGGGAAGTTATGCCGTTGCCGCAGTTGTTTGAAACGCTGCTCCGTCAGAATTATAAAGGCAACGTATATATTCGTCACACCTTTAACGTAAAGAGTAAGACGGCAATCAAGCTGATTATGGAAAAAGGCCGTTTCCTGTCCGTGAAAGTGAACGGCGTGGAAATGACGATGGGTAAGAACGATTTCGACGTCAATTTCGTGGAAACGGACATCACGTCGGCGCTCAAAGAGGGCGAAAACGTACTTATCTACGGCGTGGATTATTATCAGCACGACGGCGTGCATTTTGCCTTGTTCGATCCGATGGCAACGGAGAGCTTGAGAAACTGTCTGTATTACGATACGCATATCGAAAACGTATACTTAAAGGGCGATTTCGTAGTGAACGCCGACCACTCTATCGAAAAACGCACGACGCTCCCTGCTCTTTCGTCTGAAAATTATAAAAACGGCTATCCGTTCTTTAAGGGCGCTGTGACGATGCAGGGTACGTACGAATACGACGGCGAGGGTGTTAGAGAATTGTCCTTGGATAAAGGGCGCTTTATCGTGGCAAACCTCACGGTGAACGGTGAAAAAGTGGACGTTATTATGGATACCAAAAAGGATATCACCAAATACCTCAAAAAGGGTAAGAACGATATCGTTATCCGTTTGAAATCCAGCCTTAGAAACTTGTTCGGGCCGCACCATTTCAAACCCATTGTCGAGCCTCTGGGCGTTTCTCCCACCACGTTCACGATGCGTGGACAGTGGAAGGACGGCGTTGCGGAAAATTACACGCACGATTATCACGTCGTACCGTTCGGCTTGGACGAAATTGAAATGATTTCCTATTGAGCGATATAATCGTATGATAAAAAAATAGCCTCGTCGCGTAATGGCGGCGGGGCGTATTTTTTGCAGAGAAATATTGCTTTTTTTGCGCGATTGTGGTATACTGTAAAAAAGGAGAATAAATATGCTCGATTGTATTATTGTAGGCAGTGGCGTTGCGGGGATTTCCGCCGCGCTCACGTTGCAGTCAAATCAAAAAAGTTTTTTATTGTTCGGCTCTTGGTCGATTAGCGAAAAGGTGTCCAAGGCGGAAAAAATTCATAATTATCCCGGGCTTTCCGACGTGTCGGGAGTGGAGTTTTGCGAGGCTCTAAAAACGCAATTAAAAGAGGCGAAAATCGACGTAAAAGAGGAAAAGGTGGCAGGCGTGTACGCGTTGAAAGACAAATTCACCGTTATGACGCAGGAGGGAAACACCTATGAAAGCAGGACGGTAATTCTTGCCTGCGGCGTCGAATCGGTGAAACAAATCGAGGGCGAGGCAGAGTTCGTTGGCAGAGGGGTTAGCTACTGCGCTACCTGCGACGGATTTTTATATAAAGGCAAAACGATAGCCGTTTTTTGCACGACGAAACGCTTGGAACACGAAATAGGGTATCTTGCGGATATTGCGGAAAAGGTGTACCTGATTCCTATGTATAAAGACGTGCAAATCCAGCGCGATAACGTCACGATTATACGAAAAATGCCGACGAAAATCGACGGCGGTTTGCGTGTAAATACGTTGAGGTTTGCCGCGCCGCCTGCGGAGGATATCCCTGCGGAATTGCCGATAAACGGTATGTTTATGCTGCGTGAATGCGTTTCGCCTGCCATTTTGGTGGGCGGCTTGGAAACGGCGGACGGGCACGTTGTCGTAGGTCGCGATATGTCCACGAATTTGAAAGGCTGTTTTGCGGCGGGCGATTGCACGGGCAGACCGTACCAGTACGCAAAAGCGGTGGGCGAGGGCAACGTTGCCGCCCACGCCGTAAGCGAATATTTGAAATAACGAAAGGAACGATTTTTAGGATACAGCGCGAGAACGAGGACGTATGGAAAAGCGAGAACGAGTCATTTTACATTCCGATTTGAATAATTTTTTTGCGTCCGTGGAGATTGCGCTCGATCCTACGCTGAAAGGCAAACCCATTGCCGTTTGCGGCGATCCCAAAGAACGCCACGGTATTGTGCTTGCCAAGAGCGAGGAGGCGAAAAAGTTTGGTATTAAAACGGCGGAAACGGTGTATTCCGCCTTGCGGAAATGTCCCGAGCTAACGCTTGTGCCCTCGCATTTTCACGAATACAAACGCTTTTCCAAGGCAGTGCGCGGTGTGTACGAACGCTTTACCGATTGCATTGAAGAGTGCAGCATTGACGAATGCTCGTTGGATATGACAGAGAGTACGGCGCTGTTTGGCAGCGGCGCGGAGATTGCGGAAAAAATCCGTCTTGCTGTGAAAGAGGAAATCGGCGTGACGGTGTCTGTCGGGGTGAGCTATAATAAGGTGTTTGCAAAGCTCGCGTCCGAGCTAAAAAAGCCCGACGCCGTGACGGTGATAACGCGGGAAAACTATCAAAACATCGTGTGGCGTTTGCCCGTGAACGAGCTGTTGTTCGTGGGCAAAGCAACGGAAGAATCGTTGAAAAAAATCGGGATTCGCACGATAGGTGATTTGGCGAACGCCGACGAGGAATTGTTGATTTCACGGCTTGGTAAACGGGGCAGGCAACTGCGTATTTACGCGCGCGGCGAGGATGAAGAACCCGTAAAGGCGGTAAAGGCAAAGGAAGATTTAAAATCGATTGGCAATTCCACGACTCTTTCGCACGACGTGAGCGATGTGGAAGAGATAAAACGCTGGATATACGCGCTGTCCGAGAGTGTGACGGCAAGACAGCGCGCAGCGGACGTAGGGCGCGCCAACACAGTACATATCGTCGTACGCAACGCGCAGTTTCAAGATTTTACGTGGCAGACGAAAGTACCGCCGACGGCGTTGTGCGGCGACGTCGCCAAGACCGCTTTCGAGCTGTTTTCCGCTCATTGGCCAACGGGCTTGTCCGTGCGTATGTTAGGGGTGACGGTGTCGGGGTTCGATTATCATATCGAGCAGTTGACGTTAGACGGCGCGCTAAATGGCGATACGGCGAGCTATGAAAAGAAAGAACGCGCGGAAAACGCGATAGCGAAAATAAGGGAAAAGTACGGCTATGCCACGGTGCAGCGCGGGATTGTGTTGGAGGACGAACGGCTGAACGGGCTGGATATTCGAGGCAAAAAAGAGGAAATAAATCCCACCTCGAAAAATCCCAAAGACGAGGAATAAAACGTGCGATTTTGCCGATACTGTTTCTATCGGCAAGGACGTTGAAAAAGGACGGATTTGCTTTGAGATAAAAGAGAGGATATCGAAAAACGGTTGTTTTCCGACGTCCTCTCATATGCTTTTGTCGAAAAAACACTGCTTTTGTCGCACCGCTTTTTCGTAAAAAGAAAAGCTTGACAGCCCAAAAAGGTTGTGTTACAATAAAGACGATGGAGGGACGAGTATGAGAAAAATTTTGCCTATGTTATTGACGCTAGTATGCGTGTGTTGTTTGTCGTCGTGTATGTTTATGAAAGGCAGACGCGGGCAGGATACGCGCGAAAATTCCTCGGCGGAAAGCAGTTCGTCGTTGGAAATACCGTCGTCAAACTAATCGAAATTGAAAACCCCCAAAAGAAAAATGCACCCAAGGGCGAAAACGCTCTAAGGTGCATAAATTTTTTTAAGGATTAAAAACCGCGTCTACGAAATCGCTTTTACGAAACCGCGTCAATAAAAACCGCGCCAATAAAAACCACGTCTATAAAATCGCGTTTATAAAAATAAAAAAACTGCGCGATCCTTTTTTGCCGACATTTACCGAAGCGGAAGCGCCGTAGGTGACTCCTGCAAAGCTACCTTATGGCACACGCAAAAATCCGCTTAGTGCTGCTACATTCCTGTCCTGACACGGTTCACGGCATTACGTTGCATAAGACCTTGCGATCAACGTTCCTTGCGACGCGCAAACCTTCCATAAACATCGTCGAGAAAGGCGTTCAGCTCTGCTATAGCGGATTGCAGATACAGGGTGCCGCTAACTCCCCACCTACGCGCAGCCTATATAGTATACAACATTTCAAAGGAAAAAGCAACCGTTTTTTCACGCTTTTTTCGTTGGTTTGGTGAAAGAGCGGCGAAGTTTTTGTCAAAAAAGCGGAGATATAGACAGAGCTTGCTTTTTTAACGACGAACGGTTGACATTAATTTGGGAAAAGTGTATAATAATAGGAGTAAAAAGGAGAGAAATTATGGCAGAAAATTGTACACACGATTGTTCTAGTTGTAGCTCGAATTGCGCTTCGCGTAAAAAAGAGAGCTTTTTAAAAGAACCGCATAAAAAATCGTCGATTAAAAAAGTAATCGGCGTTGTCAGCGGCAAAGGCGGCGTTGGAAAATCTTTAACGACGTCCTTGCTCGCATCCTACGCGCAAAAACAGGGCGCGTCCGTCGGGATTATGGACGCGGATATCACAGGGCCGTCTATTCCGCATATGTTCGGCGTTACCGACCGTATTACGGGTGATGAAAACGGTATCAACACCGTGCTTTCGCCCTCGGGTATGCAGATGGTATCTATGAACCTGCTCCTCGACGACGAAACGTCGCCGGTGATTTGGCGCGGTATGGTGATTTCGGGCACGGTAATGCAGTTTTGGACGGACGTTATTTGGCAGGACGTCGATTTGCTGTTTATCGATATGCCGCCGGGAACGGGCGACGTGCCTTTGACGGTGTTCCAGAGTATCCCTATCGCCGGTATCGTTATCGTTACCACGCCGCAGGACTTGGTGAAAATGGTCGTTGAAAAAGCGGTGAATATGGCGAAGATTATGAATATTCCCGTGCTCGGTTTGGTGGAAAATATGAGCTATCTTTCCTGCCCCGATTGTGGCAAGAAAATAGAGGTGTTCGGGGAAAGCAAAGCGGCGAAAATCGCGGCAGAATTTAATATTCCCGCCGTCGCTCGTATGCCGCTCGATCCGAAAATTTCGCAGTTTGCCGACAGTGGCAGGATTGAAGACTACGACGGCTCGGCGCTCAAAGACGTATACGAACAGATAGAAAAAGCGCAGCCTCGTAAGGCAGAATAAGAGCGGAACGATACACGGAAGAATAGTATGGGCTATGCATCAGAAAAAGAGAAAATAGAAAAGCGGATACGCCTATTAAAACGCGTAGGGCTCGGCGTGTTGATTGCCGTGCTGTTGTTTCTTTCCGTCTTTTCTCTTTTCGTGCCTCCGCAAACGTGGAAATATCACGTCGCAAAGCCCAAAATTTCCCAAAGGAAACAAGGGGAGCTGCGTATCCATTTCTTGGACGTAGGGCAGGGCGATTGTACGTTGGTAGAATTGCCCGACGGAAAAACGGCTTTAATTGACGGCGGCGACGGCAGTGAAAGCACAGCAACGACGATATTGCGATATCTCAACGCGCTCGATGTCGACGCGATTGATCATCTCGTGGTGACGCACGCCGATTCCGACCATTGCGGCGGTTTGGATAAAGTCGTCAAATATAAAAAGATAAAGAACGCCTATCTTCCCAAAACGCTCCCGTCGGTAAACGACGAATATGCCGAGCTGTACGCGGCGCTCGTGGAAGAGGACTGCGCGTTGTCCTATTCGTCTAGAAAAATAGATATTTCTACGGCGCATAGCTATTCCTATACGTTGTCTTTCCTATACCCGTACACGGCGGACGTCGAAGGGGAGGAGACGGCAACGGAATCGAACGATAGTTCCGCCGTCGTTTGGCTAGATTATCAAGGCGTCAGCGCGTTGTTTACGGGCGACGTGTCAAGCGAGGTGGAGAAAAAACTGATGCAAGACCACGCGTTGGGCGCGTTTGAAAACCGCGGAGTGGATTTGCCGAGTACGGAAATTATAAAAATTGCCCATCACGGCAGTAACGATTCGACAAGTGAAGAATTTTTACGGTTTTTAGGTGTAGAAACGGCGGCGATTTCTTGCGGAAAGAACAATTTGTACGAACATCCGTCGGACGATGTGCTGACACGTCTGCAAACGGTGAACGCAAAGGTGTATCGAACGGATAAAAACGGCAATATCACTATTACCATTAAACAGGACGGAACGTACGGCGTAAAAACGCTGAAAAACTAAAAATGACGGTACCATGTACGCGTTGAACGAAAAAACGGCAACTCTTTACCGAGTCGCCGTTCATTTTTTTATTTTATAGGAAATTTTAGTCGTTTTCAGCGGCTAAAAGGTCTTTCATCTCGTACATGCCTGCCGCCTTTTGCGGTAAAAACTTCGCCGCACGGATTGCACCAACGGCAAATACACGCTTGCTTCTTGCGCTGTGAGAAATGGTGATGATTTCGTCCTCACCCGCAAACATCACTTCGTGTTCGCCTACGATTGTGCCGCCGCGAACGGCGTGAATACCGATTTCACTCTTTTCACGCGCGCCGACGATACCTTCTCTGCCGTTTACAAAACGTTTTTTACCCTCAAACGCCTCGTTGACGGTATTTGCGAGCATCAATGCCGTGCCCGAAGGCGCGTCTTTTTTCAAATTGTGGTGTTTTTCCACGATTTCAACGTCGTATTCTTCGCCCAAAACTTCCGCCGCTGCTTTGCACAGCGCCTGCATCAGATTGATGCCAAGGGAAAGGTTTGCCGTTTTGAATATCGCCACGTCGTTTGCATAGGCGTTGATAAGCGCAACGTCGTCAGCCGTAAAGCCCGTAGACGCCAAGACAATGCCAAGCCCGTGCGCTTTCGCATATTCCAAACGCTCCGTCAAGCCAACAGGGGAGGAGAAGTCGATAATAACGTCTGCTTCTTCTTGGATATCGGCAAAGGACGTGTATACGGGAATGCCGATTTCTCTGGGGTAAAGGTCAACGCCGCATACCGCCACAGCGTTTTCATCGTCAGCGAGCAAGGAAAGGACGTTGCCGCCCATTTTTCCGCACGCGCCGCAAAGGATAATTCTCGTCTTTTCCATTACGCTTTGCACTCCAAACCGTAGTTTTTCATCGCCGTCACCAGCTTTTCCTTGTTCGCAGGTTCAATCTGCGTCAAGGGCGCGCGAGGTACGCCCGCGTCAAAGCCAAGCATGTTCATTGCCTCTTTAACGGGGATGGGGTTCACTTCCACGAAACAAGCGTTTGCCAAAGGCAACAGCTTATCATTGAGAGTGATAGCTTCTGCGATTTTGCCTGCTTTTACAAGCTCGCAAAGGAGTTTTACGTCCTTAGGAACGACGTTGGAAAGCACGGAAATAACGCCTGCGCCGCCGCAGAGCAGGATAGGCAGGTTGAGCGCGTCCTCACCCGAGTACACGTCGCATTTCTCACGAACAAGACGGAACGTTTCCATCGTTTTGCTCATATTGCCGCCGGCGTCTTTAATACCTGCCATATTGGGGAGCTCAGCGATTTTCGCCATAGTAGCGGGCTGAATTTCCACGCCCGTGCGCCCAGGCACGTTGTAGGCGATTACGGGGATAGACACCGCCTCGCAAATCGCTTTGTAATACGCTACCAAACCGTTCTGTGTGCATTTGTTATAGTAAGGCGTAACGGCGAGCAGACCGTCCGCGCCGTATGATTCGGCTTTTTGCGCCGTCATCACAGCGTCTGCGGTGTTGTTGCTGCCACAGCCGAAGATAACCTTCGCTCTGCCGTTCACTTTCTTTACGGCGTATTCCATAAGCACGTGTTCTTCTGCAAAAGACATTGTAGAGGGCTCGCCCGTCGTGCCAAGGAAAATGATGGCGTCCGTACCGCCTGCGATTTGATGTTCGATAAGTTCCCCTAAAACGTCGTAATTAACGGCGTCGTTTTTAAAAGGGGTAATCAGCGCCGTTGCGCTACCGTTGAAAAATCCTTTCATATAAATCAGTTTATTCTCCAAATAATATTTTTGTGCGTTGTATTCGCAAGTTCGTCTGTAAAACGGTTAGTCCATATACCCTTTCGCCGCGAGCAGCTCAGCAAGGAGCACAGCGCCGCCTGCCGCGCCACGCAAGGTGTTGTGCGACAGCCCGACGAATTTATAATCGTATACGCTGTCCTCGCGCAGTCTGCCTGCCGTAACGCTCATGCCGTTGCCTTCCATACGGTCGAGCTTTGCCTGCGGACGATTGTCCTCTTCAAAATATTTCAAGAACTGTGCAGGCGCGGAGGGCAAACCAAGCTCTTGCGGTTCGCCTTTGAAATTTGCCCAAGCGGAGAGGATTTCTTCCTTGGAGGGCTTGTTTTCAAATTTCACGAACACCGCCGCGGTGTGGCCGTCGGAAACGGGCACGCGCAAACATTGCGCCGTGATAGCAGGGGAGGTAGCGGAAACGATTTCGCCGTTTTCGATATGCCCCCAAATCTTTAAAGGCTCTTTTTCGCTCTTTTCTTCCTCGCCGCCGATATAGGGGATAATGTTGTCGAGGATTTCAGGCATCGTCTTAAACGTCTTGCCTGCGCCGGAAATCGCCTGATAGGTGCATACAGCTGCTTCCTTGATGCCAAAGCCCTGCAACGGGTGCAGCAAAGGCACGTACGATTGCAGCGAGCAGTTCGATTTTACAGCGATAAAGCCGCGCTTCGTACCCAAACGTTTTTTCTGCGCCGCAATCACTTCGAGGTGGGTTGCGTTGATTTCGGGGATAATCATAGGCACGTCTGCCGTAAAGCGGTGCGCCGAGTTGTTGGACACAACGGGCACTTCCTTTTGTGCGTACGCCTCTCCGAGGGCGCGGATTTTCGCTTTGTCCATATTCACCGCGCAGAACACGAAATCGACTGCGGAGGCGATTTTATCCATATCCGCCTCAGCGTCGAGCACGGTCATCGCATGATATTTTTCAGGGATAGGGCAATCGAACGACCATTTATCACCAACGGCTTCCACGTAAGTTTTGCCAGCGGAGCGCGCCGACGCCGCCAACGCGGTGACTTTAAACCAAGGATGGTTTGCGAGCAATAACATAAATCTTTGACCGACCATACCGGTCGCGCCGATTACGCCAACGTTATACTGTTTCATAAAAAAACTCCTTTTTTGAAAAAAATTAGTAACGATATAAAATAAAAGACGGGTTGATTTCCCCGTCATAAAAAGCAAACTCAAAATTCTCCGAAAAAAATATATTCGGCAAAACCCTAAATAGCTCTTCACGGACGGTGACAGTCATACGGGTATTCTCCCGTATGCCCAGCGTAAAGGGGACGAAAAATTTACGCTTCGGCGGAGATACCCTTTCCTCGTCACGATTGTATACGTTTTCGTCCAAAAAAACGCTACGTGACGGCTACTGATGTTCTTCCGCTCCTCTATTTGGTAGGGTTATTGTAGCACATCTTTTAACAAATGTCAAAGATTTTTCGCAAGTTGCGCATTTTATTTGTGAAATTTCAGAAAAATTCCTTGAAATAATCACAAATTTGTAGTAAAATAGAGAAGTAAAATATCGCGCGAGAGAATTATCCCGTCTTTTTCTTGATTTTTCGTTTTACGAAAGGAAAAAGGTGGTATATATAACGAAAGCGTTTTTGTCGCCTTTTGGTGACCGCGCGGAAAGGAATATGGAGTAAGGTACATGGCACAGCAAAAGAAAGGGTTTGTTGCCCGTCTTCTGGAAGGTAAAGAAAAGAGCGAAGAATATGCAAGAAGTACGTTGCCCACCAACCGTTGGCAGCTGTTTTGGGATATTTTTAAAGGGAATTTCAGCAAGATTGTAAAGGTAAACTTGTTGATTTTATTATTCTGTATCCCGACGCTCATCATAGTGTTGGTGAACGTAATGATGATGGATTCGTACGGCGTTACGTATCCGTTCGGCGCGAATTTGGCAATCGGCTATCCCGCAATGCCTAATCAGCAGGGGATTTCGGAAATGCTCACGCTGCAATACGGCGCAATGATGTATATCGGCATCTTGGTGTCAATGTTTATCGCATCGGTGGGGATTGCCGGCGGTATGTACGTTATCCGTAATATGGTATGGACGGAAGGTATTTTCGTTGCCAACGATTTTTGGCGCGGTGTAAAGCTGAACTATAAAAACGCGTTGCAAACGACGTTGTTTTTCAGCACCGTACTGCTCGTTGGGACGACGCTGATTCATTTCACCGATTGGATGCTCGCCGTTAGCACGATGGGCAAAGTGCGTACCGTAATGATGCAAATTTCCAAGGTGATGAGCTGCCTTTTTATCGGTATTGCAGGGGCAATGTCCTTTTGGATGATAGCGCAAGGGGTAAATTATAAACTGAAATTTACTTCTATGTTCAAAAATTCGTTTCTAATGGCAGTAGGTACGTTCCCGCAGACGATATTCTTCGGCGCGTTGGCGTTGTTGCCGTTTGCGCTGTTCCTGTTCAACAGCCCCTTCTTCACTATGCTGGCGTTGTTTATCATCATCTTATTCGCGTTTGCGTACGCGTTGTTGGTATGGCTGGATTTCGCACAGTGGGTATTCGATAAATATATCAACCCGAAGATTGAAGGCGCGAAAGTGGGCAGAGGTATTTACAACAAGGACGGCTCGGCTACCGAGAGCGCGGATAGTAGCGCGGCAGAGCTGGAATATCGTCGCACTTTGGTGGCGCAGGGCAGATCGCGTATCGTAGCGCGCCCGATAAAGCCTATCGACGATTCGTTGCAGGTATACGAATTGCCACAGGCGTTTACCCGTGAAGACCTTAAACGTTTGCGCGAGAGTAAGCAAAATATTGCAGACGACGTAGAAGCGTACGCAGAAGAGCATAAGAACGATCTTCGCTACGTAGAATACAATCAACAGTTTGACGAAATGGAAAAGGCGTTGCAGGAAACGGACGACGGCAAGAAAAAACGTCGCCGCGTCAAGACCAAGGACGATAAAAATCTGTAACGACTGAAAAACTCTATGACGGAGGTGTAACGCCATGGAAAGAAATGCAGCGTATGCAAATCTTGCCAAATGGTTTGAATATCTCAACGACGACTGCGACTATGAAAATTGGTCGCAGTATTTAATTGAGAAGCTGCGTCGTTTTCCCTTATGCGAGGGGCTGGACGTGGGTTGCGGGGGCGGTTGGTTTACGCGCGCCTTTACACGGCAGGGCTATCGTATGACGGGGCTGGACGTTTCCGCGGCTATGCTCGATTTCGCACAGGAAACCGCCTTAAAAGAAGGGGTGCGCGGCGAATATATCCTTGGCGATATCGCGTCGAAAAAACTGCCCAAACGTTTTGATTTCGTAACGGCGATTAACGATTGTATCAACTATATCCCCAAGGACAGACTGGATAAGGCGTTGAAAAATATCGGCGGCGCGTTGAAAAAAGGCGGTATCTTTCTATTCGACGTCAGCTCGGAAAGAAAATTCCGCGAAAAGATTGCAAATACTGTTAGCGTGGACGATAGGGACGACGTTACGTATATGAGTTTTAATCGCGAGGAATTAGACGGCGTCACGATGGACGTAACGCTGTTTATCCGCGAAAGCGACGGCAAGTATCAGCGCACGGACGAAACGCATAGACAGTACGTATATAGCGAAGAAGAAATCGTCGCGGCGCTACAAAGAAACGGCTTTGCGGTGTTGGAAGTGGAAGGGCATCTGCACGAGGATAAAACGTCGAGCGACCGTATCTGCTTTTTAGCGCAAAGGACGAGGTGAGGATATGCAAAACGTAGTGAGAACGCTGTTATTTGACGAGCAAGTATCGTTGACGGTGGCGGATACGACGGAAATGATAAAAGAGGGTGCGCGTCGACACGGTTTGTCGGAAACGTCTACGATTGTGTTCGGACGGGCGTTGTCCGTGGCAACGTACATGAGCGCGTGCTTGAAAGAAAATACGGGGGAAATATCACTGTCGGTAAAGAGCGACGGCTGTGGTGAAATAGTCGTTTCAGGAAACCGCGCTTTGCATCTTCGCGGCTATATCGCTTTAACGAACGCAGAGGGCAAAGGCGAGGCGGCGGTGAACGCTTGTTTTGGCACGGACGGCTCGTTGACGGTGATTCGTGACGACGGGTACAATCGTCCGTTCGTCGGCGCGTGCGCTTTTCCTAAAAACGGCGGCATTGACGAAACGTTTGAGGAATATTACCGAATCAGCGAACAACTGCCAACGCGTATCAAAACGATAGCGCTGACCAACGAACACGGCGAGTGCGTTTTCGGCGGCGTAGCCGTTTTACAGCCCTTGCCGTTTGCTGACGAAGAAACGCTGGAAAAGGTGAAAACTATCGACCTTTCTACGTTGCTTTTATCGGCGCGAGAACAGGGCGTTGAAAAGGCGGTGAAAGACCGCTTTGACGTTTCTAGCGAAGTGTGGGAAACGCGCGAGGCGAACTATCAATGCAACTGTTCGAGAGAGTATTTAGAGCAAGTGCTTACGTCGGTAGGCGAAGAGCAAATGCGTACGATTATCCGTGAGGACGGCGCGCTGAAAGTGCATTGCCATTATTGCAACACCGATTACGAATTTACGGACGAGGACGCGGATAAAATATTTAAAAAAGCGTAAAAACAAAAGGGAAAACAGCCGTGGAGAAGCACGGACGTAGACGCCTTTTGTGTGGAGTGTTATGAAAGATAGCAAAGTAAAAAAAATAGATTTCAGCCGCAAGCGTTACGGCGATATGGCTGATAAATTTTACAACGAGGGAAATTATCTTTCCGCGCTCCGTTTCGCGCACAAACAATTAGAAACGTACGGCGGCGACGGCGACGTATACACCCGTCTTTGCGATATTTACGAGGGTATGTCGCTGTTAGGCTCCGCGCTTAAATGGTGGTTTCGGTTTTTGGATATAGCCGAGGAAGAGGATTTGCCTGATATTTACGAGGGGATTGCGGTAAACTTTCTCAATTTAGGCAACGAGAGCCAGTCGGCTTTTTATTATAACAAACTCATTGACGCAGATGATACGCTGCCCGACGAGACCAAGCTGGATATAGCGGAGGCGTTTTCCGTTAGCAAGCGCGATAAATTCCGTTTCGTATATCCGCCGCAGCTCGCCGATTATTCCAAGGAATTTTCGCTCGGTTCTCGGGCGTTGAAAGCGGGGAATTGCGAGCGCGCGATTGAGGAATTTTCCAAGATAGCAAAAGGCTCGAAAGAATACGTTTCGGCGCAGGAAATGCAGGCGGTTGCGCTGCTTTTGGTGGGCAAAGCGGAAGAGGCGGAAAGCGTGTGTGTGGAGGTGTTGAAAGAACATCCCGACAACGTGCGAATACAGGCGACTTTGGCGGCGGTGTATTTAGAAGAGGGGCGGCCGCAAGACAGTAAAGAGATAGCGTTGCTTTTGGCGGCGCAGGAACAAAAGGACGCCGACGATATCTACAAAGTGGCTACGGTGTGCTGTGAAAACGATTTACACGACGAGGCGTATAAAAAGTTTTGTCTTTTGGACGAGAAGATGCCCTACGATGGCAGAATGCTGTATTTCAAAGCGGTAGCGGCGTACAAGAGTGGGCGTATTCACGAGGCGGAGCGCACGCTGGATACGTTGTGTTGCGTATATCCCGACGCGGAGGTAGCGAAATATTATCTTCGCGCTATTCGCGATTACGTCAACGGCGAAACGGATATCGTACCCGAATTGATTTATTTTTATCATCTGCCGCAGGAAGAACGGGAAAACCGTTGCCGTTCGCTTATCCATATCGGGGAATGTCCCAAGGACGAGGCGCAGCTGTTTGGGGTGATTGCCCTGCACGACGGGTATTTCCATTGGTGTTTTGATGAAATGGACGGCGGCGATCACGATTTGCAATACCTTGCTTTGGTGGCGGCGTCTAAAGTGCGCGCGGACGAATTTATACGCGACATATTGCTCGATCCCGACGTGATAGACGTTTTAAAAATCGAAACGCTGCGTATGTTGTTAGAGCGCAACGAGGAAACGGAGCTTGGCGTGGTGTTGTGTAATATCTACCGCCGTTTGACGTTGCATAAAATAAAAATCGGCAGAAAAAAGAGAAAACGTTTTATCGAGGCGTACGCAAAGATAGCTTCGAAATTCGTGGCGATCAGCGATACGCACGGCGAGAAGATAAAGGCGGCGGCGGAAGAGTTGTACCGCGCGTTAGAGAGCTATCAATCGCTCGATCTTATCACGAGCAGCGACGATTGCGCGTGCGCGATATTTATGACGTCGGGCTTGAAAGAGCTGGGCAATAACGTGGACACGATTGCGGCAGCTTTTGACGCGAACGCGGCGAAGGTGAAAGTGCTGACGAGCGTGGTAACGAGCAAGCGTTACGGCATAGATAAAGACGGAGAAACGGAAAAGAAAGACGAGGACGACGGACAATGAAACTGATTGATTTTGACGGGCTTTTCGACGAAAAGCTGGCGCAATATATGGAAGAAAATAAAAACAAGCACACCGAAAAACAATGGGAGGACGTAATCCCGAAATTGTATAAAAAATTCGGGGATACGTACGTTGCAAAGGTGAAATGTACGCCCAAGGAATACTACGCGCGTATGACGGACGAGGAATTGACGCAAACGCTTGCCGAGCATTTGAAAACCGACGTGCCCGTGCCAGAATTTTTATGCGCGGAGATTGAAAAGCGAGGCGAAGTGGATACGCTGTTGCCCCTTTTAAACGGCGACGACGTGCAAACGGCGATTTACGCTATCAATCTAATCGGGGAAGACGCGCGGGCTTTTGAGAAATATTTTTCCATATTAAAAGAGGAGCGGTTTGACGAGGACGTGCGCTGTGACGTCGTGGATATTTTAAAATTCCACGCCGACGAAGTGAAAGAGCAGGCATACGCCGTCTATCAAGAGGGCGCGGCGAAAGACTATATGTTGGAAATTATGTCCCGTATCAAGGCAAAGGAAGACCGCTTTTTCCATATATTATTGCAAGCGTTTTTATCGGGCGAGGAAACGCCTATGCGCGCTAGCTATCTTGCGGCGTACGGCGACGAGAGAGCTTTGCCGTATTTAATGGAACGTATCGAGGATAGGACGATAGGTTTTGTGGAATTTCAAGAACTGAAATACGCAATTGAGGCGCTGGGCGGCGAGTATAAAGAGCCGCGCGATTTTTCCGAGGATAAAGACTATCTTGCCGTTGAAGTGGCGGCGTCTAACCACGGCGACGTGGGCGACGATTCGCCAAAGAGCTAAAAAAAATCGTTCATAAAGAGAAAATTCTCCGCATATAGTAAACCGTGTAAGGTTTGCCTGCGGAGATTTTTTTACGGCGTTTTCGTGAAAGAGGGCGCGTGTGAAAAAGTAAATAGCATTTTCGCGGGCGTACGATGGGAGGTCGTTGATGGAAAATTACAGCGTATACGAAGACATCGCCCACCGCAGCGGCGGCGATATTTACATTGGGGTAGTAGGGCCTGTGCGTACGGGAAAATCTACCTTTATCAAGCGTTTTATGGAAACGCTCGTAATCCCTTCGGCGAAGGAGAGTGAACGGGCGGTGATGACGGACGAATTGCCACAATCGGCGGCGGGAAAGACGGTGATGACTACCGAGTCGAAATTCGTGCCGGCAAAAGCGGCGAAAATCACGATAGCTAAAGGCACGGAAGCGGCGGTGCGGCTCGTTGATTGCGTTGGGTTTGCCGTGAGCGGTGCGAACGGTTTTGAAGAGGACGGCGCGCCTAGGCTTGTGAAAACGCCTTGGCAGGATACGCCTATGCCCTTCGAGCAGGCGGCGGCGCTTGGCACGGAAAAGGTCATCAAAGAACACTCGACAATCGGCGTTATGATAACGACGGACGGCAGTATCACCGATATCCCTCGCACGGCGTACGTGGCGGCGGAAGAACGCGCCGTGGCGGAATTAAAAGCGCTCGACAAACCGTTCGTAATCGTACTCAACTGCAAAGCTCCGTCCACGCAAGAGGATATGCGGCGTGCGTTGGAAGAAAAATACGGCGCGTCGGTGGTGGCGGTGAACGTGGAAGAAATGGGCGAGGCGGAGATTTTGCAGATATTGCAAAAGGCGTTGTTTGAATTCCCCGTTACGAGTATCGACGTGAAAATCCCCAAATGGTTGCAGGCGTTGCCTGAGGATAACGTCGCCGTCGAGGGCTTGCTCACCTCGCTCAAACGCGCGACGGAAACGATTGTGAAAATGCGCGATTGCTTCGCCTTGGAAAATATGTTCGACGAGGACGCGGAGTTTTTAAATCCCGACGAAATTCGCCTCGACCTTGGTACGGGTAGGGCAGAACTGGCTATCGGCGCGAAAGAAGCTTTGTTTTACGAGGTTCTTAGTAGTGCCTGCGGCGAGGACGTGCGCGACGATTTACAGCTTATGAAATTCGTGCGTGATTTAGCGGAAGTGAAGCGTGATTATAATAAAGTGAAAGGCGCGTTTGCGGAGGCGGAAAAGAACGGCTACGGTATCGTGTATCCGACGGCGGAGGAATATGATTTGGAAAAACCGCAGCTCGTCAAAAAAGGCGCGGGTTACGGCGTGCAATTTCGGGCGAGCGCAACGAGCTATCATATCGTCAAGGTGGATATTACCGGCTCGGTCAATCCCATTATCGGCACGAAACAGCAGAGCGAAGAATTTGTCAGTGAAACGCTGCGTAGCTATGACGAGGGCAGGGATAAGGTGTGGGAAACCAACATTTTTGGCAAATCGTTAAAGGCGCTTGTCGGCGACGAATTGTCGGGCAAGACCAACGCTATGCCCGTAGAGCTGCGCCGTAAAATGCGCCGCGCTGTGACGCGTATCGTCAACGAGGGCAAGGGAAACGTCATTTGTATTCTTTTTTAAGAGGCGATTTTTGCGATAGCCGAGCGGAATTTAACAGCGTTAAGGGAATAAAATGCCGCGTACTCGGGCATACTCATTACAAATTCCGAAAACGGAGGAGTCTTGTATGAGTAGGTCGTCGAAAAAGAAAGACAAAGTGCGAAAAATCACGGAGGAGGAATACGCGAAATACGTGTCCTCGTTAAAGGCGAACGCGATAGATACCGTCGCGGAGAAAAGGGAAGAAAACGAAAAAGAAACGCAGCCGTAAGGTTGCGTTTTTCTATGAAAAAAGTTTGCGGATATTGTTATACGGCGGAAAAGTAGAGGTGAAAACGCAGCGAAAGTATACAAAAAATACCTTTTGCGCATACTCTATTTATGAAATAAAAACAAGGAGTGAACCCCATGAATCCATTTAACGAAAAACCCTGTTCTATCGAAAAGGCGTTGCAAGATTGGCAACAGCTGTATCCAAAATCCTACAACAAGCGCGAGGTCGATCCGTATACCAAAACGCGTATTATTCTTATGAACGGTACGGAATTTGAGGCGAATTGGTTTTCGCATCAGTTCGCACGGCACACCTGCGATAACGACCTGCGTCGAGAATTAGCGCTCACGCGCGAAGTGGAAAAACAGCAACAGTTGAAGATTTCTTTATTAAAGCCGATCAACGAAACGCCGTTAGAGCATACCATTTCGTACGAACAGCTCGCCGTCGATCTCACGGCAGAGCTTGCCAAACGTGAGCTGGATTGTAACGTAAAAACGGCGTTAGATTTTGCGCTTTTGGAAGATTTTGATCACTTGTACAGATATGCAAATCTTTTGGAGATGGAGCAAGGTTTGGCAGCGGAATGGCTCGTGGGGCGGTATACGGAGATAATGCCCGGGCGTCCGACGATTGCACATCACCGCTATCCCAAGGATAACGTAAAACGCAGTATCGACGCGAAAAATTCGGACGTACAAACAGTGTTGTCCACGATGATTATTACGGCGGCGGAACAGCAAACAATGAATTATTATATGAATATTACGAATTTTGCTTGTTCGGATATGGGCAGAAAACTCTATCAAGAGATTGCGCTTGTCGAAGAGGAGCACGTAACGCAGTACGAATCGTTAATGGATCCCAACGCAACGTGGTTGGAAATGTTGCTTTGGCACGAATATTGCGAGTGCTATTTATACTGGTCGTGCTATATGACGGAAACGGACGGGTACGTGAAAAAGCTGTGGGAAGAAAACTTGGCAATGGAGATATCCCACCTGCATAAGGCGGCAGAGCTTTTGAAAAAATACGAGGGGAAAGAGTGGCAAGAGGTCATCAAAGACGGTACCTTCCCCGAGCCGATTTCTTTGCACGAGAATATCGATTACGTGCGAAAAATATTAGGTGAAACGGTGCAGTATACGTCCTTAAAAGAAAAGTACGTGCGCGTAAAGGATTTGCCCTCGGACGCGGATTTCTTTCGTTTCCAAAAAATCACCAATCCCACGCCGCAAATCGTGCCGTCCCATTGCACGATAGAAACGTTTATTCGCCGCAGGGGCGCGGATTATCGCTATCAGGTAGCGCCTAGCCCCGTGCCAGAACTTCGCAATCGCCGTGAGGATAATACGACGGTGGGACGTAAACCCAACGCCGCAAATTCCAGCGATTTTACCTGCAACGATTGAGCGCAAATAGCAAACGAGAACAACGTAAAAATAAAGAAAAGTACGGGCGAAACACCCGTACTTTTTTATCGTTAAAAAGTGTTATTTTTCCAAAGGCAATATCTTTGCTTGCGCCTTGGAATTCTTGAAATAGCGTATCATAATGAGCACGATGACAATCCCGATTAAGGGGAAGATAGCGCTCACCAACATACCTGCTTTCATACCGATTTGTTCGGCGGATAAATGGAGCGTCGTGCTGAGCTTTGCCGCGAGCGAGCTGGCGGAAATTTTGTCTACGACGATACCCATTAGCTGTGGCGCAACCGCCGCGCCGAAGTCACCGCCCGACGCCATTAACGCGTATGCCGTAACGCCGACGCCCGGTACGTTTTCTTCCATAGCAATCAGCGTGCCCGGCCAGAGCATTGCGATAAAAATACCCGTCAGAATGCAGGCGATAAAGGGCAGAACTACACCCGCAGCCAGCCCTGCGATAAGATAGCACGCCGTTGCGCCGATCATACCGATAAGGAGCACGGGCATAATCTTTTTGCCGAATTTAGCATAGCCGATACGGGAAAGCCCCAAAAGGATAGCAAACGTTGCCACGCCGAGGATATCCCCGACGGCTTTGTTGATATGCAGGGCGTTTTCCATATAGCTCGACAGCCAGTTGGACATAACGTTTTCCGCACAGCTGCCAAAGAAAATACAAGCCACGCACAGCGCCGTGCCAATCGTTCTTCGTTTCGTGCCTTCTAGCCCTGCGCCAGTATTCGATACGTCCATATCGGGCATAGGGGACATCATAAACAAGACCGCCGAAATAAGGGGCAGGAGCGAGAAAAAGAGGGTGAGATACGCCCAGTTTTCCGTGCCGAATAGTTTAAGGAAAAGGGTGGATATTACGACGACGGTGAATACGCCGAACGCGTAAAGGGAGTGCAAAAGGCTCATATCCTTTTGCGGATCGTCGGAAGGGATTGCCGCAATCGTCGGGCTGAGGAGTACCTCGGAAAGCCCTGCGGAAACGGAGAAAATAATCGTGCCTGCCAGCAAACCTGCGTAGGCGTAGGCAGGGAAAAACGTGGGGATAAAGGCGTAAAGGAATAGCCCGAACGAAGTGATGACGGGCATAATTCTTACGACCTTTTTCACGTTGAATTTTTTAGCAAAAAAGGTGAAGATGAGATCCACCGTCAGCTGCGTGCAAAAATTCGTCAATACCAACGTACCGAGCAGTGTATAGGAAATGCCGTACGTATTTTGCAGCGTCACGAAAAGAAGCGGCGGTAAACAAAAGATAGACGACATCGTAAAATACGCGGAATAACACGCGAATTTTGTTCTTCTGAATTTGTTCGTTTTCATACGTAAAACCTCGTAAAATACACGATAGGGGTATTGTAGCACAAGCGTTTTTTTAAGTCAAGTTTTAGAGGGCGGAAAAATGAAAAAGTATTGACATTTTTTACGTGGGATGATACAATGAAAAGGTATTTTAGGAGGCTCGTATGCTTGCGGTACAAAATCTAAAAATGGAATACTAAGACAACCCGATTTGCGTTTCGTGCGATAGGGTGCGTTTTAGCTGGTCGGTGGAAAGTTTAGAGAGAAATCTTCGGCAATCGGCTTATCAAATCGTAGTGAAAAAGGGCACGAACAGGTGTGGGATTCGGGTAAGACCTTTGGCTGCGATACGGCAGGCGCGCATACGATACTGCAAAGCGGCAAGGCGGCTTGTCGTTGGCAACGCCGAGAGGGAAAAATCCTATTAAACGTTGAAATTCCGTTCAATACGACGGCGATGGTGTATTTGCCCGTGGAAAACGCGGCGGATATATACGAAAACGGAACGCGCGTGACGGAGCTGGAAGAAATAGAAATCGTAAAAACTGTCAAAAAAGGCACGGTGTTGCGGCTTGGCTCAGGCGTATATGCGTTGGAGTTTTCTTAAAAGAAAAAGCACAGGAAAAATTCCTGTGCTTTTTATAACGTCGATTGAAAATTAGTTTTGACGGAAAAGGTCTTGTAAAGCCTCGTGGACGTGTTCCGCTATGCAGACAAAACCGCTGTCGCCAGGGTGGATATTATCCGCCAAAGCCGTATCTTTCACGCTTTCAAGCATAGTCGACCCTGCAATAAATCGCACGCGCGTATCGCCGCGGCGTACGGCGTTTTGATAGGTGTTTTCTATGATAGCGCGGCGCTGTTCGTCCGTTTCATTAAGGTAAAATTTGGGCGCAGAGAGGATAACGATAGGCAAGTTTGGCTGACGTTCGCGTATGATTTGGAACATTTTTTCGTGCGTCGCCGCCAAATGTTCGGCACTCGGCGCGTTATAATCGTAATCGTACACAAAAGCGGACATTTCAAGCCCTGCTATGTAATTCGCCATTTCTGCTTCGCCCACAGCGTTGCCCCAAAAACCAAGATTGAGATAATTGCAATCGAGCTTGCGGCTGAGGATGTTTTCATACGTGTTCCCAGGTCGAGAGGCGCACGCGCCTTGTGTCGTGGAAGAGCCGTAAAAAACGATAGGGTTTTTTATAGCGTAGTCGGGCGCTTTGTCAAGAATACTGCCTTGTTTTACGCCGATATACAGTTCGCTCACTTCGCTGCATATCGGAAAATTTAACGTATACACGCGCGCGCCGCTGTTATCAGCGCTGCCATTGTCTACGTCCAAAACGCTCTCAAAACAGTCCATTGTGTCCATAGCGGGCACGAAACAGCCGATATAGCGTTCTTGGGAATAGAGGTCGAAACCCAGCGTAGCGGTGTAGGAATAGTTTGGTACTTTGGACACCGAACGGTATTTCGCGAAGATAGCGATATAGGGGCTGTCGGTGACAAAACGGATTCTGCCGCCTGCACACTCAGAGGAAATCATCGCCACCGCGTCGCTTATTTTTTTGGCTTGGTCGTAGGGCATTCTGCGATAAATCTCGTCGATAAGCTGTACGCCGTGAACGCTGAGGTCGTTGGCGTTATAATACGTCAAGCCGTCTTTTTGAACCGTTTTTGGCGTTGAAAAATTTTTATCGATAGCCGCCGCATCTCGTAAAGCCATATACATTACCTCGTTTTTTTGGTATTATAGCACGATTCTACTATAAAGTCAAGCTGATGAGGATATGCTTTGGGTGTGCTCTTTAATCAACCTAAATCGAACCTTTTATTTTAACTTGCTTATTTTTGAAGTGTTTGTAATAACTACAAGTTGCATATTCTTCGCCAACTTTATAGTGGGATCAATATTGATTTCTAAATTATTTTCTTGTCGAATTGCAATTACGTTGATAGAATATTTTTTACGCAAATTTAATTCAATAAGCGTTTTATCTACCCATTCGGACTTAACTTCAAGCTCTATCAAAGATACGTCGTGGGATAATTCGATAACATCAACAAAGCCTGAACTCAAAAGATTTTTTGCGAGGCGTATTCCTGATTCACATTCAGGAAATACCACTTTATCCGCTCCTACCTTACTTAAAATCTTTTTATGTACTTCATTTGCACATTTTGCGATTACTGTATTTACACCGACTTCTTTACACAGCATTACCGCCATAACGCTTGCCTCAAGGTTATTTGCCATAGCAATAATAACAACGTCCATATTGGCGATACCAAGTTGTTTAATTACTTCTAAATTAGTTACGTCTGCACATTTGCAGAAAGGAATATCCGCAATAGCGGAATTGACAATAGATTCATCTAAATCCACAGCCAAAACTTCAACTCCATTATTCACAAGTTCTTTTGCTACGGCTAAACCATAGCGTCCAAGACCAAATACGGCATAAGATTTATGGATACTCATATCATACTCCTTTTCAACCTACACTTATTTCCTCGGTAGGATTTTTAACAATATTTCCTGTTTCTTCCTTTGAATTAAATGCAATAGCCAAAGAAATAGGTCCAATTCTCCCCAAATACATTGTAACGATAATGATAAGCTTCCCTAAAAGACCTAAATACGGTGTGAGATTTCTTGACAATCCAACCGTTGCCGTTGCGCTTACGGTTTCATAAATTATATCAAGAGCTAGTGCGTTGGTGACAGCAGCAAGCAAAACAGTTGATATAAAAACAATCGAAAAGGACATACTTGCAACCGCAACCGCTTTCTTTGTGATTTGTCTTGATAAATTTCTATTAAACAACACTACTTCATTCTTGTTTTTAATTGCCGAATATGCAGTAGCAAATAATACGACGATTGTAACTGTTTTTATACCGCCAGCCGTTCCTACAGGCGAACCGCCGATAAACATTAAAAATAAGCAAAGAATTGCTGTGGCATTTGTTAAATTTTCTTGCGGTATTGTTGCAAAACCTGCTGTTCTTGTTGTGATAGATTGAAAAAACGATATTTGAATTTTATCAAAGAGCGAATAATTTGCTATAGTTAAGGGGTTATTATACTCTAATATAAAAATTGCAACAGCTCCCCCAAAAATAAGAATCAGCGTTGCCGATAATGCAATTTTACTATGTAATGTCAACCGTTTCAAGCATTTTACTTTTTCTTTTCTAACATTTTTTAATACGCGTATTATATCCCACCAAACGATATAGCCAATACCTCCCAAAATAATTAAAAGACTTGTAATGGTATTGATTAAAGGATTTAGCGCATAATTACACAAGCTGTTTTCGGCTATTATATCAATACCTGCATTGCAAAAAGCGGAAATTGAATTGAATATTGAAAGCCAAATTCCTTTTACCCCAAAGTCGGGGATAAATACAATCATATAAAGCACCGCTCCAACCCCTTCAATAATAAGCGTGCCAAGAATAACTTTTTTAACAAAAGCTGCAAGCCCTGATAAAGAAGTAAGATTGAATGAATCACTAATCAATCTACTATCTTTTAATCCTATTTTACGGTGCAACGCCACCGTTAACCCAGTAATTACGGTAATAATACCAAGTCCGCCTACTTGTATTAAAAGCAAAATGACGATTTGTCCAAAAACACTCCAAGTCGTAACAGTCGGCAACGTAACCAATCCAGTCACGCAAGTTGAAGTGGTTGCCGTAAATAATGCGTCGATATACGGAACAGCTTTTCCATTTTTTGAACTGATAGGCAAAGCAAGCAATAGGCTACCTATCAATATTACAAATAGAAAACTTAACATAATGACTTGGGTTGTTGAAAGTTTTAATTTATGTTTTTTCATAATCGATTTTTTTGAGATGAGATTTAGTATTTTTATTATAACACAATTCAAGATATATTTCAAGTCTTTAAGGGGATAAAAACTAAAAATGGCACTACGGCGTGCGCTTGTATTATACAAGAGCCTCTGCGGAGTGCGTTGTAAAGGCTTAAAAGAGCCAACTACCAACGCCCCGTGGGGGCTTTTTTGTTGCCTTTGGCAGGAATAGCTTAACACACTCCTTTCTCTTGTCAAGAGTCTTTCGCGGCATAAACCGCCGTTTTTAGCACGATTTTATATAGGGTAGGTATTTATTCAAGACAAAAAGAAAAGCGTTCCCAAGCCAAAAGGAAACGCCTTAAAAACTATTTTAGAAAATGAAACAACCCAAACCGTCCACCCTCTAATTGAGGGGTTCGATTTAGGTTGTTACTGGTGACCCGTACGGGAATCTCCGATACTCCGCGAGCGGAGACCTCTCGGAGAGTGTCGTCGAAAACAGAGTTTTCTCCTCGCACGAACCAATGGGTTCTTCGTACTTCCCGCACGGGGAACATACAGCAAAAAAGGATAGGCGTTTTGCCTATCCTTTTTACTGGTGACCCGTACGGGACTCGAACCCATGTTACCACCGTGAAAGGGTGGTGTCTTAACCGCTTGACCAACGGGCCATCTATTGAAAACGAAAATTCCGTGTTGTGAACAATGGTAGCGGCGATGAGATTCGAACTTATGACCTATCGGGTATGAACCGATCGCTCTAACCAACTAAGCTACGCCGCCATCTGGTTGCGGGGGCAGGATTCGAACTTGCGACCTTCGGGTTATGAGCCCGACGAGCTACCTAGCTGCTCCACCCCGCGATATATTGTTGTCTCAACCGCGCAAAAACGTTCACACAGTCAAAACAGCTTTATAATAATACTAAAAAGAAAACCTTTTGTCAACTATTTTTTTACACTTTTTTCAAAAAAATTCAAAAATACAAAAAAACTTTTTTTCAAAGAAATGTCCGTGCTTTTGTAAAGGGGATTTTTTCCATATTTATATTTTTTGTTTTTATAACGTAGACAAAACACTTTACATTTTTTTATTTTTTCGATATAATATAATGAGTATGATATTGCATACTTTTCGGAAAGGACGAGCGTCCCTTTCGATAACGCAAAAGGAAATCGATTTATGAAAATTTCTGAAAACTGGAAAGATTATTCGATTATTGCCACGGGGGACGGGTACAAGCTGGAACGTTGGAAAGACGTGTATTTGCTTCGTCCCGATCCGCAGGTGATTTGGGCGGCGCAGACCGATTTGTTTTCCTATCCAAAGCTAAACGCGTACTATAAACGCAGTGAAAAGGGCGGCGGGGGTTGGAAAATATTAAAGCCTATGCCCGAGGAATGGAATATTTCCTACGATACGCTGGATATCAAATTCAAAATCAAACCCATGGGCTTTAAACATACGGGCTTGTTCCCCGAACAGGCGGTAAACTGGGAACGTATGACGGAGCTGATTAAAAACGCAGGTCGCCCGATAAAGGTATTGAATTTGTTTGCGTACACGGGCGGCGCGACGGTGGCGTGTGCAAAGGCAGGAGCGCAGGTAACGCACGTAGACGCGGCGAAAGGCATGGTGGAGCGAGCGGGCGAAAACGCACGGCTTTCGGGTATTGATACGGGTATTCGCTATATCGTGGACGATTGTTTGAAATTCGTACAGCGCGAGATACGCCGCGGCAATAAATACGACGCGATTATTATGGATCCGCCCTCGTACGGCAGAGGTCCGAACGGCGAAATGTGGAAAATCGAAAACGATTTATACAAATTTGTCGAGCTGTGTTCGCAGGTGCTGTGCGACGAGCCGTTGTTCGTGCTTATCAACAGCTATACGACGGGTTTGCAGCCTATGGTATTACAAAATATATTACAGCTCACGTTAAGGAATTTCCACGGAAAAGTAGAGGCATACGAAGTGGGGATTAAGACGGAAGAGGGGATAGCTCTTCCTTGCGGTGCAGGAGGTATGTTCGTCCATGACGGAAAATAACGTAACGGAAAACGCGGCAATGCCGACGAAAAACGACGGGTACACGCCCGAATTTGAGATTTTGTACGAGGACAACCATATTCTCGTCGTGTTAAAGCCGCAGATGACGGCTTGTTGTCCCGACGAGAGTAAGGACGATAATCTGCTCGACCAAATCAAGAAATACATCAAAATCACCTACAACAAGCCCGGTAACGTATACGTTGGGCTGGTGCACCGTCTCGACCGTCCGACGGGCGGCGTAATGGTGTACGCAAAATCGAGCAAAGCGGCGGCAAGACTGACTTCCGGCTTGCAAAGCGGTGAATTTGAGAAGAAATATCTCACGGTGCTGTGCGGTACGCCGGACACCGAGCGTGGGATTCTCACCAACTATTTGCGTAAAAACACCGTCAATAATATGGTGTATATTTGCACGCCGTCGGAAGAGGGCGCGAAATTTGCCGAGCTTGACTATAAAGTGCTGGAAGACAAAGGGAAATATTCTCTGGTAGAGGTGCGTTTGCATACGGGCAGAACGCATCAAATTCGCGTGCAAATGGCAGGCATTTCCCATCCCGTTTACGGGGATATGCGCTACGGCGGCGCGTTGGCGCAAAAGGGTAAGCTTGCGCTGTGGGCGTATTCGCTTTCCTTCCTGCATCCTATCACGAAAGAACGGCTGAAATTTATCGCGTGTCCGCCTGAAACGGAAACGCCTTGGAAAGCCTTCGACCTTTCACAAGCGGTAGATATTAAATAAAAAATCGCCTAAAAAAGCGTTAATTTTTCAAAAAAAATGAAAAACAATAAAAATTAGCGTCAAATGCGATTGACAAAAAGTATAAATCAGTGTAAAATAGATAAAGCATGATATTGTAAAAAGCAAAAGTATACAAAAAATACGAGGCACGTTTTCATGAAAAGAAACAATAAAAAATTGACAACTCTTATACTTGCGGGCGCGCTGTGCGCTGCGATGATTGGTGGCGCAGGTATGCTCGACAAGACGGTAACGACCGCCGCTGACGAAATGACGACGGAAGTTGCTGCATCTACGGAAAAGCTCACGAATTTGTTTACGCTTTCTGCCGGTTCTACGATTCAGGCAGACAACGAAACGACGATGTTCGAGCTGGCTGACGGCGGTAACGCTGTATACGGCAACGATTTGGCGTTCAAGTGGTATAGCGAAAGCAAAGCAAGCTATTTGACCATTAAATTCGCGTTCAAAACGTTGGATTTTGACAAAGTAACGTTTACGGTACAGTCGGCGTCTGCTTGGGCAACGGCGAACAAGACCGCGGAAAACGTAGTGACGTTCACGAACACGAACGGCGCGATTTCCGTTAAAGTGAACGACGGCGCAGCGGTAGCTACCAGCATTACGGCAGGCAGCGACGTGACGTTGGCGTTGACGGAAGGCGCAGAGGACGGCGAATTTGGTGTTATGGTGAATAATAACACCGTTGGTAAATTTGAAAACGTTGGCGAAAACTACGCAAACGTTTATGATGAAACGGATAAGACCAACCGCAAATCGTTGAAAATCGAAGCGGACGTAAAAGAAGGCGCTGAAAAAGTGCAGGTTCTTTTGAAGGACATCAACGGTCAGAGCTTTGAAAACGTTTCCAAAGACAGCAACAACAGCTTGATCGTATCGGATACGGCAGCTCCCGTGCTCGTTGTAAACGAAGAAGTAGGTTCGTTCTTGCTCGGTACGGCGATTTTTGCAAACTTTGACTATACGAAGATTGACGTTTTGCAGTCGACGAGTTTGACGGAAACCAAGACGTTCTATCAATACAACCCCACCGACGACAAGGCGGACGGGAAATATAAGACGTTGCTTAGCACCACCTATTGCTATCCCACCGCTTATGAAAAAGACGGCGAGTCTACGACGGTGTATAAGGAAGAGGGTTGCGAATACGTTTCGATTAAGATTAAGCTTGGCGATAAGACGTTCAAGGACGATAAGGCTGTCGAATACGATTTGGCTTGGTATGCAACGGAAGAAGCCGTTGTAGATAAGAACGGCGTCGATTATATCTTGCTCGATCGTAACACGCAGGGCGCTACCTATTCGCACTTGGAGCTTGACGACGAGAACGGCGTGAATAAGATTATCAACGCGGCGGCTTATGAAACGGCGAAAGAGGAATTTGGCAAGTCGATTGAAGAAATCGCGGCTAAGACCTACGCAGGCGGCACGTCCGAATTGAAGTTGCCTTCGATTAAATGGTTGATCGACGATAATGACGGCTATCGTAATTTGAAATTCACGATTTCCTACAAATCGCCCTCGTCCAGCACGGCTACGTCCTTGACGAAGCTTTCCTACAACGCATTGGAAATTCCCGTTGCGAACGAAGGCTGGTACGAATTCAAGATTTTTGCAATCGACGCAGCGGATAACGGTATGATGTACTATCTCGACGGCGAACTTGTAAAGGTTGCGGCGGGTAACGTTTGGAAGATTGAAGAAATTCCTTCTTTCTCGTTCCAGATTAAAGACAAAGGCTTGATGACCAAGCTCGAAGCGGAAAACACCGAAAAAGAAGCGGAAAGAAAGGCGAGCAAGGTTCTCGACCAGACGTATACGATGTCGGCTGTAACGGTAGTAGGCGCGTCGAACTTGAAATCGGAATACAAGCTGTATAGAGTAAAATCGAACAACTTGTTCTCGGCTAGCACGTTGTCGGGTATCACGTATCAGGCGCTTCGTATGAAAGCTGCGAGCATGATTGATACGGCAGAAGGCAATTATTTTGAAGCATATCTTGACGCGTACGCAGCGCTGATTGCTGAAAAGGCAGGCGGCAAAGTGACGGCTGAGGCTGTAAAGGCTTGCTTTACGGAAATCGAAGCGTTTGACGATCGTATTGACAAAGAAGACCACGCGGCAGAATGGGAAAAGAACAACAAGTACAACTGGAATCCTACCGCTCGTAGCTTTACGACGGCAGAAGAAGGTGAATACGTAATCCTTGCGGATTATTGGGAAGCGGAATTGCCCGAACAGCGCGTACCTGCATACAAAGTGGTGATCGTTGATTCCGAAGCAGATACGATTGATGGTGAAAAGACGAGCTGGGTTGAAAAGAACGTAGTTTCCGTAATCCTGTTCTCGGTAGCGGGCGTAATGCTGATTCTCATCATCATCTTGTTGCTCGTTAAGCCTTCCGACGAAACGATGGAAGACGTTGATAAGAAAGCTGAAAAGAAAGAAGCGAAGAAAAAGGCAGATAAGAAATCCGATAAAACGGAAGAATAATCTGACAAATGATTGAAATAAAAGAGGTGACTGTGCGTCGCCTCTTTTTTTATACGTAGGGGTTGATTTTTTGATGGAAATAGAGTATAATGAAGAAAAAATAAAGGGAGAGAAACGTTTTGTTACAGCTCATATCGGATAAAAAACAAACGTTAAAAGAATTTACTGAAAACAACTACGCGCAGGCGTCATTTTTTTGGAATTATCTTTTGAAGAATAAGGAAATCAAGGTAAACGGTCAACGTGTCAGCGCGAACGTTCCGCTCTTTGCGGGGGACGTCGTTTGCTATTATCTCGCCAAAAAGCAAGAGGAAAAAGCGGCTTTTTATACGGTGTATAAGGACGAGAACGTGTGGCTAGTCGATAAGGAAAGCGGCGTCAATTCCGAGGCGGTGTTCGCGGCGCTCTTGCGGGAGCAGACGGCGAAAGGCGAAACGTGCTATTTTATTCATAGGCTGGATAGGAATACGCGCGGACTGTTGGCGTTTGCGTTGAACGAAGAAACGGAAAGCGCGCTGTTGCAGGCGTTTAAACAGCGACAGATAGAGAAAAAATACCACGCGCTTTGTTACGGCATGTTCCCCAAAAAGACGGACGTGTTGACGGCGTATTTAAAAAAGAACGGCGAAAAAGCGTTGGTGCAGGTGTTTGACGAACCGAAATCGGGCGCGGAAAAGATTGTGACGGAATACGCCGTGCTGCGAGTGAACGAGGACGGCACGACGCAGACGGAGGTGACGCTGCATACGGGCAAAACGCACCAAATCCGCGCACATTTGGCGCACGTGGGTTGTCCTATCGTCGGGGATATGAAATACGGCAACACGGCGAAAAATAAGGAAATGAACGCCGCAAGACAATGCCTTGTGGCGAAAGAATTACACTTTTTCTTGGACGGCGCGCTAGCGTATCTCAACGAAAAAACGTTCACGTCGCGCTTTGACGTGAACGAGCGATAAACGTAGATAGAAAAATTTTTAAAAAATATTATAATTTCTGCAAAAAAATACAGTTGTGCACTCGTCTTATTTATGTAATAGAGAGAATCCTGCTCAAAAGGATAAAGGAGAAGACAATGAAAAAGATGAAAAAATTATGGGCAATTATTCTTGCGGTTTTGCTTATGCTTTGTATGGGCATAGGGCTTTTCGGGTGCAGACCGTATCCTTGGGAAATAGCAGAAAAAGAGGTTTTTGATGCGGCTAATAAAATAGCCAGACATCCCGATTATGCCTTGATTGATGAACACGAGTATCGTTCTGCGGAAAAGACGATAATTTGGAAAGATTTAATAATAAAAAAAATTAAGTCGGACGGTAAAAGAGTGGAATCGACGGCTTGTTATACGTGCCCATACTTAAAAGAACCCAACACGCTTGAAGGTGGATTTATTAGCTTTTCCTGCAATTACAGCAATGAATTTAATTGGTTTGGCTTAAATAAAAACAACTGTAATCATGCCATTGGAATAATGTCTTTGGATGATTACTCTTTTGAAATTCATTATTTTAGCCTTCCATATTCACAATTCTATATATTAAAAGTGTCCGAAACGCATTTTTGCTGTTATACCGAAGAGGATAATAAAGCTGCGTATTTGTTAATAAACCGCAAAAACGGAAAAATAGAAGAAAAATGGGAGAATTTTGATTTAGTAAAAGAAAATTTCAAGGACGAAATTCTTCCAATTCATAATCATTCTACTTATACGGAAAATGGTATTGAGTATACCGTGGGTAGGAGCTACGTGAAAAACGCAGAGGAAAATATCTCTATTCGCCTTCCTTCTTACGAATACGTTATGGAAAGAAGTCCGGAATTGCAACAAATAAACGAAGTCGCTAAGGCAAATGACAACACCGTATCGAGTATTTTTATAACAAACGGAACGGAATTGTTTATTGTATATTCCCATGAGATGGGTATGATGGGGTCGAGATGTCATCTTATTCCCGTAGTTTTTCGCTGTGATACGAGCTTGGAAACCTTTGAATACGTCGGTTGTTTGAGCCACGCAACGTATTATCCCGAGAATTATATTACTATTATAAAAACGAATTAGCGACAAGGCAACCACAAGGAGGCAAGTATGAAAAAGATATACGTATCGTTGATTGTGTTGGCGTTGCTTTGTGGAATTAGCGTTGTTGGGGGTGTTGTGACGATATGCTTTACAGTGAGCATGTTAAAAGTATATCCTCGCCCGTTAGATTCCTTTTGGTCATTTGAATTATCAATACTATTACTGTTAACGAGTGCGATTTTGTTTGCGTTTTCGATTGTTGGGATTGTTGTTTGTGTGAAGAAATTAAAAAAAGGTGGACGGAAAAGATGAAAAAGAGATTTATAATTATTCTTACGGTATTCCTTATGCTTTGTATGAGTATAAGTCTTGTCGGATGTAAAAAGACAGGACCAATTCCAAACGGTTGTTACGCCGTGGCGCAGAGTATTCCCGAAAATCCGTTGCCCGCTAATTCTTTTGTGTTTACCGAGAGCGATATTCGCGATAGTTTCGGCTGGGTAATTAAGGGCGATACTGCGGAAGAATGGGTGAGCAGCCTTTGTAATTATAAGGCGAAAATCGTTGAAAAAGAAGGGGAAATTTATTTTGAAGGATATACGTGGAGCGATCCGTTGGACGTTCTGTTTGGCGACAGCAAAAAACGAGGCAATACAGACGTGTATCAAGTTGTATATAACGAAAGCACACGAAGTATATCGTTAGCGCTCGTGGCCTTTCCGCATGGGGATTAAAAATAATGAAAAAATTATTAACAATCGGGGTTGTTGGGTTATTTTGTATAAGCTTTTCTGCGTGTTCTTTGGAGGGTTGTTTAAGTCATAATGGGGAAAAAGATTATAACCATATAGATTGTGAGGAATACATCTACTACATAAGTAAAAATGCAAAGGATAATGATTATTATTTGGTTGGCAATCATTTTTACGACTATGGTGAAAATATGCCTGCCGTTTGGCATATAAATCCCTACTACAACGAAAATGAAGTAAAATATTATGGTATCAATTTTGATATGGGTTGGCAAGGAGTGGAGCAATGGACGCCTTCTTTATGGGGGATGAAAGAAATATCTATGCCGTATTGTATGGAAATGTACGATTTTTGGAGTGATGAGTATACTGTGCGCCATGAAAGAGAGTGGCCAGAGAAATTTACGATAGTCAATCATCAAGAGGACGGGAAGTGGTTTATTTATCATGAAGAAGATGATTATCAAAAGGACGAGTATGTACGCTCGCTTTATTATTCGTCTATTGTGTACGAAAAAAGAAAAAATACATATCGGTCATTTTTAAAAGAAGAGTTGCCTAATGGGGAAAGTCATTTTATAGACGTAAGAAAAGACGGGTACGTTGAATATAATTTCAAAATTTGTAAAGCAAATACGGCGTATATGTTCAATTATGAGAATTGCCCCAACGACGGATATTTTTTTATCAATGATTTTGAATATGGTGCGACGATAGAAAATGCTCCGTACGAACCTATCCGCAACGGCTACACGTTTGGCGGTTGGTATAAGGAAAGCGAGTGTATCAATGCGTGGGATTTTGAAACGGATACCTTACCGCAAGCGCAATACGACGAGGCGGGAAGAGAGATTTATCAAGAAACGAAACTCTATGCAAAGTGGATAAAGGAATAAAACAATTATTGAAAATTATTGAAAAGTGAGTAAAAAATGATAGTAAAATATAAAGGAGAGAATTATGTTTCTTTGACACGTGAAAAGGAATACGAGGTTATATCCGTGGGAAAAGGTTGGTTTAGAATTGTAGACGATACGGGGGAGGATTATCTTTTTGAGCCTGAAAGGTTTGAGGTAGTGGAAAATTGAAGAAAAAAACCGATGGATGGTTGTCCATCGGTTTTTTGTATATCAAAATACTAAAGCTTTTTTACTTAAAACGCAAAACTTTCTATTCAAAACACTAAAATTTTCTATTTAAAACGCCAAAACTTTTTATTCAAACCACTAAAATTTCTATTCAAAACATCAAAAGTTTCTATTCAAAATGTAAAAACGTTCTATTCAAAACGCAAAATTGTGTATTCAAAATATCAAAACTTTCCTGCTTAAAATACTTGACATCACTCCCTATTATACTATATAATATATATGAAGATATGAATATATACTCATATCTTCATAATACGTCACGAAAAGCATATAAATAATGGGGAATATGGTTTCGTAAAAATTGCGGTGAAAAGCGTTTTGTGGATATAACAAGAAAAGTTTTTTTTCAGCATACAGCAAAATTCGCTTTGTAAATATAACAACGAAAGAATTTCATAAAAACACGGCAAAATACATTTTATGAAGTAGGCGAATTTTAGCCGTGATACAAAAAAGCGCATTTTTATCATAAAGGCGTTAAGATATGCGCGAAATGTGTCGCGGATATTGAATATAAAAAGAGTAAGAGTTTTGGCGGTACAAATCGATAATATCAAAAGGAGAAAGCCATGAAAAAGGTGACGTGTGGCAAAAAAGAACACGAAGCGACGATGCGACGGGTGAAAGAGGGTATCCTTGCGAGCTCGGACGTGGAAAAGGTGTGCAAAATTTTCCGTATGTTGTCCGAGCCGACGCGTATGAAAATCGTCCTCGCGCTGCTCAAAGGCGACGTGTGCGTATATCATCTTATGGAGGTGTGCGACGGCACGCAGAGCGGTGTGAGCCATCAATTGCGCGTGCTTCGCGATAACGGTATCGTAAAGGCGCAGCGCATCGGGCAAAACGTGGAATATTCCATCGCGGACGAACATATCCGTGAGATTGTGGAAATGGGGCTGGCGCACCTGCAATGCGCGAACGATTGAGGTGGGCTATGAAAAAGACTTTACAATTAATGGGTTTGGATTGCGCGAATTGCGCGGCGGAATTGGAAAGAAAAATAGCCAAAACGGAGGGCGTGCAATCGGCAACGCTCACGTTCGTTACGCAGCGGCTGACGGTGGAGGTGGATTCGGACGAGGTTTTATCTCGCGTAATCGATATCGTAAACCATTTTGAGGAAGTAAGAGTCGTTGAAAAATCGGACGGTGCAGGGCGTGCGTTAGACGAAAAACACGAACCGCACGAGCACAGCCACGAACACGAGCATTGTTCTTGCGGTTGTTGCCACGAGCATCACGAACATAATCACGAACATCACGAGCATCACGTGCATAATCACGACGAAGAACATACGCACGAACATATGCACGAACATACGCACGAACACGCGAAAAAGGGTGGCGCGCATACGAAAGAGTGGTTTGCGATTGGAGTATCGGCAATATTTTTTATCGCCGCGACGCTATTACAAAACGTATTTGGCGGTTTAGCGGCGCGCGTTGCAGGGTATATATGTTATGCGGTTGCTTACGTGGCGGTGGGGTATCCCGTGCTGTTGGCTACGTTTAAAAACGTGCGCAAAGGCAGGATTTTCGACGAGAATTTCCTAATGACGATAGCCTCTGTCGGCGCGGTGTGTATCGGCGAAGTGGGAGAGGGCGTGCTGGTAATGCTGCTCTATCAACTGGGCGAGCTGTTACAAGCCATTGCCGTCGGTTCTTCTCGCCGTTCGGTGACGGAGCTGATGTCGTTAAAGAGTGAGTGGGCGAATTTGTTAAAAGACGGCAAACAGTGCCGTGTTACGCCCGAAGAACTGCGTATTGGCGACGTGGTCGCGATAAAGGCGGGCGAAAAAATTCCCGTAGACGGCGTATTGCTCTCGGATGAGGCGACGTTGGACACCAAATCCCTCACGGGCGAGGCGGCGTTGCAACGCGTGAAGAAGGGCGCAGAATTGCTGTCGGGTTGTATCAACGCAGGCGGCGTGTGCGAAATGCGCGTGACGCGGCTTTACGACGATAGCGCGGTGGGGAAGATTTTGGAAATGGTAGAAACCGCCGCGGAAGGGAAGGCAAAACCTGAAAAATTCATCACCAAATTCGCGCGTATTTATACGCCCGTGGTGTGTTGTTTGGCGCTTGCCATAGCGTTGTTTGTGCCGCTTTGTAGCGGTTTGATGGCGGACGGGCGGCTGTATTTCAGGGATTTCGGGCGTTGGGCGCAGTCCGCGTTGACGTTTTTGGTGATTTCTTGTCCCTGCGCGCTGATTATTTCCGTGCCGTTGTCCTATTTTTCGGGGATTGGCACGTGTGCTAAGAACGGGATTTTGGTGAAAGGCGCGACGTATTTAGACGTCGTGGCGCAGGCGAAAATCGTGGCGTTTGACAAGACGGGTACGCTGACAGAGGGGAATTTCACCGTTTGTAAGGTGAATCCTGCGGAAAACGTGAGCGAAGAGGACCTTTTGAATATTGCCTCGGCGGTGGAATACGGTTCGGCGCACCCTATCGCAAAAGCGTTTGAAAACGTGCCGACGACATACGTAGCGGAAGAGATCGTAGAGGTGAGCGGTCGCGGCGTAAGAGCGAAGATAAACGGCGAAAAGGTCTTGGTCGGGACGGAGCGTTTTTTGCGTGAAAACGGCGTTGGCGTGTTCGTTGCAGACAGCATTTATACGCAGATATACGTAGCGAAAGCGGGCTGTTTTTTAGGCTCGATTGAGATTGGAGATCGGGTGCGTAGAGAAGCAAAAAGTACGATTTGCGAACTGCGAAAATTAGGGATTGAACGCAACGTAATGCTGACGGGCGATCAGGAAAAACGTGCCTACAAAATCGCAAATGAGGTAGTCATGTACGAGGTGAACGCAAAATTATTGCCCGATCAGAAGCTGCAAAGAGCGGAAGAATTGAAAATAGAGGGCGGCTTAATTTACGTCGGCGACGGGGTGAACGACGCGCCCGTTATGGCAACGGCAGACTGCGCGGTGTCTATGGGCAAGTTGGGCAGCGCGGCGGCTGTAGAGGCGTCGGATATGGTGCTGATTTCCGACAACCTGCGCGCGATCCCCAAGAGTATCCGCATAGCGAGAAAGACGCGCCGTATCGTAACGCAAAATATTGTGTTCTCGCTTGCGATGAAAGCGCTGTTTATGATACTGGGGCTTTGCGGCGTATTGCCGTTGTGGCTGGCGGTGTTCGCGGACGTTGGGGTGATGCTTATCGCTGTGTGTAATTCCTTCCGCGTACGGTTTTTTAAGACTTAAAAAAATAAACGAAAGAGGTATATCGTTATGAAAAAAATGAAGTTGGTCGTTGCGAGCGGTAATAAGAACAAACTGCGTGAAATTGCGGAAATTTTTACGGAATACGAGGTCGTTTCGCAAAAGGAAATGGGTTTTGACGAGGACGTAGAAGAAACGGGAACGACGTTTGCGGAAAACGCGCTCATCAAGGCACACGCCGCGGCAAAAGCCCTGCAATGCGTAGCGCTTGCCGACGATAGTGGGATTTGCGTGGACGCGTTGAACGGTGCGCCCGGAGTATACAGTGCGCGATATTGCGGTTATCACGGCAGCGATAAGGAAAACCGTGATTTGTTGTTGAAAAATATGGAAAACATTACCGACCGTAGCGCGTATTTCGCCTGCGCGATTGCGCTTGTTTGGCCCGACGGCAAAGAACTCGTTGCCGAAGGGAAAACGTACGGAAAAATCCTGTATGCAGAGGACGGCGACGGCGGTTTTGGTTACGATTGCATTTTTGAAAGCGACGATTTGAAAAAGTCGTTCGGGGTGGCAACGTCGGAAGAAAAGAACTCCGTTTCTCACCGTGCAAGAGCGTTGCACGCTTTGAAGGCGGAACTGCAAAAAATGTAAAATGGGCATACCAGGTATGTGATGAAATAAAAAATTGACCAAACGTACGGCGAAAAAAGAAGGAAGGAACATATGAAAAAATTGATTATTATTTCCGATTCCCACGGCAATAGCAAGGCAGTGGAATCGTTGTTGCCGTTGGTGGCTGAAAACGACTATATCGTGCATTTGGGCGACGGCTGTGGGGATATGCGTACGTTTTGGAGAGAATATCCCGAAAAGGTGTACGTGTGCGCGGGGAATTGCGATTTCTTTTCACCGCTTCCAGCCGAAGGAGAATTGGAAATAGAACAGCTGAAAATATTTTATTGCCACGGGCACGCCTATCGTGTAAAGAGTGATTTGCACGATTTAGCGCGCGAGGCGAAAAAACGCGGCTGTGATATCGCGTTGTATGGGCATACGCATAACGCGCTCATTTCCGAAATCGACGGCGTGACGTTAATCAATCCCGGCTCGCTTCGCGCGGCGGTGGGTAAGGGCGGCAGTTATTGTTATCTCGTAATCCACGGCAACAAAGCAACGCCCGTAATCGTCGGCGAATCGGTGTTATAAAAATCAGTGTTATAAAAATCAGCAAAATAAAAATTGTCGAAACAGAAAAGCCTCGTCCAAAAACGAGGCTTTCTCTATTTCATATAGAAATTGTATAGCAGATTTACGTTTTAAATTATTCGTGGATTTCGAGGGTATAGAATACTTCCGAGGTTGCTTTGGGCGCAACGCGCGTCATATTCGGTTTGTTTTCCAAATCCACGACGATACCGTCGATTGCAGGCAACGCCGTCCAAGGTTCAAGACAAACGTAGGGCGTGGAATTGCCGAATACCTGCCAAACGCCAAGGAATTTAAAATCGGGATAGCGCATCGTCACGTATCTGTTATCCTTAGCCGATTTGATAGACACACAAGACGAGGTGTTTTCCAAAATTACGGCGTCGTGTTCAAACAAATCGTGACGCAGGGGCATTTTTACGCCGTCAACCAGCTCGTAAGGCACTGCTTTATCTGCCATAAAACGGTCGCTTTCAGACAACAGCTGGCGCAAAACGGGCGTTTTTTCGTCAAATTCAAGATAATAGTCCTCAAATGCACCGTTGCCGAACGGTATATTGATACCAGGGTGACCGCCAAACGCGCAAATCAGCTCTCTATCGTCCGTGTTCGTCACGGCGTATTTCACCAACAGTTCTGCGTCGTTGAGAATAAAATGTACACGGAATTCAAAGCTGAACGGATATTCCTTTTTTGTTTCCTCGTTATCTTTGAAGAGGAATACAAGCTCGTTTTCGGCGCGGCTTATTAGCTGAAAATCGAAATATCTAGCCAAGCCGTGCGCGCGCGAGGGGTATTCTTCGCCACGATAGCGGTAAAAACCTTCATACATTCTGCCGATAAAGGGGAAGAGATTGTACGCTCTACCCGTCCAGTAAGCGGGATCGCCCTGCCAAAGATATTCCGTATTCGTTTTTTTGGAATACAGAGAATACAGCTGTGCGCCGGCTTCGTCTACTGCGATTTTTAAATAGTCGTTTTCCAAAACGTAAAGCATATTCGCTCCTTTTTTGTCCGTATCCGTTTTTAAACGCCCGAACGATTGATATCATAGTGGGTATATTGTAGCATAATTTTCTTAAAATGTAAAGGATATACCGCAAAAAACTCGAAATCTTCTGCGTTTGACGGCGAAAACCATCGAGAAAGGTAGGTTTTTATATTTTTTTCGTATTTTATAATTTTTTTTGTCAAATTCATGTGACTTTTTCATAAATTTACGCTATAATAAAAATAGAAAGGACGAAAATCCTTTTCGTGTTGCAAAAGAAGGAGAAAATATGAACGAACACATAGTAAACGTGATCATGATGTTGGCGGCTTGCGGTGCGTTTTTGGTTGGGTTCAAATTCCTCAGCGACAATATGGAAAAGCTCGCAGGGAACAGCCTGAAACGCCTCTTTAATAAGACGTCCGATAAAAAACTGGTCGGTGTTGGTATCGGCGCCGTTTCCACGGCGGTGGTGCAAAGCTCGGGTGTTACGACGATCATGGTCGTCGGTTTCGTAAACGCAGGGATAATGTCACTATATCAAGCGGCTACAATGATTATGGGCGCAAATATCGGTACGACGATTACGGCGCAGCTTGCCGCGCTCAGCTCGTTTGATATCGCGCCGTTCTTTATTGCGTTGCTCTTTATCGGCGTTATGATGGAAATGCTGTCGAAGAACGATAAAGTAAAATCTATCGGCTTGGCGCTCGCAGGGCTGGGGCTTGTATTCTTCGGCTTGGAGATTATGTCCGCGTCCATGAGCAGTTATAAGGAATCAAAAGCGGTAATCGATATGCTCACGTCTATGAGCAATCCGTTCTTGTTGTTGATTTTCGGTATCGTGTTTACGGCTGTGTTGCAATCGTCCAGCGCCGTAACGACGATTATTATCGCGATGGCAACACAGGGACTCGTAATCGGTGGCGGTGGCAACGCCGTGCTGTTTATTATTCTCGGCTCGAATATCGGCTCGTGTGTGACGGCGCTCATCTCGTCCATTGGTACGTCCGTGAACGCAAGACGCGCGAGTATGATTCATTTGTTGTTCAATATAACGGGCGCGGTGTTGTTCGCGATATTGTTGCTCGTTTGGTCGGAGCCTGTCGTTGGCTCGAATTTCTACGAAGTGACTTTCGTGAAATGGTTTGGCGGCTCGGGCGCAGGCGCGGCGGGTACGCAGATTGCTATGTTCCACACTTTCTTTAACGTTGTGTGTACGATTTTGTTCCTGCCGTTTACGAAAATGCTTGTAAAACTTTCCACGATTTTAATTCCCGACAAAAAGCAGACGGAAAAAGAGGGCTGGGAGCTCGTGTATATGGACAAACGTTTTCTCAATACGCCTGCCGTTGCGCTCGGTCAGCTGAAAAAGGAAGCTTTCCATATGGCAGACAAAGCGATGGAGAGCTTGCAAACGGCGTTCCAAGGCTTTATCGAACGGGATTTGAGCGCTGTCGATAAAGTGTATGCAATGAACGAGGACATTTCTAAAATCGGTCAACAAATCAGCGATTATTTGGTGAAAGTATCGGCGAGCGGCGTTTCGCTGTCGGACGAGAAAAAGGTCAGCGCGTTGCACAGCAACGTAGGGGATATCGACCGTATTGCGGAGCTTGCAGACAACCTTACGAAATACACGAAACGTGAAGTGAAAGACAACCTCGTGTTCTCGGAAGGTATCAATGAAAAACTCGTGGTGATGCACGATATGCTGCAAGAGCAGTACGGGCTAGTAAAACGGGTAATGTTAGAGCACGAAAACGGAGCGTTGGCGCTTTCGGATGAAATGGAAGATAAGATTGACGCGATGCGTCGTGATTTGGTGGCGGAACACATCACTCGTTTGAGTCAGGGTAAGTGCCGTCCTGAAAATAATACGATATTCGTCAACCTCGTATGCAATCTCGAACGTATTGGCGACCATTTGAATTTTATCGCGCACAGCGCAGATAATTAAAAATTGCAATAACGATTAACAAACAGCCGCTTTGGTGAATATGCTAAGACGGCGTTTTTATTGTAAAAGCTCGTTGCAATCTATGTTGGCGTTGCATTTCATTGCTTTTATGGGCAAATAAACTGAAAATGCAATGAAATGAACTAAAAATGCCATTGTTTTTTAATAAAATATATGGTAAAATAATACAAACGAACAACGACGGCGTATTTTAGCCGTTTTCGATCTACGTAGGCAAGGCGATGGCGTTCGTGAAAGCGTGTCTACAAACTATTATTTTTTAAGGAGCAATTAAAATGGAAAAAGTAAGATTTGGTATCGTTGGCGCCGGCAACCAGGGTACGCATTATGCGGTGGAGCTGTTTTGTAAAGGCGCAATCGACAACGGCGTTTTGACGGCGATTTGCGATTACAATCCCGTGAAGTTAGAGGCATTGCAGGCAAAGGTCGGGGCGGACGTAAAGGCGTTTGCCGATTATAAGGAAATGATGGATAGCGGTCTTTGCGACGTGATTTTGGTGGAAACGCCGCACTATCAGCACCCTGAAATCGTAATGGAGTCGTTGAAGCGCGGCTTGCACGTTATCTGCGACAAACCCGCAGGCGTATACACCAAGCAGGTGCGCGAAATGAACGAATTTGCCGCAAAGCACGACGCGAGATTTGCTATGATGTTCAATCAACGTACGAATTGCAGCTATCGTAAAATGCGTGAAATTATCGCAGAGGGCGGTATTGGTGAATTGCAGAGAGTGAATTGGATTATCACCGATTGGTATCGCACGGAGAGCTATTACGCGAGCGGCGGTTGGAGAGCGACGTGGGACGGCGAAGGCGGCGGCGTTTTAATCAATCAATGCCCTCACCAAATCGACCTCGTGCAGTGGATTGTAGGCAAAATGCCTAAGACGGTGCGTGGGTTCTGTCAGTATGGCAGATGGCACGATATCGAGGTAGAGGACGAAGTAACGGCGTTCTTTACGTACGACAACGGCGCAACGGGCGTGTTTATCACGACGACGGGCGAAGCGCCTGGCTCTAACCGTTTGGAAATTTCGGGTACGAAAGGCAAACTGTTGTGCGAAGACGGTAAATTGTTATGGTATAAAAACGCGGTGGATAGCCAAGAGTGGAGCAAGACGAGCGAGAACGGCTTTATCCCGCCCAATTGCGAGATTATCGAGGTGGAAACGGACGGGAAGAACCCTCAGCACGCAGGCATTATCAACAATTTTGCGAACGCGATTTTGGGTATTGAAGAACAGTTTGTATCCGGTCCCGAGGGTATCAACGGCGTGGAATTGATGAACGCTATCGAATTGTCGGGCTGGAAGAACGGCGAAGAAGTCGTTTTGCCTGTCAATGAAGAAGAATACTTGAAAGAACTCAACGCGCGTCGCGCTACTTCGAGAGTGAAGGAAGACAAGTATGTTGCGGTGGGGGATATGTCGAATACGTTCGGTACGAAAAAATCCTAAAAAATATAAAAAATAGCAACAAAAAAACGACTCTTTCGAGAGTCGTTTTTTTTATGTTTTTTCACTAAAATTTTTTAAAATGGAGGGGGCAGGTATGCGTTGAACGCATTTTTTTCACTTTATACGATACCGTGCGCCATCATTGCTTCGGCTACCTTTTCAAAGCCTGCAATGTTTGCGCCCATAACGTAGTTGCCCTCAAAGCCGTAGCGTTTTGCCGCGCTGTCAATATTGTGATAGATGTTCACCATAATCGTTTTCAGCTTAGCGTCAACTTCTTCGCTCGACCAGTACAATCTACCAGAGGATTGCGCCATTTCCAACGCCGACGTTGCAACGCCGCCTGCATTTGCCGCTTTCGCAGGCAAATAAACGAGGTTTGCCGCTTTTTGGAACACTTCGATAGCGTCGAGCGTAGAGGGCATATTTGCGCCTTCTGCAACGTATTTCACGCCGTTTTTCACGAGGCTAGCCGCGCTCTCGCCGTCGATTTCGTTTTGCGTTGCACAAGGCAGCGCCACGTCGCAAGGAATCGTCCAGATACCCTTGCAACCCTCGACGTATTTCGAGCCGGGCACCCTTGCCGCATATTCTTTAATACGCGCGCGTTCCACTTCTTTAATCTGTTTTACAACGTCCAGCTGAATCCCGTTGGGATCGTAAATATAGCCGTTAGAATCGTACATGGCTACCACCTTTGCACCAAGCTGTTGCGCTTTTTGACAAGCGTAGATAGCCACGTTGCCGCTGCCCGATACGATAGTGGTTTTACCCTCGAAGGAATCGCCGCGAAGACGCATTGCTTCCGCTGTAATATAAACAAGACCGTAGCCCGTCGCTTCTTTACGGATGAGCGAGCCGCCGTAGGAAAGCCCACGCCCCGTCAATACGCCAACGTGTTCGTCGCGCAGACGTTTGTACTGACCAAATAAATAGCCAACTTCACGCGCACCCACGCCGATATCGCCTGCGGGAACGTCCGTATCCGCGCCGATATGACGGAAAAGTTCGTTCATAAAGCTTTGGCAAAACGCCATGATTTCGCGGTCGGATTTGCCTTTGGGATCAAAGTCCGAACCGCCTTTGCCGCCACCGATCGGAAGCCCTGTAAGGCTGTTTTTAAGG
>JAFWBT010000002.1 GCA_017507005.1 Clostridia bacterium | reverse complement strand
TTTAATCTTCGGTTACCTGAGCTCCTGCTCAGTTCTGCCACTCGCGGCGACAGCTTGTATATAATACCATATACCTTTCGCCCTTGTCAAGCATTTTTTTAAACTTTTTTGAATTTTTTTTAATTTTTTTTAAAAGTTTTTTTGCTTGGCTTTCTTTCGAGGTTTTTACCCTCTCGCGTTGACAGCTTGTCTATCTTACCACTTTATTTTTTCATTGTCAACTATTTTTTCACGATTTTTGAAAAAATTTGAAAATTTTTTATAAAAAACAAAAATCCCCGAAAGTTCGGGAATTTAAAGGGTTTGCGGAGTTGTCGTCTTGGGATAAGCGCCCAAAAAATGTTAAAAATTCACAAAATCACAAAAACCGAGGGGCGAGGTAGGTCTTTTCGTCCTCTTCCATAAACACCGTCGTTTTTGCCGCCGCCCGAAGGTGGGCTGCGAAATCGGTCGCCGTTTTGACGGACGCAGGCACGAGCATACCGCCGTGATAGGGATTGAACGCGCCGTGATAATCGGTGCCACAGGTAATCATCAAGCCGTGGGCTTTGGCGAACGCCTCCACCTGCTCTACCTTGTCCAAATCCGTCGGGCTACAATTTATCTCGACGCCGTGCATATATTCGGGCGCGCAGGGCGATTGGCGATAGGGATGCGCCTGCACCAACAATACGCCGTGCTTTTCGCAAAGCTCGAATAGCTGTTTTTGCGTGAGCTGATATAAACAAGGCGTTGCGCGTAAAAACTTCTCCGTCACGCCGTACAACAGCCAGTCGGCGTAGTGAGGTTCGTTCAAGGTGACTTCCAAGCCGAGCATCAGACGAAAACCGCGGCTCTTTGCGTACGCTTTGCCCCGACGGTATTCCTCTATCACTGAGCGGATATATTTTTTATGCTCCTCAGGCGGATAATACCATTCTTGACAATGATTGGTGAGCACCGCGCCGTCGTAGCCCGCCGCCTGCTTTTGCTCGATTATCTGTTCGCACGTCACGTGGCTGCAACGGCTGATTCCGTTCGAGTGTGTGTGCGGATCGATTTTCAATAGCTTTTTCATATCCCTGCCTCCCTCAACAAAAATATTATACTCCCCGAAAATGGGAAAGTCAAGCGCATTTTCTTGACTTTTCGCGCGCGCGCGTGTACAATATTATATATAATATATATGGGCGATATCAAAACGATTTTGCGTTAAGATTTTTCGTGGGCGTTTTATGTGGGCGTTGGCGCGCAGAGCGTAAACGCACTCGCCTTTTTTTGAAAGAGGTTTTATTATGTATTTAAAATTACGAATCGTCTTTACGATTCTTTCAGCGGTGTGTATTGCCGCGGTGTTCCCTATGGGCTTTTTGTTCGATTGGCCGTATGCGATTGCGGCGGCGCTCGTTGCGTTGCTCTTTTTCGGGCTGATGCTACTGTGTAAGCAAAGCCAAGAAAACCAAGAAAATCCGCACGGTTTTTCCGATTTGTCGAGCGATACGACGAGCGATACGGCAGACGGCGAGATGGACAACGAGATGGACGGCACGAAAAATGCTGATAAGAACGACAAGGCAGACGGGGATTGTAAAGAGTCGGACAAAAACGCATAAAAATTTTTTTCGATTTTCAAAAATTTGTATATGAGCGTCTGTTGACAAAAGAAAATTATTGTAGTATACTGATAGTACAAAATAAAAAACGGAGGTATTACGTAATGGATACTTTGAAAAAATTTTTCCCTCTTTCCTTTAAAAGACTTGATTCTATCGGCAACCTTATCGTAGGCATTTTGATCTACTTGTTGGTTGGTATCGTTGCAGGTGTTTTGATTGGTCTTGCAGGTCTTATCACCGGTTGGATTCCCGTTGTCGGCGCTATCGTTGGCTGGTTGATTCGTATCGCTGGCGCTATCGTTGACTTGTACGTTGTTGCCGGTATCGTGATTCAGATCCTTGCATACTGCAAAGTTCTTAAATAAGAAAATACGAAAAGAAAAAGCGTTGTGGTGTTTTGCCACAGCGCTTTTTTTATGCCTTTTTACATTTATTTTTGGACGTACGCTTTTTTGATATGCGTAGCCCTTATGTATACGCCCTTTTGGGTTGTGGCGCAAGCCCCCTATCGTTATTCCTCGTCGTCCTTTGGGAATATGGAGAGCTGTTCGTCGGGGACTTCTTCAATTCCCAGCACTTCCTCAATACGCAGCAATGCCTCGGGGGAGTGATAGTCGATATAAATACGGCCTTTTTTGTCGTTGCCTATCAAAGAAACCTGCGTGCCTAACACGACGCGCATACGCTCAATGAGAGATTTCAGCTGTTCACTTTTTGCCGCCTCTTTCGCTTCCTTTTCCCGTTTCAATACCTCGGGCGGCGTCAAATACGCCTTCACCGCACGTTCCATATCCCGCACGGAATACCCTCGGCGCAACGCGCTTTCTGCAAAGGCGAGCTGTTTTTCCTGCGGCACTTTTATCAGCGTGCGCGCGTGACCTGCCGACAGCTTTCCGCTCTCAATCAAGCCCACGACCTCGGGCGCGAGCGTCAAAAGACGCAACGTGTTCGCTATCGCTGGACGGGATTTACCCACCAGCGCCGCTACGTCGTCTTGCGTCAAGCCGCAATTTTTGACAAGCTTTTTCATCAGATACGCCTCTTCCATAATCGTCAGCTTTTCTTCTTTCAGCCGTTCAATCAACGAAAACGTCTCGGCGTGCTTGTCCGAAAAATGGTAAATTCGCGCGGTGATCTCGGACATGCCTGCCCCCTTTGCCGCGTGGAAATCACGTTCTGCCGATAATAATTTAAACCGCGCGTCACCCGTTTGATTGACGGAAAATTCGGGCGCGCCGTTCAAAAGAAAATACGCGCCGCGCGTTTTTAAATCCTTTTTCTCCCAATCGTCCGCCGTCGTTTCCGTATCCACGAGAGAAATCGGCAACGTCTTTTTTTCGTAATTGACGTCCATTGCCTTTTTACGGACTTTCTTCATTTCTTTTACCCCTATACTTCTCTTTTTCTGTTTTTTGCGTTCGCTTTGCGCGATTTTCGCCTGCTGTTTTTTGCGTTCGCTTTATAAAAGATCAATGCTACTATTAACGCCAAACTCGTTGACAAGCTTGTTAGCCCACTCGTTGGCGCGCTCGTTACCGCGCGCGTTCGCCCACTTGTTGCCAAGCCTTTTGTCAAAAACGGAGCCGTGTTTTTTACCCGACCCCGTTTTTCATTTGTTATTCTTCGTCCTTATTTTCCGCTTCTTCCGTTTCGTTTGCGGCGTTGGGTTCGTCAACGATTTCCGCAATCTCCACGTCCATTTCGTCCACGTCGCCCTTGATTTCTACGCTCTCTACCACCTTAAAGGTTTCCTTTTCTTCCGCGTTGTCGGAAACGATATGCTCGGCAGAAGGTGCCGTCATACGGATGAACGGGTTTTTCTCGTGCTCGTCGCCGTCCTTTTCCATATACTCGATTACTTCCTTATACGACGCGCCTTTCATCAACAGCGCTACCTCTTCGGTGTAAATCGTTTCCTTTTCTACCAGCACTCGGGACATATTATCCAAAATCGCGCGGTTTTCTTTCAACAGCGCCGTCGCTCTTTCGTGCGCTTCCGAAATCAAACGACGCACTTCGTCGTCAATCGCCGCCGCCGTTTCTTGCGAATAGCTGATACGGCTCTGGTTGCCATATTCCATACCCATAAATACGGGTTGGTCGGAATCGTACGCCACAAGCCCGAGCTTTTCACTCATACCCCACTGCGTCACCATAGTGCGAGCAAGGTCGGATACAACCTGCAAATCTTGACTTGCGCCCGTCATTACGTCTTTGATAACGAGCTCTTCCGCCACACGCCCACCGAGCGTCATACAAATTTTGTCGATAAGTTTGTTATACGAAATATCTTTGTCGTCCGTTTCAGGGCGAGTCATGGTGTACCCTGCCGCTCTGCCACGGGGAATAATCGATACTTCGTGCACGGGATCGCAATGCTTGCAAAGACAAGCCAATATCGCGTGCCCCGATTCGTGATACGCCGTACAGCGTTTGTCCGATTCCGTTACGACGTGGCTCTTCTTTTGCGGGCCCATCAACACTTTGTTGATGCCGTCGTACAGTTCGAGATTGCCTATCGTCTTTTTACCGTTCCGCGCCGCCAAAATCGCCGCTTCGTTCAAAAGATTTGCAAGCTCTGCACCCGAGAACCCTGCCGTGATACGCGCCACTGTTTTGAAATTGACGTCCGCCGCCATGGGTTTGTTTCTCGCATGCACTTTGAGGATTTGCTCACGACCTTTCACGTCGGGAAGATTTACGTTGATTTGTCTATCGAAACGGCCGGGACGGAGCAATGCAGGGTCGAGAATATCCGCGCGGTTGGTCGCCGCCATAACGATAATGCCGTCGTTGCTCTCAAAGCCGTCCATCTGCACGAGGATTTGGTTGAGCGTTTGCTCGCGTTCGTCGTGGCCGCCGCCAAGCCCTGCGCCTCTGCGTCTGCCCACCGCGTCGATTTCGTCAATGAAAATGATACACGGCTGGCTCTTTTTCGCCATATCGAACAGGTCGCGCACACGTTTTGCGCCCACACCCACGTACATTTCTACGAAGTCGGAACCCGACACCGAGAAGAACGGCACGCCTGCCTCGCCTGCAACTGCCTTGGCAAATAACGTTTTACCCGTGCCCGGAGGCCCGACGAGCAGTACGCCCGAGGGGATACGCGCGCCAAGAGTGGCAAACTTTTTCGGGCTTTTGAGGAATTCGACGACCTCTTGCAGCTCTTCCTTTTCCTCTTCCGCGCCCGCAACGTCCGAAAAACGGACTTTGAGGTTGTTTTGCACCTGCGTTTTGTTCTTGCCGAGGCTCATGCTGGGATTGCCGCCGCCGCTTGCCGCGCTGCGCATAATGAAGAAGAACATCAGCGCCACCAGCACCACGCCTACAATGGGCAGAAGGCTCGACCAAATATTGCCTGCGTTGGGATCGGCAAATTCCACTGCGATTTGGTTGGGTTTCAATCCGACCAAAACGCCGCCGTCCGCGAACAGCAGATAGTACGATTGATAGTCGTAAATGCTAGGACCGAACGCGGTGTATTTTTCCGAGCCGTTCACGGCTTTGCCGCTCGCGTCTGCCAAAATACCCGTCCATTTGTAGCCGTCAACGTAGACCTTGTTGATTTTGCCTTCCAAAATCAGCTGACGGAAATGCGTGAAATCAATCTCGCGCGCTGCGTTGATGAAATCGGCAATCAAGAAAGCGATAATCCCAAGCGCTACCACCGTAACGACGATCCAGATAATTGTTTTTGTTTTCTTATTCAAAGCGTTATACTCCTTGCGATTTTGCCATACAGATATTTATAAACGGCTGTTTATAATGCTGTTTATAAACTGCAATGCTTATTTATAAACGAACGGTGAGATTTTTAAACCGTTTTGTTTAGCGAAAAGACAGTTTTTTGCCTTTTGGCAGTAATATTTTACCATAAGCGCGAGGCTTTTTCAAGCGTTTCCGCCGTCAAAATACAAACATTTAACAAACGTTCACAAATTTAACACAAGCCATCGGGCAGATTTTGTCTTTTTTAGGGGTGATTTTCTACGAGATTGCCGCGCCTACGGCTCGCAATGACGAACACAATGCGACAATTCAACGCGTACATGGTATAGGGGAAGCAATATTCAACGCGTACATGGGTGGGTTATTTAATAGTATGAGCAAAATCGTACAATCTTTTTTATCTCAAACAAAAAGCGAGGACCGCCGCCCTCGCCTTCGTTGTTTTAATTTTCTTTTCTAAACCAGTAATAATTACGATACGTTGATTTTAAATATGTTGCCGCTGTTGATATGTCCGTTACGGTTACGTTTGTTCCACTCGTCGCTGTAGAAGACGTACTTACATACCACCCGTTAGGATTATTGAAGGTTACGTTCGTTAACTTTTTACAATTATAGAACGCACTACTGCCAATCATCGTTACGCTGTTGCCTATCACTACGCTCGTGAGACTGCTACATCCACCGAACGCATAATCACCAATGCTTGTTACGCTATCGGGTATCACCACACTCGTGAGACTGCTACATCCCCTGAACGCCCTATCACCAATGCTCTTACAAACGCTTCCCTCTTCAAAAATAATGTTGGTTATTTTGGCTGCATCTGCAAAATATGCTGGAATTCTTTCCACACCTTTTCCTATCGTCAGGGTTATTCCATCTCCATCCTCACCCGCAAAAACTTCTGAATTATTTGTAAAATCAGCGCAACTTTTTGCGTTAAACTGTATTTCCGTTAATTTGCTACAATTATAGAACGCCCCATTACCAATCGTCGTTACGCTGTCGGGTATCTCTACACTCGTGAGACTACTACATCCCCTGAAAGCAGATTTACCAATACTCGTTACGCTGTCGGGTATCACCACACTCGCGAGGCTACTACATCCCCTGAACGCACCCTCACCAATGCTCTTACAAACGCTTCCCTCTTCAAAAATAATGTTGGTTATTTTGGCTGCATCTGCAAAATATGCTGGAATTCTTTCCACACCTTTTCCTATCGTCAGGGTTATTCCATCTCCATCCTCACCTGCGAAAACTTCTGAACAAAATGTAAAATCATCGCAATTTTTTGCGTTAAACTGTACTTCCGTTAATTTGCTACATCCAGAAAATGCCCTATCGCCAATGCTCGTTACGCTGTTGGGTATCTCTACACTCGTGAGGCTGCTACAAGAAGCAAATGCATTACCACCAATGCTTGTTACGCTGTCGGGTATCACCACGCTCGTGAGGCTGCTACATCCATTGAACGCACTACTGCCAATCGTCGTTACGCTGTTGCCTATCACCACGCTCGTGAGGCTACTACAATTATAGAACGCCCTATCGCCAATGCTTGTTACGCTGACGGGTATCTCTACGCTCGTGAGGCTGCTACAGTATTGGAACGCCCCATTACCAATCGTTGTTACGCTGTCACCGATATCCACGCTCGTGAGGCTACTACAATTATAGAACGCATACTTGCTAATGCTCGTTACGCCTTCCCCTATCACCACGCTCGTGAGGCTGCTACATTCAGAGAACGCCCTATCGCCAATGCTTGTTACGCTGTCGGGTATCTCTACACTCGTGAGGCTGCTACATCCACCGAACGCATGCTCGCCAATACTTGTTACACTGTCGGGTAGCTCCACGCTCGTGAGGCTGCTACATCCACCGAACGCATGCTCGCCAATACTTGTTACACTGTCACCAATCCCCACGCTCGTGAGGCTGCTAGAAGCAAATGCAGCATATCCAATGCTCTTACAAACGCTTCCCTCTTCAAAAATAATGTTGGTTATTTTGGCTGCATCTGCAAAATATGCTGGAATTCTTTCCACGCCTTTTCCTATCGTCAGGGTTATTCCATCTCCATCCTCACCTGAAAAATAGAAAATGTCTGAATTATTTGTAAAATCAACGCAGTTCTTGGCGTTAAACTGTATTTCCGTTAATTTTTTACATTCATAGAACGCATAATTACCAACCGTCGTTACGCTGTTGCCTATCACCACGCTCGTGAGGCTGCTACAAGAATCAAATGCATTACCACCAATGCTTGTTACACTATCGGGTATCACTACGCTCGTGAGGATACTACAATTATAGAACGCACCATTCCCAATGCTTGTTACGCTATCGGGTATCACCACGCTCGTGAGGCTGCTACAGTATTGGAACGCATAAATACCAACCGTCGTTACGCTGTCGGGTATCACCACGCTCGTGAGGCTGCTACAGTATTGGAACGCATAAATACCAACCGTCGTTACGCTGTCGGGTATCACCACGCTCGTGAGGCTGCTACAAGAAGAAAATGCATTACCACCAATGCTTGTTACGCTGTCGGGTATCACCACGCTCGTGAGGCTGCTACAAGAAGCAAATGCAGCATATCCAATGCTCGTTACGCTATCAGGGATTACTAAACTCGTTAAATTACAACAACCCATGAATGCATGAGAAGCAATCGTCGTTACACTATCAGGTATCACCACGCTCGTGAGGTTGGTGCAACAATAAAACACTTCACTGCCGATACTTGTTACAGGCAAGCCTTCATATACGGAAGGAATAACAATCGACGTTATCGTTTTATCCTTTAACCCTGTCACCGTATATGTATCATTGTTCAACGAAAACGTAAATACTTCGTCAACCGAAATTCCACAACGAGAACAGTTTTCACCGCTGAAATCGTGCCCTAATGCGAGAATTTCTTCTTTCGTCGTTATCGTACAGCCGTTATGCCAACAAGCTTCATGTGGACTCCAGCCTACTTCGGTGCAAGTAGGTGCTTTTGCAGGGAAAGACACGATATCATGCCCCCATCTTTCCAAGAAACGTCTTTCCAGCAGTATTTCTCCACAAACGGAACACGATTTGCCCTCCGTCCAGCCGTCCGTTTCACAAGTCCGCAAAACATTTTTTTCCGTAACAACGGTGTGTCCCGTTGCCGACAGCACTTCCGTACGTTCTTTATCGCAACCCTCGTCCGCGCACGTATAATATATGTAGCCCTCCGTCGTACACGTAGGCTCTACACGTGAAACTTCTTGATAATTATGCCGTTCGTTGCTGTAATATATCGCCACCTCATAGGTGTCAAGATAGAAGACGGAGCTGCCCTTTATATAGTCGCTCCAAGAGGTGTCACCCGTCACCGTTACGTACATGGTATCCTCAAATTCGGCAGGCGCGCCACTCTTAATCATAATTTTTCCGTTTTCTACGTAACAATAATCGCCTTTCTCAAATGCGAACGAAACGGTGTATAAGCCGTCTTTGCCAAGTATATCCAACACTGCCGTACCCGATTTCATCGTTTTGACGTCCATATATTTAACGGTGAGCAAATCCTTTGCGGACAACGTTTCACCGCTGCCGTACACGTACAGTTCGTCAATACGCTCGGTATAGGCGTAGTAGGCTTTGTCAACACCCATATGCACCAAAGGATATTTCTCGTTGACGAGCGCTGCTTTGTGTTTGATAAATACAAGTCTCAACGAACCACCGCATTCAACGTATATCCCTGCCTCGTAGTATGCTGCCTGCTCAAGGTCGATACCTTCCGTCTGCGTATAACTATAATTCAAGAAACCCGATGAGCTTTGATAGAACCCCACCTCCGCATACGCGCCAATGTTCAGGAACGAAGTTAAGCCCACGAAGCCGGCTACTGCCTCTGTTTGTAAGCCTATTCGCAAGTCCATTTGCCCTACGAATTCCAACTCTAACTCTTCAATCACGGGTGATTTTGAATAGCTATAGGGTGTGATGTTGGTATAATTAACAAGTATACCCGCCACCGTCTCTTGCGAGACTTTATAGCCATATTCCATTGCTACTTGGAATTCAAAGCTCAACGCCAAATTTATGCGGAAATCAACTTCAAAAATACCTAGAACTGGAACGGGCATTACAAAAAGATCAAACTCTTCTTCAAAATCGGTGTCTGCACCTACCATCTTAAAAAGAAGGTCGGAGCTATAATCTGCTATACCGTTTCTCAAGCCTTCCATCATAAATTCAAGGAACTTGCTTTCTTCACGGTCTTCAGGATTACAAAGACCGCACGTTTTCAAGCCTTCGTTTTGTAAAGTCACGCTCGCCGTTTTTCTAATACTTATTTCCGTTGGATTGATCTTCTGCGTTTCCGAACAATCTATCAAATGGAATATTTTATTTTCCGTATCCACCGCAAAAGCAGTCTCCCTCATCACTTTTAACGGCTCACAGACAGAACAAGCGGTGCTTTCCCCGTCTAAACTATACGCCCAAATATCATCCTCGGTACAATTTCTAAACTTTGTCCACTCTTTTAACGCGCGTACTTGTTCACATTTGTCCGTGTGATAGGTCTTGTCTTTTTCGTTATAAACGTAGCCGTAACCACCCTCGTAAGGAGAGGTGTCGGCGTCAATTCTAATATAAAAATTAAAACCTACCGTATCGTTCTGCGTTACACGGAAATTCATATACGGCGTGGCAAAAGGAAACCCAAAAAACGTATAAATGTAATAACTCAAATCCAGCTTAAATCTCGCTTCTAACGAAACTTCAAAGCCGATTTCTAAATTTCCAATAAAGCCTTCCACGTGCTGTACCGGCAACGTAACTCGTCCGCTTAATTTTATGAAAACGGTATTTCCTTGGAAATAGTATTCCGGGTCAATATCTACAAGTTCTCGTATATTGCATGGCTCGGCTACGCTCGTGTCCGCGCCGCGCGAGGCTAAATATTGCGTCGCCGCATAGCTCGTCGAGCCTAAAAATTTCGCAAAATCTTCGCTCGCATACAACGCTTCGATTGCTTTTTCGCCCAGCTCTTCGGGTAATTCCACGCCCGCCGCTTCAAAATCCAGCTCCTCCTGCATATAAATATCCAGTTCAGAGAAAATTTCACTCATTTCAGGGCAGGACAAGCCCAACAGCCACATACTACCGTCCGCCGTTTGCTGTATGCTCTCGATTTTACCGAAATGATTGTCCTGCGCGCCCGCGCTCATCACGTCTTCGAGCGTTTCCGCCGTCCCTACGCAAATGACGTCCCCTATCTTCAAGCCGTCCGCTTTGTTCAGCGCCAGCCATAACGTTTCCGAGCTATCAGAATACGTCATTTGATAGGGATAATACCCCGGCGCGGCGTTTTCCAGCGTTTGCAGGAAAATAACACCGTCTTTCAGCTCCACCACCGACGTGTTTTCTTTGGCGATGGAAAAATACATATTTCTGCCCGTATACTCGTGAAAAGCTACGTCGTTACGGCTTTTCGCCACGTACGTGTTGCCTGCGGTGTACGCGTCCTCCACGCCCACGCGCCAAACACCTGCGCCAAGGTCGGTGAGCGTATAATTCACCAAAGCCTGCGCTTCGTATTCGGTGCCCTCAAAATACGCGTCGATAATGCGAAGATTCTCGCGAATCACTTCTTCCGTGCCGCTCGTCGCAATCTCGAAAGAGAAATCTTGCGCCACGTCGAAAAGATAGGTATCTTGCACCGCTTCGTTTACGTTTACGCCCGTCGCCAAAACGTACGTGTCGTAACAATACTGACATTCATACGTTCTCGTGTCGTCGGTATTCTCCGCAATCGCGACGTAATTATGTTGCAACTGCGCAATCGGGCGAGCGTTTTTCTCTCCACACGCGCCGCAGATTTGTTCTTCTTCGCCGCCGTGATAACAGGTAGACGACGTCGTCACCATCCAATCGCCGTACGCGTGGCCGCCTGCCTTTTCCACCTGCGTTCTCTCCGCGCCGCATTCCGCGCACGCGTAATCCACCACGCCGTCCGTCGTGCAATCTCGCTCCGTTACGACACGGGTAATCTGCCAATCACAGCTATGTATTTCTTCCGACGAAACTGCGCTGTCGTTCGCGGAAGTTTGACTATCTTGCGATTCTGATGCGCCGGGAATAAACACCTCGACCGAGCTATCGCTAAACGAGCCGACCGATTCTTCCGACAAAAAATCGTTACTACTAGGCTTTTTGCCCGTCTTTTTAGGCGAACAAGCCGCCCCAAATAACAAACAAACCACCGAAATACCGCCAAGAATTGAAAATAATAACTTTTTGCTCTGTTTCATAAAAAACACCTTTCTTATTATTTACGTATATTTTATCATTTTTTTACTAAATTGTCAAATTATTTAAACACAATTCAACGCGGACACGGTATGGGCGTAATGCTATTCAACGCGTACATGGGTGCAGGGTTTTCTATAAATAGATTATGTGAAAGGGTGTTTTTGTCGTTCAACGCGGACACGGTAGGCGCAAAATAAAAAAAGCAGAGCTTTTTCGCCCTGCGTTTTTTCCTTTATCCTTACTTATCACAAGCCACTACGCTTATAATAAGCCTTCTATTAAAATTTTCAGCCCGATAGCTATCAATACCAAGCCGCCGCAAAATTCCGCTTTGTCAGCGAGTTTGTTGCCTACCAACTTTCCGATATACACCGCCGCCGTGCTCAGCACCAGCGTCGTCACGCCAATCATCGCCGTACCGCCCCACGCGCCAATCGTCACGCCCTCGCTATACAACACGACACCCACGGCGAGCGCGTCAATCGACGTTGCCACCGCTTGCAATAGCAATTTTCCTAAGGTGAGCGTTTTTTCCGTTTCGCAAACGCACGCTTCCTCGCCTTTTGCGCGCCATTCCCGCACGCAATCGAACACCATTTTTCCGCCCAAGAACGCCAGCAATATAAACGACACCCACGACGATATTTTTTCAAACGTCGACAAGAACGCCCCTGCGACGATGCCCGTGATATAATACCCAATCAGCGGCATTAAAAACTGGAAAAAACCGAACAAACCGCCGATTAACACCGCTTTTCTAAACGGCATTTTCGCATTGCACATTCCGTTCGTCATGCCCACGGCGCACGCGTCCATCGACAACGCCACGCCCGTCAACAACACCTCTATAACGCCCATACTCGCTCCGTTTTTCTCACCTTTCGTTGTTCCAAAATTCGGTTACTGCAAAATATTCCGCGCGCGCAATTCCGCCAACACCGCCGCAAACACCTCTTCGACGGACTGTCTACCGTCCACGCACACCACACGGTCAGGTTCTTGCTCGGCAATCTTCTTATAACCCTCGTACACGCGCTTATGAAATTGCATCCCTGCCTGTTCCAAACGGTCGTTCTCGTCCGCGCCGTGTTTACGCAAAAACGCTTCCTCGGGCGTGAGGTCGATAAACACCGTCACGTCGGGGCGATATTTTTCCAACGCGTACGCGTTGATTTTACGCACGAAATCCTCGCCCAGCCCACGCGCGTATGCCTGATAGGCAAGGGACGAATCCACGTAACGGTCGCACACGACCAGCTTTCCCGACGCCAAGGCAGGCTGCACACGGTCGCGTAAATGCTGCGCGCGCGCCGCCGCGTACAAGAGCGCCTCGCACTCGTCCGTCATTTCCGTGTTCTTGCCACTCAGCAAAATTTCACGAATCGCCTCGGAGATTTTGCCGCCGCCCGGCTCACGGGTGAATATGTATGGCGTACCCGTTTTTTCTAAATATTCGCTAAAAAGACGCAGCTGCGTGCTTTTGCCACAGCCGTCACAGCCCTCGAACGTGATGAATTTTCCCGTTCTTTCCTCTGCTCTTTCCATACTATCGTATTCCTTCACTCGTGCTTGTATACGAGTATTTTATTTTCACAAAGCCCGAAAACGTTGTCGGCGTTTTTCAATAGCTCGATTTGTTCTTGTTTTACCTGTTCGCCCACCGAAATCAACGGCGTGCAGGGCGGAAACATACCGCAAGCGCAAGCGCAAATACAGCCTATCGCCTCGTCCAAGCTCACCCATTGCGTTCGCGTATTTTCATCCAAAACGAGGGGGGCATGGTCGAGTTGAACCGTATTTTCGGCTGTATTTTCTACTATCCGTTCGCTCGATTTTTCGCCGCCCGTAGTCTCGTTTGTATTCTCGTTTGTATCTTCCTTTAGAGGGTATTTTTCAAACAGCGCGACGAGGGTGTTTTTCAACAACGCAAATTGTTTTTTTGTCGTTGCCGCAGAGAGATAAAACATAACGACGTTACCGTCGCAAAACTCTGCGTACAGCCCTGCCTTTTCTAGCTCCTTTTCCACCGTAAAGGCGTCTTTCCCAAAACGGACGCACAGTTTTGTCCAGTCCGCGCTTGGATATATGCGATTGTGGGCGTTTTTAAAAGCCGCTACTTCTCGTTCCAACGCTTCGTTTTTGGGATATTTTACAGCATATTCCACCGACGCCATCACGGGATAGGACGGGCTAGTCGTGCGGAAGATATCCACAGCCTTTCGCAAAGCTTCGCCAAGTTCCGCCGTCCGCGCGGAAACAACCGCACCCTGCGTAAAGGCAGGCAAGCTCTTATGAACGCCGTCCACCCAAATATCAGCATACGCCCCTGCGTACTGCGCCTTATCAAAATGCAGGTGTCCGCCGTGCGCGCCGTCGATAAGCAATAGTTTGTTGTTTTTCTGACAAAACGCCTGTATGGGCGCCAAATCAGCTACGTTTCCATAATAGTCGGGCGAGGTCAAAAACACCGCGTCCGCCGCCGTCAAAACCTGCATAAATTCTTCGTTCGTCGCAGACATGGTATGGGGGAACGGTATTTTATTACGGCGTGGCTGCGTATAGATAAGGGGAGTTATCCCCCACAATTTACAGCCGTTGAACACGCTCTTGTGCGAGTCCTTACAAACGGCTATCCTTTTCACGCCGCGCTGCGCCGCTACGTACAGCATCGCCAGCACCCCCGACGTACTGCCGTCCGTGAGAATAAAGCTCTTTTGCGCGCCGAGTATTTCCGCTATATCCTTCTCCGCCTCGGCAATACAGCCCTTGGGCGCGGAAAGATTGTCCGAAAAGGACAGCTCGGTGATGTCCCACCGCCCGTTCTTATGCCCTGGCGTGTGAAAAGAGACGTGCCGACCTTTCGCCGCCTTAGACAGCATTTGATAAATTTTGCAATTTTTCAGCGTAGCCTTATCGCGCAAATACGCCTGCAAGCCCTTTTGCATACTGCCTCCGCGTCCCCTTTTATTTCACAGCTTTCTTTAACATTTCTTTACGGTTTTCTGCCGTTTCCCGTGAATCCTTTTGCTGAATTATCGTGATTTTAGGCAATTATTTTGCGAATACCGCAGCGCTTATTCCTGCGCCGTACGGTACGTTCTTACCAAATGGTTTACGTATAAGAGGCTCTCGTATTGAAAACCCTCCTCCACTTCCAAACGGAAAAAGGCAATATTCATATCTTTTGCCGACAGTTTCGAGGTCAGCGTGTACGAAAATTCCTCGGACGAATCAGACGAATCGGACGACGTATCTACGCTCACTTCTTGGCCGTTCTCGTCCACGTAATAATACTGGTTATACGCGGCAACCTTTTTCAAATCGCCCATCGTTTCTTCGTTGGGGCAAAGATTGATGCCGAACACGCCCGTGTTGTGCTCATCCAAAACCACTGTCGTCATCTCGACGTAGCCCTCTTCCAAATAATCGTAAAATTCCACCAACGCGCCGTAATATTTTTTAATACGCTGCACGTCGTTTGCCACGCCTTTTTGGATATCCTTTTCCTTTTTATAACGCTTGTCCTTATTCTTTTTAGCGCGCGCGCGGAAAGCTCTTTCCACCTTTTGCGCGTCAGGCTCTTTCGCGCCCATTTCCATTGTCGCCGCCTTGAAATCCTGCGGCTCGTTATAAAACTGATTGACGTAGCTTTCCATTTTTTTGAAAAAGCCCGCTTCGCTTTCCAAATCAAGGTTCATCAGCTGATACCATCTATTGCTGACGAGCTGTTCTAAATACGTAGGATTTTTCGTCGTGGTTTCGCCGTATTCGTCCGTTACTTCCCATTTCGCGTCCACGTTTTCCACGTTCGCGGCAAAAACAACGTCCACCTCGTTCGTCGCCAAACGCGCTTCCATCAAGGTGCCTGCTTGATCTGGAGTCGCGGCAAGATCGCACACCGCCGATTCGATTACCTCGTACGAAAATACGTCGCCTTTCATCGTCTTTTCAAAATCATCATAAAAATACGTGGCGTTAAAGGATGCGTTCCCTAAAAAATTCATAACGCCAAATTGCTGCGAGGGTTTTATGCGCGTAGCGGTCATCGTGAAAATGAGCACCCACGCGAATATCCCTGCCACGGCTACCGCCGCTATTTTTATCCAGTCGTACGAGAGCATACGGCTCAATCTTAATTTCGTGATTTTTGCGTCCATCTTTTTCTCCAATTCTCCTCGTTTATGCACAGTATATTTTGTGCATAAACGAATATGATTTTAAAAATAAATAGGGCAGGTATTTGATGAAATTTATACCGCTCTGTATATTTTTATATTTTCCTATCCTTGCTTCTCTGTTTGTTTTCGTAAAAAAGATTTATAAAATATACGCCGATCTGCGCGGAAAAGCCGTGCAAATCGGCGCGATTATCTTTATTTCTTAGGCTTCATCGTGGGGAAGAGGATAACGTCGCGAATCGTCGAGCTGTCCGTAAGCAGCATAACGAAACGGTCGAGCCCCATGCCCAAGCCACCCGTAGGAGGCAAGCCGTATTCCAATGCGTTGATGAAATCTTCGTCCACCTGCGCGTCGTTGTTGCCCTTTGCGCGTTTCGCCTCTACCTGCTTTACCATACGCTGCTTTTGGTCGATAGGATCGTTCAATTCCGAAAAAGCGTTGCCGTATTCGTGGCCGCAGATGAAGTATTCAAAACGTTCGGTGAACGCGGGGTTGGAAGGCTTACGCTTTGCCAAAGGCGAGTTTTCTACGGGATAATCGTAAATCACCGTCGGCTGAATAAGTTTGTCTTCTACAAACGCGTCAAACAGCTCGATAAGCACCCAGCCCTTCGTTGCGTTTTCGTGTTCCAGCTCTACGCCCAGCGATTTTGCCGCCGCCCTTGCGTCCTCGTCCGTAGCCCAGTCGTTATAATCAACGCCAGCGTACTTTTTCACAGCCTCCGCCATAGTGAGTCTTGTCCAGTCCCCCATGTGGATTTCCGTGCCCTGATAGGTGATATCCAACGTGCCGCACACCTTTAAGGTTACCGTCTTATACAGCTCCTCAATCATATCCATCATATCGAAATAGTCGCTGTACGCTTCGTACATTTCGATAGACGTAAATTCGGGGTTGTGATACGCGTCCATACCCTCGTTACGGAAGATACGGCCCACTTCGTATACCTTGTCCATACCGCCGACAATCAAACGCTTTAAGAACAGCTCCGTTTCGATACGCATATACATATCCAAATCGAGCGCGTTGTGGTGCGTTTTGAACGGTCTTGCGTCTGCGCCGATTTCCAAAGGCAACAGCGTAGGGGTGTCCACTTCGAGATATCCTCTATCGTCCAAGAACGCGCGGATTTCTTTCAAAATCTGCGAGCGAACACGGAAAGTGTCGCGAACGTCTTTGTTCATAATCAAATCGAGGTGACGAAGACGATATTTCATATCCTTGTCCTGCAAACCGTTATATTTTTCGGGCAGGGGCAGAAGGGATTTCGTCAAAAGGGTGAGTTCGCTAACGTGCACGGACACTTCGCCCGTCTGCGTTTTGAACACGTAGCCCTTAAAGCCGAAAATGTCGCCGATATCGTAGTCTTTTTTATAAGACATATAGTTTTCTTCGCCGATATCCTGACGGGTGACATAAATTTGGATAGAGCCGCTTCTGTCCGCAATGTGCGAGAAGGACGCTTTACCCATGATACGGCGGGACATCATTCTGCCTGCCATCGTCACGACCTTACCTTCGTACGCTTCAAAATTATTCTTGATTGTTTCGCTGTCCACGTCTACGGGATATTTCACCTGCTCGTAGGGGTTTTTGCCCTCGGCTACGAGCTTTGCCAGCTTTTCACGGCGGATTCTCGCCTGTTCAATCAGTTGTTCTTCTTCCGCCGCCTCGGTGGGCGCGGGTACGTTCTTGTTTTCTTGCATTTGTAAACCTCTTAACTGATAATTCCTAAAAACTCTCGGAACGTTTTACAAAATTTTTTGTTTTTACTGGGATACTTTTCGCTTTTGAAATTAGAAAATTTCTTTAATCGTCAGCTTGTATTCGCCGTCGGGAGCGACTACGCGCACCACGTCGCCGACTTTATGTTTGAGCAATGCCGCGCCGACGGGGGACTCGTTGGAAATTTTGTTTTCCATTGCGTTGGATTCAAGCGTACCCGTGATTTCGTATACGTCTTCTTCTTCCAATTCCTCGTCGTACACCTTCACTTTCGAGCCGATATGCACGAAAGAGGTATCACTGCTGGTTTCGATAATGACTGCGTTCTTGATTTTGTAATCCAAATCGGTGATTTCGATTTCGTTCATGGTCTGTTCGTTACGCGCAGCGTCGTACTCTGCGTTTTCCGACAAGTCGCCGTGGCTTCTTGCCTCTGCGATACGTTCCACGATCTCTTGACGCTTTACCGTCTGCAAATATTTCAGACGTTCCACCGCCTCGTCATAACCTTTTTTCGTCATTTCAAATTGCTGTTCTGCCATTAAACTCCTCCTGTTCCGCCCTTATATTTACGCCCGTTTTCCCTCGGTTTTCGCTCCTTTTCACGAACCCAAAAAGAACGAAAATACACGAAAAAAACCGTTCGCCTGCGGAACGTTAAAAATACAACCGTGACTTTTTTTACCAAAAGCCACGGCATTTTTTTCTTTTAGCGTCCTTATTATATATTATTTTATGACGTTTGTCAATGATTTTCGTTCGTTTTTAAAAGAATTTCACCTATTCTTCGGGATTTCCTCATCTATTTTTTGCACGATTTTACAAGTTTTCGTACGTTTTTTGTCCTTTTTAGCGCTTTATTTGCACTTGGACACGAACGCCGACATACGGTCAAACGCTTCGGAAAGGGCGTTCATACTCGTTGCGTACGAAAGACGGACGTTATTTTCGCCGAATTTCCCAAACGCGTTCCCGGGTACGACTGCCACTTTTTCGCTCTTTAACAAACCGCCGGCAAACTCCTCGCCGTTTAAGCCCGTCGAACGGACGGAGGGGAAGGCGTAAAACGCGCCCTGCGGTTCAAAACAATGCAGACCGATTTCTTCTAACGAGTGCAGCACGAATTTACGGCGCTTGTCGTAAGAATCGCGCATTTCTTCCACCGTGGCAAAGCCGTCCGAAAAGCCGTCTTTCAGCGCTTCGATTGCCGCGTACTGCGACATAATCGGCGCGCACATTATCCCGTATTGGTGGATTTTGAACATTGCCTCGTCGATTGCGGCAGGCGCGCACACGTAGCCCATACGCCAGCCCGTCATAGCAAACGCCTTGGAGAAACCACTGACGTACACCGTGCGTTCTTTCATCCCAGGCAGAGACACGATAGAGCTGTGTTTGCCGTCGTAGGTAAGCTCGGCATAGATTTCGTCGGTGATGACGAGCAAGTCGTGTTTGATAATCACCGCGGCAATCGCCTTTAATTGCTCCTGCGTCATAATCGCGCCCGTCGGGTTGTTGGGGTAGGTTAGAATAATTGCCTTGGTGTTTTTCGTGATAGCCTTTTCCAACAGGTCGGGCTGTAATACGAAATTATCCTCTTCGCGGCACTCCACCTGCACGGGCGTACCGTCCGCCATACAAACGAGAGGGGAGTAGGACACGTACGCGGGGTCGGGAATCAGCACTTCGTCGCCGCGCTCCACGCACGCGCGCAGAGCCAAATCGATACCCTCACTACCGCCGATGGTGATGATGATATGGTTTGGATCGTATTCTAAACCCAGCCGCTCGTTTAAATACCGAGAAATTAACTGTAAGAGCACCGGCATACCGCGGTTGCCCGTGTATTGCGTATGCCCACGCTGTAAAGAAGTGATAGCAGCCGAACGCACTTTCCAAGGCGTGACGAAATCAGGCTCGCCCACGCCCAAGGAGATTGCGCCCTCCGTTTCACGAACGATATCGAAAAATTTCCGAATACCGCTCGGCTGTATCAGCTTGGATTTTTGATTGACAAAATCACGCATAATTATTACCTATTTTTTCTTAAAATGGACGTACCATGTACGCGTTGAACGCTATTTTTACGCCTGCACGGACAAACGATAATCTTCGTCTTCTTTTTCCGTCAGCGCGCCCTCAATCTTGTATTTTTTCAAGATAAAGTGCGTCGCGGTGGAGATAACGCCGTCGAAGGTGGAAATACGCTCGGAAACGAACCGCGCCACCTGTTGTAACGTTTTGTCCTCGATAAACACCGCCAAATCGTACGCGCCGCTCATCAAATACACCGCTTTCACCTCGGGGAACGCCGCAATCTGCTTTGCAATCCCGTCAAATCCTTCCTTTTTCTTGGGCGTCACTTTCACCTCGATAAGCGCCTCTACAAGGGAGTCTTCCTCCTTTTCCGCATTGACGATGGCGGTATATTTTACGAGCACGCCGCTCTTTTCCAGCGCGGCAATGCTTGCTTTCACTTCATCTTCCGTCGTGGAGAGCATCGCCGCGATTTTTTTGGGCGCGATACGCGCGTCCTCTTTCAAAATGTTGAGAATGTCCTTTTCAAAAGCCGTCATTGTTTTTTCCTGCCTTTTTCTTATTTTTCACAGCGTTGATTACAGCATATTTTCTAAAAATAAATGGTCGTAACCCAGCGTTTCCACGAAATCCCGCTGTAAAAATTTTACGTGGTTAAATTTTGCGAAATTAAAAACGTGCGTTTTCGTGAGCACGGGCGTCGGCACGTCCAGCTCGTGACAAATCTCGGTGAGATACTCGAAAAAATGTGAATAGGTCAGCCGTTCGGGATTTTCGTAAACAAACTGTTTTTTAATCCGTCCGCCGTCCATCAGCTTTGCCCAAATCTTCACGATACGCCTCCTCCATAGATTATATGAATAATTATACACGTTTTCATCGAAAAAGTAAACCGTTTACACGGACTTTTGGCATATTTATCACACCCCGCGAATAGACTATTTTTGACCTGAAAATCGGAAAAAATAAAAGCGACAAAAGGGGACAAAAATACTTTTTTTCGCTGAAATTCCGACGAAAATAAAATGGTATGATGGAGGCGTGTGGATATGATTTTGTGTTTCCGCGCAAAACGGTTTTTGGGTGGATTTTCCCTCGTTTGTTTGTTTTTATGCGCGCTGTTCGCCGTTGTTTGCACGTCTGCTTTTTGCGTCAAACAAAGCCTGAAAACAGCCCAAACGACGGGGGCAGGTATGCGTCCAACGCGTTCTTTACCCATTTATAGCGTCGAAACGCAGGAGAAAAAAATAGCGATTAGTTTCGATTGCGCTTGGGGCGTGGAACACACCGACGCGCTACTTACTGCGATGGAAAAAAACGACGTACGGTGTACCTTTTTCGCCGTGCAGTTTTGGGTGGAGAAATATCCCGAATACGTGCAAAAAATCGTTGCGGCGGGCCACGAAATGGGAACGCACAGCCGCACTCACTCGTATATGAGCAAGCAAACGGAAAAGGAAATTCGTGACGAGCTAACCTCGTCCTGCGCCGCGATTGAGAAGATTACGGGCAAAAAAGTGACGCTTTTTCGTCCGCCGTACGGGGACTATGACGATTTGCTTATCGACACCTGTAAGGATATGGGGCTGTACCCTATTCAATGGGACGTGGATTCGCTCGATTGGAAAAATCTCTCGGCGACGGAAATCGCCCTGCGTATCGTCAACGGCGCGAAAAACGGCTCGATTATTCTTTGTCATAATAACGGTCTACACACGGCGGAGGCTCTGCCTATGATTTTTTCGACGCTGAAAAATCGCGGCTATCAATTCGTGCCGATTAGCGAGCTGATTTATACGAAAAACTATACGATAGACACTAGCGGCAGGCAGCACCCTGCCTCGTAGGCGACTGAATTTTTAAGGCGCGCAAAGAATTGCAGCTGTTATTTATACGAGATTGCTTCGCTGCGCTCGCAATGACAAACGCAGACACAACGCAGAAATGCGACGAAAATACGTCGAACGTGACCTTTTGTCCCAAAAGCGGCGTAGTTGCGAGCAGTTCTAGGCGTGACGAGCACGTCGACGGGAGTGTACTAGCCGTACACGAGCAAGGCGCGCACAGACACAACGCAGAAATGCGACGGAAATACGTCGCTTTTTTATAGAGTACAATTCGGAGGTAATACTATGAACTACGTAACGGAAAAAAACAACAAGGTGTACGTGATGGGCGAGATTGTCAGCGATGCAAAATTCTCGCACGAGGTTTACGGCGAGGGATTTTACGAATTCTTCGTACGCGTTATGCGGCTGTCGGGGCAGGCGGATATTTTGCCGATCACCGTTTCTGAACGGCTGATACAAGACGGTATGCTCGGCAAAGGCAAGCAGATTTGCGCGCTCGGGCAGTTTCGCAGCTATAACAAAATCGAAAACGGCAAATCCCGTTTGATGCTGACGGTGTTCGTCCGCGAGCTGCTGCCCACCCTGCCCGATAAAAATCCAAACAGTATTTTGCTCAGCGGCTATATTTGCAAACCGCCCATCTATCGCACGACTCCGTTCAATCGCGAGATTGCCGATATCCTCATCGCCGTCAATCGCGCCTACAATAAATCGGACTATATCCCCTGCATCGCGTGGGGCAGAAACGCGCGGTTTGTCAAAAATCTCGCCGTCGGCGACAAAATCGCCATTTCGGGCAGAATCCAAAGCCGCGAATATCAGAAAAAACTGTCGGAAACGGACGTCAAAACCATGACGGCGTACGAAGTGTCCGTTTCTAAACTCGCCGCGTTCGATTCCGCGGAAGAATTTGATATCGACAGCGAGTTTGATTTGTATTCCCTGCAAAACAAGCCCGAGCCTATCGCGGCGAGCGCGGAATAGACAAATAAAAATACTACAATCCTGAAAAGGAATAGCTCCCCCATTAAAAAAGCAAGCCCCTCGTAGGGTTTGCTTTTTTTACGGTGATTTTGGCGGATTTTTGAAAAATCTCACGGTAAATTTTTACGAAAATTTAATGCAAGGGTTTTTCTATGGCTATTGACAAAAAAGCGAAAAAATGGTATGCTTTTAGCGGTGCGTTTTTGGTTATTTGCCGCCGTATGCAAAGCCACAAAACGCAAATACTAACAAGGAGGGCGTTATGCCTATATCCAAAACTGATTTTGTGCGCGCGTTGCAATGCCAAAAAATGCTGTGGCTGGACAGTCATCATCCGGAAGAAAAAATTATTCCGCCCGAGGTGCAGGCGCGGCTGGACGCTGGCAACGATTTTGGCGACGGCGCAATGGGGATTTTCGGCGAGTACGTGGAAACGACCACCTATCGCGAGGACGGGCGGCTGCATTTTGCGGCTATGCTCGAAAAAACCAAGCAGTTGTTAGAGGAAAATACCCCCGTCGTTTGCGAGGCGGCTTTTTCGTGGTATGGCAATTATTGCGCCGCCGATATTTTGAAAAAGGACGGGAATTCTTACGCCTTGTACGAAGTGAAAAACTCTGCCGCGGTGCGTAAGGAATTTCTCGTGGACCTTGGTTTTCAACGCCTGATTTTAAGAAAAAACGGCGTGCCGTTGTCCTCCTCGCACCTCGTTCTGCCTGCCTTGAACGAACCCCTAAAAATTGACGAAGAAGGGGGGCATGTACGCGTTGAAACGGTTTTTCACGGTGATATCGCCTATAAAATCGTGGACGTGACAGCGGCGGCAAAGCGTATGGAACGGCTAGCGGAAAAACACATCTTTGAATTTGGAAAACTCAAACGCAAAGACGCGCCCTGCCCTCTTATTGGCGTGGGCGAGCATTGCGATACGCCCTATCGATGCTGGTATTACGAATATTGCCACGGCATAGTGAGCCTCGACGGGATAGACGGGTGCAACACGGCAGATATTCACGACGCAGTGAACAAAGAAACGAACGACGGGCAAGAAACGCCGTAAAAAGATAAAAAACGAACGAAAAAAACAGAGCAAAAAGCGAACGGGCGGTGTTAAAGTGATAGAGGCCCTTTCGTGGGAGGACGGTATGCAAGACGACGGCATCGCGTTATATCGCCGATTTTTACAAGGCGACGAGCGGGGATTGGAAGAGCTAATCTCCCTCTATCAGCGCGGTCTGCTCCGTTTTATTTACGGCTACGTGCACGACGTTTTTTTGGCGGAAGATATCCTCACGGACGTTTTTTTGGCACTGTATTATAAACGGTCTTTTCGGGAAACGGACAACGCGACACTAAAAACTTATCTATACACAATCGCGCGGAACAAATCGCTGAACGCCCTGAAAAAACGGACGCGGCGAAAGGAAATTTCCCTTGACGCTTTGACGGAAACGGGCGCGGACGGGCAGGAAGAAGTATTGCGTTTTCTCTACTACAACGACAGCCCACAAACCTCGTTAGAACGCGCCGAACGGATTAAAATTTTGCGCGACGCGTTGCCAAAAATACGAAAAGACTATCGCGAAGTGCTGTCTTTGCGGTTTTTTGAGGATTTAAGCCCCGAGGAAATCGCAAAAATCACGCGCCGACCGATAAAACAAGTATACAACCTCCTCACGCGCGGGAAAAACGCCCTCAAACAACAATTATTATCGGAAGGTATCCACTATGAAGACCTCTAAACAACTCTCGCAAGACGTTTTTGAAAAAATCGCCAAACGGGAAGAACAATTAAAAAAACGGCGCAAACAGCTAAAAATCGGGCTAACGTCCTTTGTCGTGATGCTCTGTCTTTTGCCGCTGACGAGCTTGTTTTTCTTCAAGCCCACCGCGCCCGACCGCAACGCGCCGCTCACCACACCGTACAGCTCGGACGAGCAAACGACGGGGGACGAGGGCGTGCCTGCCGAATATTTCACGCCGCAAAAATATAGCGTGAACGGCTTTTGAACTCGTAAACGGCTTTTTGAACTTTTAAGATTTTAGATTTTTGAAATTTTGAGGTTTTGAAACGTCGTTCCTTTCTCCATATTCTTATTATATGGATAAATTTACCTGCCACCCCGCCGATTTCGGCGGGGTTTTTTAACGCCCGTTCGCTCTTTCCACGCCTTTCACATTTTTCTATCTTTTCACTTTTTTGCGCCTTTCATCACTTTTCAAAAGGCAAAACGTTTTCTAAATCGTTCTATTTTCCCTGCGCTTTGCATAGGATAAGACAGAGCTAAAAAAGCAATGTGTAAGGAGATTTTGTATGAACGAAGAAATCGAATACGCGGAAATGCTGGAAATCCCCGTTTCCACCGTCAACGTAGTAAAAAAACAACGCCGTCGGAAACAAAAAACTCCCGACGTTGAACACAATTTTTCACGCGGCGCGTTGGGCGCAAACGATATCGACAACGCAAACAACGTAAATGCGAGCAAATCAAACAACGCCAACGCGCAAAACCCGTTGCGGGATAGCGTTATCGCGCAGGTGAACGATAAGCTGCGTGAAGAACCGCAGCCGCAGGAAATCACCGCGGATGCAGAGCTGTTCGCCGAGAGCGCAAACAGCGAGGGCAGTATTGATTTTGATTCCGTGCCCGACCGTATCGACACTGTGCGATTGTACTCCGCAGATGTGAAACACGGCTTTTGGAATCGCAAATCCCGTTTAGAGCCGCAAGACTATGCCTTGGAGGACGATTTGGACATCGAATTTGAAGACGAATTGGAAAACGAGGGGGGCATGTACGCGTTGAACGAGGAAACACCGCCCTCAAAAGCCATGAGAATTACGCTGGCGACGGAGTTTGCGGCGGCGTGCGCGCTGTGCGGCGCTATCTTCCTCACCAACGTTTTCGTCCCTGCGAGCGCTATCAACACGTTCTTCCGCGCTATGTCGGGCAACGGGCAAGCGGCGAGCGCTGACAACCGCGCGTACACCGATTTCACGTTAAACAGCGTGGTTAGCGAGCTGTCGGATGCCGAGCTTACGCTTTCCCCGACGGGGATTCTCACGTTCACGGACGAGTGTCACGTGTACCCCGCCGCAAACGGCAAAGTGAAAGACGTAACGCAAAACGCGGACGGCACGTATTGCCTCACCCTCGCCTATTCCGACACCTTTACGGGCGCGTTTAACGGGCTGGATCGGGTGTATTATACGGTAGGCGACGACGTGCGCGCGAACGTACCCGTGGGCTTTTCGGACGGTGACGCGGAGGTGCAGGTGACGATGTATTCCAAGGGCGAACTGCTGAATTGCTTTCAGCTCACCGAGGAAAACTGCCTTGCGTGGGTGACGAAATAACCGCCGCGCGCCTTGCGTTTGCGTAAATCGAATACACGAGAGCGGCAGCCGCGGCGCTGTCGCTCTTCTTCCGCGCCCTTGGCGTCGTCTGCGACGTCCTCACCGTCCGCGCCGACTGCGCCGACCACGCCTATCGCGCCTTTTTCGCCGTTTTCGCCCTCTAACCCGTCCTACCGCCGCGGTTTTTTACGCCTGCACCCGTTGTTTGTTGCCGTGGGCGTGTGGTACTGTTTTAAAGGAGAGCTGTTTTTATTTTTACTCAGCGCGCTCGTAGCCATCCAGCACGAGTGCGCGCACGCGTTCGCCGCCGCAAAATTAGGCTATAAACTGCACCGTATCGTCCTTATGCCCTTTGGCGCGGTGATTGACGGGGACTTGAAAGGTATCTCGTTCAAAGACGAAATTTTCGTCGCGCTGTGTGGGCCGCTTTGCAACCTATTTACCGCCGCCGCGTTCGTTGCGATTTGGTGGTTAAGCCCTACCATGTACGCGTTCACGGACACCGCTTGCTATTCTTCCTTGGCGATTGCGCTCGTCAATTTACTGCCTGCCTATCCCTTGGACGGCGGCAGAATTTTTCAATGCGCGCTCGCTCGATTTTTTATGAAAACGGAACCACAAGAGGGGAGGGCAGAGCGAAAAGCCAAACGCATTGCGCGCGCGCTCACCCTTTCGTTTGCGCTCCTGTTCGCGCTGCTGTTTATAGGCACTTGCTTGCGAAAAACCCCTAATCTTTCCCTGCTGCTGTTTTCCGTATTCCTTTTCGTCGGCGCGCTAGGCAATCGCGACAAAACCGCCGTATATAATCGGCTGGATTTTTCCTATCAGGACGCCCTGAAAAAAGGCGCGGAAATCCGCCGCGTGGCGGTGCTGGGCAATCGCCCGATTAAAGACGCCCTGCGGTTTTTATCCCGCGGCTGTTATCTCGTCTTGGAAGTGTACGACGAAAACGAGCGTTGGCTATACGACCTGCCGCAAAATCAGCTATCGCAGCACTTTCTTCTCGCGCCTACCCCGTATACGACGCTTGACGAGCTGTATTTTGGCTCGGTGGACAAAAATGCCCGTTAAAAACGGAAATTTGCGTTAAAAAAGGACAAAAAAAGGCATGTTTTTGCGCAAAAACCGTAAAAAACGGAGCGAAAAACGATAAAACTTCTTGCCAAATAACAATTTTGGTGTTATACTATATTGTACGCGTCTTTACATATTCTTTCACGAACGCGTAACATTTTTCGACTAAAAAGGCGGTCTGCTAATGAAAAAAGACGTAAAAAGAGAATGGTTTTTAGACCGCTTTTGCGGACGGCAATTTGCCGCTTTGGTCGAAGACGGTGCTTTGATAGAATTTTATATCGAAAACGAACCGCGTACGGGTGTTATCGGGAACGTCTACAAAGGCAAAATCACCAACGTGCTTTCGGGTATGAACGCCGCGTTCGTAAACTGTGGTTTGGCGAAAAATTGCTATCTGTCTATGGAAGAAACGTACACCGATTATAGCAAATACGACGGTACCATGGTCGCGACGAACGCAAAATTGCTCGATTTGAAAGAGGGCGACGAGATTCTCGTGCAGGTGACGAAACCGGCGCGCGGCACGAAAGGCGCAAAGGTGTCCACCAACCTCTCTTTCGTCGGTAAGCGTATTATTTATTTGCCGCATACCGAGTTTTTGGGGATTTCTAGAAAAATCACGGACGAGCATTTGCGCTCCACCCTTTTAAAAGTGGTGTCGAATATGCGCGAGGCGGCTGACGACGGGTTTATCGTGCGTACGCTTGCGCCGTTCGCCACGCAAAAACAACTGAAAACAGAGGCGGAATACCTTAAAAAATTGCATCAGCAGACCTTGAAAGCGGCGGAAAATGCGCCCATTGGCGCGCTGTTGCACGAGGACGACGATTTGCCCGTACGAATCGTGCGCGATTGTTTCGGGGACGAGATTTCAGCTATCCACGTCGGTGACGCGGAGCTGTACGAACGGCTGTTACGGCTGGTGAAGCTGCGCGGTGATATTCCCGAACGCAAGCTGGTGTTTTATAAAGGCAATCGCTCGCTCTTTACCGAATACGGCATCAGCCCCCTTTTATACGAGGCGTTAGATCCCACCGTAGCCTTGAAAAACGGCGGCTATATCGTCATTGAACATACGGAAGCCATGACGGTGGTGGACGTCAATTCTGGCAGTTACGTTGGCGAAACGAGCCTGGAAGAAACGGCGTTTGCCGTCAATCTTGCCGCGGCGAAAGAAATAGCGCGGCAGGTGCGCTTGCGGAATATCGGCGGTATCGTCGTGGTCGATTTTATCGATATGCAAAGGGAAGAACACCGCCTTGCCGTCACCGAAGAGCTGAAAAATTGCCTTGCGCTAGACAAGACCAAATGCAACGTGTTGCCTATGAGCGACCTTTGTTTGACGCAATTTACCCGTAAACGGCTGAGCCACGACGTGCTTTCCCAGCTCGTCAAGCCCTGCCCCGACTGCGCTGGTCACGGACACGTACACGGCGACATTTTTGTAATCGCGCGTATCCGTGCCGCTATTCTCGATTGTTTTGCGGATGGGTACACCGCCGCCGTTATCGAGCTGAACGAAAACATTATGCACAAGATTTTAAACGAGGGATTTTTCTCCGTTGAAGCGAAAAATCGCTGGAAGGACAAGCGTGTTTATTTCGTGCCCCATAAAACGTATAAGGAAGAATCGTTCACCGTGCGCGGCGATACGGCAAAGGTGTTAACCCTGCCCGACAAAGCGCAAATCCTTTACTAAACCTCTATTTGCGTACAAGCACGGCGATTTTGTGTGATTTTTACATAAACCAAGCCACCGTGTACGCGTTGAATAGCAATTTTTGACAATTTTACACCCGTTTATTTTTTAAAATCGCCCTACCATGTACGCGTTGAAACGACCGTTCGTCCAAAAAAACGGCTATACGACGCACAAAAGAAAACTCTTTTCAAGGCAGGCGCGATTTTTTTTGCGTTTTTTTGTCGAAAAAACGCTTTACAATAGCAAGGGGAAATGGTATAATGTAACCGACGTAGTATGTTTACTACGTCCCTCGAAAATACGCGGACAAGCTCCGCTTTCGTTGAAAATTCGTTGAGAAAGAAAATTTGTGTTAAGGAGATTCTGATGGAAGAGAATGTTCAGAAAGAAGAGGGTATTAGCTTACTCGAACTCGTTCATTTGCTTTTTAGCAAAATCAAGCTTTTAATCCTCGTCGTCCTCATCAGCGGTATCGCCGGCGGTATGTTTGCAATTTGGCGTACGGTGGATATCGACTATTACGGCACGAAAGTAGAATTTTACGTCAATCCTGAAAAACCGACGCAGTCGCAAATGGGCGGCGGCAATCTTGGCGGTGGGCTTGGCGGCAGTCTTAACGGTGGCATCACCGCAGGCGGCAGCCAGTACGGCGTTTACGGCGCGTACGGCAGACACGTCATGGATAACATGATAAAGCTGCTCAGCTCTGAAAGTTTTGCCGAACGTTTGATGCTGCTTGATAACGGTCTGCCTGCAAAAGGCGTTTGGGCAACGGAAGCCGACGACGAACGCGCGGGCGAGCCTTTGCTCTTGGACGATAAAATCGACGTTGCGGTGGGGCTGTTAGAAAAGACGAAGCAGGCGCAAAGCGTAGCCGTATCGGCAAACGATTCCTTAGCAGTGGCTCTCGAAGCGGAAGCAAAAGCTCTCACCGCACTGAACAAGGCGTGGAAGAAGGCAGGCTATACCGGCTCGTTCGACGAGGAGGAATTTATCCCCGAAGAAGTGCCTGCGCTCGACGAGGCGTACGAAGTGTATAAGCAGGCTGTTGCAAAGACGGAAAACGCAACGGCGATTGCCGCGGAAGCGGAAGCAGCCGTACACGCCGCAACGGAAATTTCCGACGCAGCAAAGGAAACGGCTCTGGATGCTTGGCGTCAGACGAGTAAATATAGCGCGAACTTGGCTCGTATCATGAGCGCGACGAACTATTCCTACCTCGAAGATTCGGCGGATATCGAAGACGCAAACAACCTTGCTCGAAGCTTTATTTACGTACACGTATCCGTGCTGAACGACCAAGAATTTGCCAGCTCGCTGTTGCAGGTTCTTAAACGCGAAGTACCCCGCTACGTAGAAGAAAACATGGCAATTCCCGACGGTTACAGCGGCACGAATTGTCAGCGTATCACCCGTACGGATAATATTCATCTCACCAACGGCGGCTACACCACTTCGCAAGCGATTAAATACGGTGTCCTGTTCGCGGCGGCGGCGCTCGTCGTGGCTTGCGTTATCATTATTATCGTAGACAGATCGGATAAGCGTCTGCGCGATTACGAAATCATCACGAGAAACTTCAATATTCCCGTCCTTGGCGTCGTGCCTACCATTGAAGAAATGGAAATGGCAAGCGCCGCAAAAAAGAATTCGCACGCAAAAGCGAACAAGGAGGCGAAAAAATGAGACTTTTTCCTAAGATGACCAAGACCGCGCACGACAAACGCGCAAAGAAAAACAACGAAAAACATCATCACCATTCCAGCAGAACGGAATATCTTTTAAACGACGAAACTCCCTTTGACGTAACGGAAGCATTCCGTAACCTCAAAGCGGCGCTCTCGGTGTCCGTGCCTAAAAAATCGGAGGGCGGCGTGGCGATTATGATAACGTCCGCGTATCCCGAGGACGGTAAAACGACGGTAACGACCAACCTTGCCTTGATGTTCGCACAGTCGGACGCAAAGGTTGTCCTCGTAGACGCCGATATCCGTAAAGGCAGAATTGCAAAATATTTCAAACAACATACGATTCCCGGCTTGTCCGACGCTCTGTCGGGGCAATCGACGTTGGACGAGGCAATTCATAAATCGCACGTGAACGAAAACCTTTCGTATATCACCTGCGGTACGCACTCCCCCCGTCCCTACGAATTGCTGGAAAGCGAAGAAATGAAAAACCTCGTTGACGAGCTGCGTAAGCGTTACGATTACGTCATTATCGATACGCCGCCCGTGCTCCTCATCTCCGACGCATTGGCGTTGACGCCGATCACGGACGGTACCGTGCTCGTTTGCCGTCACCAGGTATCCTACGTCAGCGATATTTCTCGCGCGCTCAACTCGTTGAACTTTGCCAAGGCGAACGTCCTCGGCGTTGTCGTCAACGACTACAAAGCGCCTCAAACGGGTAAATTCTACGGCGGCTATAAGAAATATTACTACTATTCGCACTATTCTTACAGCTACGGCTCTACGAATCCCGAGGACAAGGACGACGAGGACGACGTAGACGAAGAAGCAGCGCCCGCAAAAGCGTCTGCGAAAAAGAGCGGCAAATAATAGCGCGCACTCTTTCAGTACGTTTTAGTATAGTTTCATTTCAGTCACGATACGAAAGCCTCCTTTTCCATAAGGGAGGCTTTTAATAGCTAATCAATAACTAATCAACGAATCGTTACATCGCGCTTTACGGCAAAACGCTCTCGCGCGTTGTTTCCGTAAAAAATTGTTTAAAATACGCGATTTTCGGTTAATAATATAACATATGGAAAACTACACGAATATTGAAACGACAACAACGAATATTTTTCCCGTAATCCCCCTTCGGGGAAAAGTGGCGTTTCCACACGTCAACGTGTCCTTTGAAGTGGGCAGGGATATGACTTTGAAAGCAATCGAACGCGCCTCTGCGTCCGATCGTTTGGTGATGATTTGTTCACAGCGCCAAACGGAAAAAGACACGATTAACGCCGACGATCTTTACACCGTCGGTTGCGTAGCGAAAATCAAGCAAGTAGCGCAGTTAAACGGCGGTATCGTACGCGTTATGTGCGAGGGTTTGTATCGCGCAAAAGCACGCACAATCGGCTTTGAAAGCGGTTATTTTTACGCCGTTGCAGACGAAATCCACACCGTACACGGCGACGAGGTGCTGGAGGAGGCGTATTTCCGTACGGCGAAAGAGCTGGTGAAAGACGTGCTTTCTGCCGACGGCAAAATCCCCAAAGAAACGTTCACACGGCTGGAACGCTGTTCTAACGCGGACGAGTACGTGGACGTGGCGATTTCCGCTATGCGCGTGCGCTTGGAAATTAAACAGCAAATTTTGGAAGAAAACCGCCTGACGGAGCGTATGAAGCTGTTTGAACGCTGTTTGAACGACGAGCTGGAAATCTCGAAGATTGAGAAAAAAATCTCCGCTGCCGTTCGTCAAAATATCGACAAAAACCAAAAAGAATATTTCCTGCGCGAGCAGTTGAAAGCTATCCACTCGGAGCTTGGCGACGATAGCAAGGAAGAGGACGAATACCGTGAAAAAATCCTTGCCAAGGGCTTGCCCGAGGATTTGGAGAAAAAATGCCTTAAAGAAATCGACCGTATGAGTAAAATGCAGACGACTTCGCCCGAATACACCGTGATTACGGGGTATCTCGATCAGGTGTTGGCGCTCCCTTGGACGGAAGAAACGGAAGACACCGAACAGCTGTCCGACTGCGTTGCGGTGCTGGAAGCCGACCATTACGGCTTGGAAAAGATAAAAGAACGTATCACCGAATACCTCGCCGTGTTAAAGCTGACGGGGAATATGAAAGCGCCTATTCTTTGTTTCGTCGGCCCTCCCGGCGTCGGTAAAACGAGTATCGCGCAGTCGATTGCGCGCGCATTGGGCAGAAAATTCGTCCGTATGAGCCTTGGCGGCGTCAAGGACGAGGCGGAAATCCGCGGTCATCGCCGCACCTATATCGGTGCAATGCCCGGGCGGATTATGTACGGTATGAAAAACGCGGGCTCTATCAATCCCGTGTTCCTCTTGGACGAGATTGACAAAATCACGTCCGATATGCACGGCGATCCTGCCGGCGCGCTGTTGGAAGTGCTCGACCCCGAGCAGAACGTTTCCTTCCGCGATCGGTATATCGAAGCCCCGTACGACCTTAGCAAAGTGCTGTTTATCACGACGGCAAACAGCCTCGACACTATCCCCGCGCCCCTGCGCGACCGTATGGAAATTATCGAGTTGTCGGGCTATACGTTAGAAGAAAAAACGGAAATCGCGCGGCGGTATCTCGCGCCTAAGCAGTTGGCGGCGAACGGTTTGACGGACAACAACGCTCTGTTCACCGAGGATGGCGTGCGCGTGGCTATCGAGGGCTATACGCGCGAGGCGGGCGTAAGAACGCTAGAACGCACCATCGGTTCGCTGTGTAGAAAAATCGCCGTAGAATACGCGTCGAATAAAGAACTGCCTTGCGTGACGGTGGACGGCGCAAAAGTGCCCGAGCTTCTCGGCGCGCCCAAATTTATTATCGAAGAAGGCAGAAAAGACGCGGAAATCGGCGCGGTGACGGGGCTGGCTTGGACGGCTGTCGGCGGCACGACTCTCACCGTAGAGGCGATGGCAATGCCAGGGAAAGGCGAAATCAAGCTGACGGGTAAGCTCGGTGACGTGATGAAAGAATCGGCGCTCGCGGCGCTCACCTATATCCGCGCGCATGCGGAGAAATACGGAATACCGCAGGAAAAATTCAGCTCTACCGACCTGCATATCCACGTGCCTGAGGGCGCAACGCCCAAGGACGGGCCGAGCGCAGGCATCACCATTGCCACGGCGATATTATCCGCGCTTAGTGGCAGGCAGGTACGCGTTGACGTGGCTATGACGGGGGAAATCACCCTGCGTGGCAAGGTGCTCGCTATCGGTGGTTTGAAAGAAAAAGCGCTCGCCGCAAGACGCGTGGGCGTTAAGACGGTGCTGATGCCCAAGGCAAACGCACGAGAGATTGAGGAATTGCCCGAGGTGTTGAAACGCGACGTACGGTTTATCCCCGTTGCGGAAGTGGACGAGGTGTTTGACGTCGTGTTCGACCTCAACGCCGACCTTGCGCCCACCGCTAAGCCCAAAACGGCAAAACCGCGCAAAAAACGTACGCCGAAACCCCAACCCCTGCCCGTCGTTCCCGACGAACAAGGCGTTCCCGCGCACCGTTGTTAATAAAGCGCTAATTTTTACAAAAGGAGCATACCATGTACGAGACGAAACGTGAAAACGCAGAAAACAAACGCCCCTCCGTGGTGATAAAAAACGCGACGTTTATCACGTCCGCGGCGCGCGCGGATCAATTTATCACGCCCGACAAGCCTATGATTGCTGTGTGCGGAAAATCCAACGTGGGCAAAAGCTCGTTTATCAATATGCTGGCAAACCGTAAAAAGCTAGCGAAAACGAGTAGCGAGCCAGGCAGAACGCGCCTCGTCAACTATTTCGATTTCGGCGAATTTATCCTTGCCGATTTGCCGGGCTATGGCTTTGCGCGCGTATCCAAGGGCGAAAAGGAAAAATGGGCAAAGACACTGAACGCGTTTTTTGCGGACAAGGACAAGATTTCGCACGTGTTTATGCTCGCAGATTCGCGGCACGATCCCACGGCAGACGACGTGCAGATGATAGAGTTTCTCAATTTCCATATTCTCCCGTTCACCGTCGTGCTCACGAAAGCGGACAAGCTGTCGAAAATGAAGCTCAAAGAGCATATCCGCGCGATTGCGGCGGACTTGTATTTGGGCGAGAAAAATCTTTTGGCGACGTCTGCGGAGACGGGCTATGGCAAAAACGACGTTTTGGATAAAATCCGTGTCGTTATCGATATGGCAAACCTCGCCGCAACGCAAACGGACGGCGTGGACGATACGGACGATATTGCTGACACGGACGATACGGACGCCTCGGACGACGAATAATCAACGAACAGACGTATCATTATATATAATGTAAAAGCGACTTTGCATCATTTTGCAAAAGCCGCTTTTTTCATTGTTTCACGTTTAAAAATCTATTACAAATATTCCTTCCATTTCTTTTCAAACTGCTCTTCCGCCGTAATCATTTCATTGAGCAGCTCTAAAATCGCGTCGTTGCCGTCCACGGGCACTTCGCTCGCCGACGTGCGCAACGCCGTGATTCCCATCACCGTCCCTTGCACCATCATATCCGCAATGTGCGAACGCGAATTGTCCGTCATCGTGCTCATCTTAATCGAGCCCCACATCATTGCCTTTTTCATAGGATTTGGCTCTTTCAGCTCCAAGCCCATGTCCTTAGCGAGCATAGCCGCTTTTGCCGAAAACCGCTCGTATTCCTCGTGCTGAGAAGTAAGCTCGCGCTTGATTTCCTCGTCGTCCACCTCGGGCAAAATGTTTGAAATGGATTGCAGGGCGAGCTGCGCGTTGCGATAAATCTCCGCCAAAGCCTCTTCCGTTTTCTTTTTTGCTGTTTGTTCCATATTTTTCACTCTCCTTATCCCCATTGTGGACGGTTTGCGCCTATTTCATACGATTTTTTGCCAATATCTTGATAAAAATAAGAAAAAACGCGCAAAAATGCTTGACGGATAGAAAAAAAATATGGTATAGTAATACTCGAGCCGATAGAAACGGGCTTTTTTAAGTCGCAATTTTTTAGGATTTTCCCAAAAAAGCGCGCGCCTTGGAAATTCTTCGAGACTGGAAAGAGGAGGTAAAAATTTTTATGTACGCTATTATCGATAACGGAAACAAGCAGTACAAAGTGTCGGAAGGCGACGTTGTTAAAGTTGAAAAACTCGCAGCAGCAGAAGGCGAATCCGTATCTTTCAAAGTGCTGATGGTTGCCGACGAAAACGGTATCAAAACGGGCGCAGAAGTTGAATCTGCAAAAGTTACCGCTACGGTCGTTAAGCAGGACAAGGCGAAGAAAATTATCGTCTTCAAGTATAAAGCTAAGAAAAACGAACGTAAAAAGCAAGGTCACAGACAGCCCTTCACCGCAGTAAAAGTTGAAAAAATCGAGCTCTAATTCGGTATTCAATCTTTACGGCACAGCTTTTCCTTTCGCCGCAAGGCAGGGAAAGAAAAAAATTAGAATTTAAGGAGAAATAAAGATGATTTTTATCAGTTTATTCGCTCATAAAAAAGGTACCGGTTCCTCCCACAACGGTAGAGATAGTGAGGCGAAACGTCTTGGCACGAAGCGTAGCGACGGTCAGGCTGTTCTTGCCGGCAACATTCTCGTTCGTCAGAGAGGCACGAAGATCCATCCCGGCACGAACGTAGGTATCGGCAAAGACGACACCCTGTTCGCTCTCGTTGACGGCATCGTTCGGTATGAAAGAATGGGCAAAGATAAGAAGAAAGCGAGCGTTTATCCCATCGCTGAATAATTATGATTATAAACCCGGCCTTTTTGGTCGGGTTTTTTCTTTGTCTTTTTTGCTCTTAACGCTTTACTTTTTTAAAATTTCGCCGTATAATAGTAATATCTATGAAAAATAAACACTCGCAACAACTAAACGAAAAGGACGGGGGCATGTACGAAACGAACGAGCCGTCAACGCAAAAGAACGGGGGCATGGTCGAGTTGAACAACGCCGCGCCTACAGAGAATAATCGGCGTCAGGGCGTTTTTTTTCTACTGCTTTCGGCGCTGTGTTTTTCGCTGATGAGCCTATTCGTGCGGCTCGCAGGCGATCTTCCCACCTTTCAAAAAGCGTTCTTCCGCAACGTGATAGCGGCAATCGTTGCCTTTTGCCTGCTCGCAAAGAGCGGTAATTTCAAAATGCACAAAGGCAGCCTGCCCGCCCTTCTTGCGCGCTCCGTCGTAGGGCTAATCGGGATTGTCGGCAATTTTTACGCCATCGACCGTATGAGCATTTCGGACGCGTCCATATTAAACAAACTCGCGCCCTTTTTCTCGGTGGCGTTTTCGGGCTTGATATTAAAAGAAAAAGCGTCGTGGAAAGACTGGGTGTTAATCGCCGTTGCCTTTTTAGGCGCAGTGGTAATTATCCGCCCGACGTACGGAATCGAACAGAGTATACCCGCGCTCGTCGGGGTGCTTGGCGGGCTTGGCGCAGGGCTTGCGTACACGTTCGTGCGGTATCTTAGCCAGCGCGGCGAACGCGGAATTTTTATCGTATTCTTTTTCTCGGCGTTTTCTTCCGTTGCCATTTTACCGCTAATGGTGCTCGAATATCAGCCGATGACGGGCGTTCAGCTTTGCTTTTTGCTCCTTGCAGGCGTAGCGGCGAGCGGCGCGCAACTGTGCGTAACGAAAGCATATTCATGCGCGCCCGCGAAAGACATTTCGGTATACGATTATTCGCAAGTGCTGTTCACGGCGCTGTGGGGCGTGCTGTTTTTATCGCCACCGCAAATCCCCGATTTCGTCAGCTATATCGGCTACACGATTATCATCGGCGCAGCCGTCGTCAAATACATGGTATCGCGAAAACACTAAAACTCTATAAAAATCTCAACAATAAAAAATTTTCTTTCATTTAAATAATTTGAATTATTTTAAAAAGCCGTCGCTTTCCTACGACGACTTTTTTGCTTAATTTTTTTGTAGAATTTATCACAAAATAATGCTACCTGCGCCGTTCAACGCATACCTGCTCTACCCGTTTTGATGAAATAAAAATTTCTATTTTTTTATCATCTTATTCTTCCATTATGTTTTTATAATTGTTTTCCGCCTTTTCTTGCGGCTGCATTATTGATTGAACCCCATTAATACAAGTTTCTTTTTTGTTCTTAAGTAACTCTCTAACACCAATTGCAAATATCAGCAACCCTACTACCAATAATATATAGCCAAAAAAAGAGTTCATCATTTTCAAAACCTCAAGCCCAAACTCTTCAATATCAAGACTTAACGCCCTGATATTATTTGCTGTATCTGCCACAGCATTCTGTATCCCTGTATAAGCGTCTCCGCCGTATGTTTCTTTTAAAACACCACTCCCATTAAACCATCTCAAATCAATATCCTTTTTGAAAAAAATTATTGAGAATATTATCGACAATAACCCAATAGCCATAAAAATAAAACCGCTAACCTTTTTTGCCTTTTGTTCTTTCATTTTGTAAAAAACCTCCAAAAAGTATTATCCGTACAGCCACTTATATAATTTTTAGGCTCTACTATATTGATTATATACCAAAAAACTTGGTATGTCAAGCATATTACCAAATTTTTTGGTAATATATAATAGAAAAGAAATTTGGGGCAAAAATCCTTACTCAACAATGCATATAAGGCAAAAAGGAAAACACGTTGATTAAAATAAACTTTGCGGAAAATTTAAGAAATTTAAGGCGCGGTATGGATATGACACAAAAACAGCTTGCCGATGCGCTCGCCGTCGATCAACGTACGATTAGCGCTTGGGAAAACGGCGTTTGTGAACCGAGCTTCGTTTTGCTCGCAAAATTATGTGAAATTTTTGGCGAAACGTTCGACGAAATTCTCACTTAAAATAAGAGTGTACACGCTCTTAAAAAAATTTTATAAAACTTCTTATAAAAAATCGGATTCCGAGTAGGTTTCCGATTTTTTTTATCTTTATTTCGTTGACTTTTTTTTCGTAATATGTAATACTATAAGCATATCCCCCACGGGGGGATATAAAGGAGAAGAAAAATATGGAAAAACACGAGCATACAAAAGCCGTATTAAATCGTATGTCCCGCGCCATCGGGCATTTGACCGCCGTTAAAAAAATGGTGGAAGAGGGGCGCGATTGCAGTGAAGTGCTTGTTCAATTATCCGCCGTTCGCGCGGAGATAACGAACGTGAGCAAGGTCATTTTAAAAGATCATATCGACCATTGTATCGTTGACGCCGTCAAGGCAAACGACGAAACAGCCATAGCAAATTTGAAAGGAGCAATCGACAAATTATTATGAGTAAATCGGTGAAAACGGGCATCTTTTTTGCCGTTTTGGCAGCCGCCTTATACGCAATCAGCGCGCCGCTTTCAAAGCTACTACTCGCCTTTATGCCGTCCACACTTATGGCAGGTTTTTTATATGTCGGCGCAGGTCTTGGTATGGGCGTTATCGCGCTCCTGCGTAAAGCAAAAAAGACAAAAACAAAAGAAAACAAATTAACCAAAGCGGAATTGCCGTACACAATCGCTATGATTTTGCTGGATATCGCCGCACCCATTTGCCTTTTGCTCGGCTTGCAAGCCACAACGGCGGCAAACGCGTCCCTTTTGAACAATTTTGAAATCGTCGCAACAGCAATTATCGCCCTTATCGTATTCAAGGAAGCCATCAGTTTGCGACTGTGGCTGGGCATACTTTTCGTCACGTTTTCCTGCGCGCTGCTTTCTTTTGAAGACCTTTCTAGCCTACGCTTTTCCCTCGGCTCGTTGTTTATCCTGCTCTCCTGCCTTTGTTGGGGGCTTGAAAACAACTGCACGCGAAAAATCTCGTCCAAAGACCCGTTACAAATCGTGCTGTTAAAGGGTATCTTTTCGGGGTTTGGCTCTATCATTATAGGGCTTTGCGTCGGCGAAAAAATCACCGTGCTTTGGAGCGTTTTCGCCGTGCTTGTCGTCGAGTTTATCTCGTATGGATTGAGTATCTTTTTCTACGTGCACGCGCAACGTCTGCTCGGCGCGGCAAGGACGAGCGCGTATTACGCCGTCGCTCCGTTTATCGGCGCGCTGTTCTCCCTCGTTATTTTCCGCGACCTACCTCGTTATACGTATTTCATAGCGCTCGCCTTTATGGCAATCGGCGCGTGGCTGTGCGCCAACGACGAACCCTTGTTTCACAAAAACAAAAAGAAATAACCTCTTTGCTATATCAAAAAAGCTGCCTTTTCATAGGGCAGCTTTTTATTGCGTTTTTTTACGCTCTTTATTTACGCTTTTTATTCTTTATGGGCTTCTTTATGAGCTTCTTTATGCGCGTTGGGTTTTACCAGCACCGTCTTATAATCGGTGTAGATAACGAACCCCGCCTTGCTCTTGTTCGGCTTTTTCACGAATTTCCGCAGACAATAATCGACGGGGATTTTATCGCCGTCGCGCCCGTCCGAATAATACGCGCAAATCTCCGCCGCAAAGCCCAACGTTTCGTCGGGCACGGACTTGCCGTCCGTCACGATAATCACGTGCGAGGAGTGGTATTTTTGGGTGTGCAGCCACATATCCTCGGGCGACGCCAAACGCAACAGCCTATCGTTTTGGATATTGTTTCTGCCGGCATAAATCTTCATACCGCCGTACTCGTATTCGCGGAAAGGCACTTCTATTTCCTTTCGCTTGCCGCCTGCCCGTTCTTTGGGCGCGCGCAATAATCCCATAGCGATAAGCTCCGTTTCTATCTCTTTCAAATCCTCGCCCGTTTCCGCCGTCACAATCGCCGTCACTACGCTGTCCGTATACTCGATTTCCGCCTTTTCTTTTTCTAGCATAGGGGATAAAATCTCTTTCGCGCGCTTGTGTTTATTGTACGTTTTAAAATACCGTTGCGCGTTCTTCGAGGGGGGCAGGGTTGCGTCTAACGCTATTTTTACCTTACCGCCGTCCGCGGAATACCAGTCGTCCAGCTCCACGCTCGTCATACCTTTTTCTATCCTGTAAAGGTTCGCCGTCAACAGCTCGCCTTTGATGCGATATTCTTCCGCCTTGTCCGATTCCTTCAATCGTTCCAAGGTGTCTTGCAGCTTTTTCGTCTGCTTCTTTTTTAACGCCCGAACGGTGTTTTCCAGCTTCCGTTTTCTATCCTCAAAGCCCTTTTTTTGTTCTCTGCCCGTGAAAAACTCGTCTTCCGCCTTGCACAGCGAGGGCATTGCCACGCCGCCTGCAACGGGAAAAGCAAAGAAATCCACCGCCACACCGCCTTGCATTTTCAAACAGGGCACGCACGGCTCGTGCAAACAAAACTCCCCAACGAACTCCCATATCGGCGTTTTCGTCGCCGCCGACGTCAACAGTTTTACGTTGCCCGCGCGCTCGCTCGCGCGCAAAACAATCTCGCGTGCCGTCGGCATCGCTAGCCCTGCTACGTTCTCGAAAAGGAAGAGCGCAAGGTCTTCTTCCCCCCACGTTTCCGCGCGCTGTGAAAGGTAGTTTTCCAGCCATGAACGCATACCTGCCCCGTCGAAAGGGGATAATTTGTCCTGCGGCGTGGGGTAGAGATATTTCGCCCCGGGCAACAAAACGCGCCGTGACGAATCTTCCAACGCCGTCGTTTTCAGCGCGCCTAAAATAACCCCTTTTTCCGCCAAAACAACGTTGGAATATTTCCCCATCAGCTCGCAATGTAGCGTGCGGCGACTCTCCGAAAAATCGGTGACGCAATGCAAATCTATCTCGATGATTCGCTCGAAAGCGTACTGCCGTATCTCCAAAATCTCCGCGCCGAGCAGGTGTTTTCTGAGCAGCATACAAAAATTCGGCGCGACGGGCGCGGGTTCTTTTTCCGTTTCCGATAAACAAACGCGCGCGTTGGACGCATTTGAGCTTAAAATGAGTTTAACCGTCGTTTTTCCTGTGTATATAATAAAGGTGAGCTCGTCCTTGTTCGCTTGTGAAATGCGGTTAATTTTCCCGCCGACCAAAAAGGCGTTCAGCTCCGTTGCCAAACGTCGGATATGAAAAGCGTCCTGCGGCATACTCCCTCCTTCGCGCTTGCAAAGCGACCAACCGCCGACTTTGCGCGCAAATTTCCGTTTCTTTCTTATAAATTATAGCGTAATTTTCAGAAATTGTAAATGAAATCAACGCAAAAACGCTTTATTTTCTTTTATAAATATGGTAAAATATAGCTTAGTGCGAGCAAATCGCAAAAAATAAACGAAAAAAATATTAAAAAGCAATAGATTGCAGGAGAATTGTTATGAAGTATACTACCAAAGCGGCAGAAAAAAGCACGGTAAAAATCACCATCAAATTCGACGGTGAAGAATGGAAAGCAGCGCAAAACAGCGCGTACCTCAAAACGAGAGGCAGATATAAGGTAAACGGCTTCCGTCCCGGCAAAGCACCCAAGAACGTTATCGAAAACGTATACGGCAAAGGCGTGTTTATGGAAGACGCGCTCAACCTTCTTTTCTCGGAAAACTACGGCACGATTTTGGACAAGGAAGCTGAAAAGTTCACCGTTGTCGGCGAACCCGAAGTTTCTATTGACAAGCTCGAAGACGACGGCGTTACCCTCGTTGCTATCGCGCCCGTAAAGCCCGAAGTGAAAATTTCCGCGTACAAGGGTATTAAAATCAAGGAATTCGCGTATACTGTTAAGGACGAAGAAGTGGACGCTGAAATCGAACGTTTGCTCGAAAGAAACGCTCGCAAAGTGCCCGTGGAAGGCAGAGCAGCTGAAAACGGCGATATCGTTAATATCGACTTCGTTGGTACGGTTGACGGCGTAAAATTCGACGGCGGCGAAGCGGAAGGCTTTGATTTGACGTTGGGTAGCGGTCAGTTTATCCCTGGCTTTGAAGATCAGGTCGTTGGTATGAATATCGGTGAAAAGAAAGACGTCAACGTTACTTTCCCCGAAAACTATCAGGCGGAAAACCTTAAAGGCAAACCCGCTGTATTTGCCGTTACGCTGAACGGTATTCAGGGCAAGGAAAAGCCCGAGCTGACGGATGCGTTCATTAAGGAAGCAACGGGTAGCGAAACGATTGAAGCGTACAAGGCTAAGACGCTTGAAAAGCTGCAAAAGCAGGCGGAAAGAAGAGCGAACGACGCTACGGAAAACAGCATTCTCGAAGCGATTGCTGCGAACACCGAGGCGGAAATCCCTCAGGCAATGATCGAAAGAGAAATCGACGGGCTTGTGCAAAAATTTGAATATCAGTTGATGTATCAGGGCTTGAAACTGAACGATTATCTTGAATTCTTGAAGATTTCTAACGAAGATTTCAGAAAGAATTACGAAGAACAGGCGAAGAAGAACGTTTTGAATCAGCTCATCATCTCCCAGATTATCAAGGAAGAAAATATCGAGGCGACGGAAGAAGAATTGGACGCAAAGATTGCAGAACAGGCTGCTTCCGTAGAAAAGTCGGCTGAAGAATACAAGAAAACGATGGATCCTCGTCAGGTGGACTATATCCGCAGCGATATCATCATCACGAAGTTGTTTAAGATGCTCAAAGAAAGCAACGAAATGTATAAGGAAGACTAAGCAACGTTCCGTTGCATCAAGACTTTTTGTTGAATTGTAAGGCAGAGCCTTACAATTCACACCTTACGCCCGTTAGGGCAATAACGAACAAGGAAAACCGAATATGGAAAAGAACGTCTTAATCCCCTACGTTGTCGAACGCACCTCCTCGGGCGAACGCACGTACGATTTATATTCCCGTCTTTTAGACGACCGTATCATCTTTTTGAGCGGTGAAATCAACGACGCCGTGGCGAACACCGTCGTTGCACAGCTGATTTATCTCGAAGGGAAAGACCCGACGAAAGACATCAGCCTCTATATCAATTCCCCCGGCGGCAGCGTTTCGGCGGGTATGGCGATATACGACACAATGAATTATATCAAATGCGACGTATCGACGATTTGTATCGGTTTGGCGGCATCGATGGGCGCGTTCTTGCTTTCCAGCGGCGCGAAAGGCAAGCGTTACGCTCTGCCTAATTCGGAGATTATGATTCATCAGCCCCTTGGCGGCGCGCAGGGCCAAGCGAGTGATATTAAGATTCAGGCAGAACATATCCTTCGCACGAAGGCGAAGCTGAATCGAATCCTGTCCGAAAATTCGGGCAAGGACCTCGCTACTATCGAACGCGACACCGACCGTGACAATTATATGTCCGCGGAAGAAGCGCGCGTTTACGGCTTGATTGATAAGGTGTTTTTGAGAAGATAATTTTTTGAAAAATCCTTATTTTTAGGCTGATTCGAGAGTTTTTTACACGCGCAAAATCTTCGTTTTTGACGATTTTGCGCGTTTTTGTTTCTTTTGCGTATCGTTTGGGTATATAAAAAAGGAACACAAAACGACGGATTTACATACCTATATTTATAGAAATTTTTGGAGTTTTAAACTATGTCAAACAATAATCAGTATTGTTCTTTTTGCGGAAAAGCCAAGGAAGAAGTGCGGCGTTTGATTACAGGCCCCGACGGAGCTTGTATCTGCGACGAGTGCGTGGAAATCTGCAAATCGATGGTCGAGGAATGGGAACACGATAAAGAACCGACAACGGAAATTCCTTTAAAAAAACCTGCCGAAATCAAGGCGGAGCTAGATCAGTATATCGTCGGGCAGGACAAAGCCAAGCGCGTTTTGTCCGTGGCGGTGTATAACCATTACAAGCGTATCAACGCGACGTTGCACGCGAAGAAAAAGGACGACGACGGCGTGGAGATTGAAAAGAGTAACGTGCTTTTGCTCGGCCCGACGGGTAGCGGCAAAACCCTGCTCGCAAGAACGCTCGCAAAAATCCTGAACGTGCCCTTTGCTACGTCGGACGCAACGACGCTGACGGAAGCGGGTTACGTGGGCGAGGACGTGGAAAATATCCTTTTGAAGCTTATTCAAAACGCCGATTATGATATTGAAAGAGCGCAGCGCGGCATTATTTATATTGACGAAATCGATAAAATCGCGCGCAAGAGCGAAAACGTTTCTATCACCCGCGACGTTTCGGGCGAGGGCGTACAGCAGGCGCTGTTAAAAATCATTGAGAGCACGACGGCAAACGTGCCACCCCAAGGCGGCAGAAAACATCCAAATCAAGAGTGTTTGCGTATCGACACGACGAACATCCTCTTTATTTGCGGCGGCGCATTCGTGGGTTTGGATAAAATTGTTTCGTCAAGAAAGGACGACACCACGCTGGGCTTTGGCGGCAAAGTGCGCCTTGGTGCGAACGAGGCGGATTATTCCGTGCTCGAGGACGTGAAGCCGCAGGATTTGACGAAGTTTGGGTTGATTCCCGAATTTGTCGGACGTATTCCTATCGTTGTCAACCTCGATCCGTTGGGCGAGGATGCGCTCGTAAAAATTCTCACCGAGCCGAAGAACGCGATTATTAAGCAGTATCAAAAGCTGGTGGGTTACGACGGCGTAAAGCTGACGGTGGAAGACGAGGCGGTGCGTGAAATCGCGCAGACGGCAATTCGTTTGAAGACGGGTGCGCGTGGGCTTAGGACGATTATCGAGAGCCTGATGACGGAAGTGATGTATAAAATTCCGTCCGAGGAAAACGTGGAAGAGGTCATCGTCACCAAGGAGTGTTTGACAAACGGCGCAACGCCTACGCTTGTCTATAAACAAGCTAGCTAACGCAACGTTCCGGCAACGTTCCGTTGCATCATAACAAAACTTATATGTCATTGCGAGCGGAGTGAAACGAAGCGAAGCAATCTCCTAAAAAATACAAACAAAAAAGAACGGTTTTTATCACCGTTCTTTTTATTTTGCTTTCATTTCAACGCGTACATGGATGGCTCGTTACTGTTTTTTCTTACCACAGCTTGTGCAAACGTCCATTTCGTCAATGGTTTCATAGCTAGGGTGCGTGCATTCCGCGCCGCAAACGACGCAATCACCCGTCGCCGCGCTATACGTATGTTCTGCCTTCTGGTCTTCTTCAACGCTTACAACGTATCTGCCGCAGCCATGCCACGTAATTTCACCTTCATCTTCAACGCCGTTCTTGTTCGTATCCGTCCAAACGCTCCACGCCGCGTCACAAACAACGTGCTGCGCGCAGGTCGTTTCGCCGTTGTCAAGATCATAATTTGCGTGCTCGATTTCGTCCAAAATCAACGATTTATCGTACGTCGTATACGTGCAATATTCACATTCTTCGTACGCCTCACAGCCTTTCTTCGTGCAAGTAGGCTCCACCTTTGCCACCGTTATCAATTTATGACCAACAGCGTCGATTTCGAGTTCATAAAGAGAAGTTTCCACGTACACCGTTTTGCCGTCTTCGATGGTCTTCACCCACAGCGAATCACAGCCGTTAAGACAAACGTAATGCTCTGCATAGCCTTCCTTTTCACACGTGGGGGATTTCGCCGCCACCATCTTATACGCGTGCTTCGGCTCGCCGTTTGCGTCGACGATTTGCGTGTCTTCTACTTCACCGCAGAAACCGCAATATGCGTTTTGCATACACGTCGCCTTGGAAGAGCTATCGTCCAAGAAACCATTTTCGTTCTTCATATCCGCCGTTACGGCAACCACTTCGTCAAGCCCCGTGTATTCGTTCGTAACAATCGTGTACTTTCTGCTACCGTCGTGGCCAAGCTTTGCAATCGTAGCGGACGTAACCGTTTTCTTACAAGTAAGACACGTACCGCCAAACGTCCAGCCGTTTTCGGTGCAGGTGGGGAGCTGTTCTTCTTTATAATTAGCCTTTTCCGTATCCCACGTATGACCGAACGCAGGGAGCACGGGCACTTCGTACAGCTCGTATACGCCAACATAATAGCCGTCCTCTTTCACGGGTTTGTTGTTTTCATCAACTTCCACGGACGCAATATACTCACACTTCGCGCACTTCAAATACGTTTCATTGCCGTCCGTCGTGCAGGTAGCCGCCTTATACGCCTTCACCGTCCAAGTCGTCTTTTCAAAATCGTGGTCGGGGTTGGTCGCCTGCTGGTATTCAAACGTCGAATAATTACAGCCCTCGCGCAGACACAATTCATACGCGTCGTAGCCGTCCGTCGTACAAGTAGCAGGCTTTGCCGCGTGGTATTCTATATCGTGCCCAAGCGCTTCGCCGTATTCAACGAAACATACGCCGCAAACAACTTTTCTCGTGCAGGTCGCTTTCGACGCAGGTCTATGCCCGATTGCAGGAATCGCAACGGACGCAACCGTTTTATTACAAACCTTACACTGTCCGCCTGCCGTACGGCCTTGCTGTGTACAAGTCGCCTCAACGCCAGGGATATAAGAGGACTTCGTTTCGTCCAAATCGTGCACGAAACAATCGTTTTCGTTCAACGTCGGATAATAAACGAAATTCTCCGTCTTAATGCTGTCGTTCCCTTTAATAATCTGCGCCAGCACGGAATATTCATTAGCCTCGTATGCCGCTACGGCGTTTTCCGTCGCGCAACTGATACAGAACGTGAACGTGCTCCAACCAAACGTTTCATAAGTAGCAGGCGAACCCTCCACACGTTTCATAGTGTGTGCATTTGGCGCGGTCACTTCTTGTTTGCAAACGCTACAAATAGCGCCCTTAGCGCAGGTAGCCGTCGCGGCGTCATAGTCGTGAATCCCAACGGTTTCCTGATAATTCACCTTATACTCGCAGCCTGTTCTCGTACAAGCCTCGTGCGCCGTATAGCCGTTTTCCTTGCAGGTAGCCGCCTTTGCCTCAACGGCAGCAAGGGTATGCGCGTCGTTGGTGGGGATTTCTCTCGTTTCCGTTGCACCGCAAGAGCAGGTATATTCCTGTTCGCCTTTTTCTACACACGTTGCTTCTTTTACGATATCCGCAGCAAGCCAATCGTGCTTATGTTCATCGACCACCGACGAATTGGGGGTGGAATCAGGGGTTTGCGCTTGTTTTTTATCGTCGCAAGCCGTAAAACCTGCTACGCAAAAACAACAAAGCACCGTTGTCAATAACGAAATAAAAAATTTTTTCATTTCTTCCTTTCCTTTTAATTTTTTTACATCAATATTATAGTATTCTTTGTTTAATAAGTCAAGCGTTTTCCTACTTCCTTATTATATAATAAAAAACGCAAGCAATGTCAGAAAAAGCGGGATTTTGCTCGTTTTTTGCTTTCATTTCAACGCGTACACGGTATGCCCGTAGTATATTTCAACGCGTACATGGGTGGCTCGGATTATTCTTTGCTTTTTTCTTGTCCGTTCGGCTGTTTTAAAAAAAAGCCGCTTTGAATCCGTTTGTAAAATTTTGGTGAAAATACAAAACGCCGCCTTTGCCGACCTCTTTGCCGTTTTTTTCTTACGCAGACGCACCGTCTTAAATCAAACGCTTGCTTTTTTTTACGATTTGTGCTATACTGTAAACGGCAATCAAAATAAGGAAGCAAACGGAAATATTTTATGCAGACGCTGTTGAAAACAACGCAGGCCTATCAGCTGCTGAAAACAGAACGTGAGGACGCTCGGCTCGGGCACGCCTACCTCCTTTTGTTCAACGACAGCAAAAATCTGCGTTTTGCGCTGAAAACGTTTGCAAAGCTGTTCTTTTCTTGTGAAAATTTTTGTGAAAATTCTTACGAAATTTCCCGCGAAAACAGCGACAATGACGACGCTAAAAAAGCGCGTATTTCCAAGCTAATCGATACGGAAACCTTTTCCGATTGTCTGTTTTTTCCGCTAGACGGTAAAAAACTCACCGTCGAGGACGCGGAAAAAATTCAAGAAGAAAGCACGCTAAATCCCGTCGAGGGGGATAAAAAATTGTTCGTTATCGGCGATTTTGCCGAGGCGAACGTGCAGACGCAAAACAAGCTGTTAAAGCTGTTGGAAGAGCCGCCAAAGGGCGTACAATTCCTGCTGGGCGCAACGACGGTGTTCCCCGTCCTGCCCACGGTGCTCTCCCGAACGAAAAAGCTGGAAATACAACCCTTTGACGTGGACAAGCTGACGGAGTGTCTGTTCCGTCTTTACGGGGACAAATACACGCGCGAAACTCTGACACTGTGCGCGGCGACCTCGGGCGGTAGCGTCGGGGAGGCGCAACGCATTTTAGACGGCGGCTATTACAAAACGCTGATGGACAACGCTTTTGCTTTGGCGCAGGCGAACCCTGCACGGCTGCCTGCTCTTGCCAGACAAGTCGGGGAAACGAAATACCAAAAAGAACTGCTTTCCCTGCTCAGGATTTTATTCCGTGACGCGTTGCTTATCAAAACGCAGGGCAAAAACGCAGAAAAGAGCCTGATGTTGCGTTCCCAACGCGCGGTGCTGACGATTTTAGCAGAAAAATACACCCTTTCGGCGTTATTTTTCGCGCAAGAGGCGATTTCCGAAGCAGAAAAACAAGTACGGTTTAACGCGGTATTTCCGCAGTGTATCGAGCTGTGCATTGCCAATATTCAGGCAAAAAATAAATAATAAACGCAAAACTATAAGGTAAAAATATATGATAAAAGTAGTAGTAATCAAATTCAAAAGCGGCGGCAAGCTGTATTATTTCTCGCCCAAGGCAGGCGACGTATACGAGCGCAATATGCCCGTTATCGTAGAGACGGCGCGCGGGCTTGAATACGCATGGGTAGCGTACCCTGAAAAGGAAGTGGCAGACGACGAAATCGTTTCCCCGTTAAAGCCTATCGTGCGTATCGCAACGCAAAAGGACAGAGAACGTTACGAATCTTTCCAAGAGAAAAAGCCGCAAACTATGCAAATTTGTCGGGAAAAAATCGTAAAACATGGGCTGGATATGAAGCTGGTGGACTGTGAATTTTCCTTTGACGATAGCAAAATTTCTTTCTTTTTCACCGCGGCAAACCGCGTAGATTTCCGCGAGTTGGTGAAAGACCTTGCCTCGGCGTTCCACACCCGTATCGAATTGCGGCAAGTGGGCACGCGCGACGAAACGAAATACCTCGGCGGCATCGCGCCCTGTGGCAGAATTTGCTGCTGTGCAGGCAATATGCCCGAATTTAAAAAGGTGAGCGTAAAAATGGCGAAAACGCAGGGTTTGTCTTTAAACCCTGGGAAAATCAGCGGGCTTTGCGGCAGATTCATGTGCTGTCTTAGCTACGAGAGCGATTATTATGCAGAGGCTAGTAAAAAAATGCCAAAGGTCGGCTCGGAAGTGGGTTCGCCCGACGGACGCGCTATCGTCGTTTCTATCAATATGCTGAAAATGGAAGCAAAGGTGAAGATAGACGATCATAACGGCGGCTGGATTTATAAAGACTTCCCCGTAAACGAGCTTCGTTTTAAAAAGAATAATCAGCCCGAAAAGGACGATACGGACGACGACGATTTTTCCGATTCCTAATCTTTAACTCTTTTCCAATAAAAAACGCGTACCGTGTACGCAAAAAATATAAAAAGGACGCCACCATGTACGAGTTCAATAAAAAAAGCAAACAAAAAGAACGGTTTTTTACAGCCGTTCTTTTTTATCACATTATTACCCGTATTCTCGTACACGGTAGCCTAGTTTTGTAAAAAAACTCTATTTTTATTGCTTTTCTTCTCTTTTTGTTTTTATCACGTAAACACACACGAACGTCCCAACGTCTATCACCGCGGCGGCAATCAAAACGCCTATCCACACGCCCTTGCTATTCTTTGCCGCTTGTAAGGCTCTTTCGTCGTACGTCTTGATAACCAAGCCGCCTTTTCCGTTAGAAACAACGTACCGTTTCACCGTTCGATTTCGCCAATAAAAAGCGCACAATTCCTCGCCGTTTTCATCTAAAATATAATACTTCTTTTCCTCAACGGCAGGCGGCGCATCAATATCAAAATCGTTCCCGTACGCCTCTCGTTCCATATACTGCTGAAAGGAATTATAATCGTAAAAAGCTTTTTCTTTGGCAAGTTTGTAAGGCGACAGTACGCCAAACACCACACAAGCAATCGTCAAAATCACGAAAATACAAACGCAAGGTATTCCGAAAAACAGCAACGTCTTTTTCTTTATCCCCTTTATTTTCTCTTTTTCATTTAACGCACCCATGTCCGCGTTGAAATGTGAAAGGATGGGGGTATGTTCGCGTTTAATTCGTATCAACTCGTCGCAAGAAACACCAAAAATATCAGCCAAAACGGGTATAAAATGCAAGTCGGGCGACAGCTCGTCACTCTCCCAAGCACGCACCGTTTCTTCCCCAACGAGTAGCTTTTCCACCAAGTCTTTCTCACTCATATTCGCCTGCGTTCGCAGAGCGGCTATCTTTTTTCCTATCGTTTCCATATATTTTTTTACAGCGGATTTTTCCGTTCTTTCCCATTTCCTCTTGGATATTTTGTCGGCGTAGGACGGGTTTTTTCAATCACCGCCAACACTCTTTCACCGTAGTCCTCTGGCAAAGCGTACGGATACACGGCAGCCTTTTTCGCGCCCAACGTCTTATACGCGCTCTCCGCTTCGTTAATCTCCGTCACGTCACCGCTCTTGTACGCAATAAAGCTACCGCCCACTTTGACAAACGGCAGGCAATATTCACTCAACGTATTCATCCTCGCCACCGCGCGCGCCGTAGCGTGGTCGTAACGTTCGCGGAATTTAGCGTCCTTTGCGGCGTCCTCTGCCCTAATGTTATAAATATTCATTTTTTGAAAGCCAAAGTTATCCACAACCGCGCACAAAAAATCACATTTTTTCCCGACGCTTTCAAACAGGTCGAAAGAAAGATCGGGCCGTAAAATTTTCAATACGATAGAGGGAAAACCCGCGCCCGAGCCAATCTCCGCCACACGCGCGTTTTCCTTAAAAAGATACGCGCCCGCCGCGCTGTCTAAAAAATGTTTGTAATACATATCCTTTTCTTCGAGGATAGTCGTGAGGTTGTAACGCTGGTTATATTCAAGCAAAAGCGCGCGAAATCTCTCAAAATCCTCGCGTTTTTCGCCCAAAATCACCTTTTCATATAATTCGTTTATATTCTGCATTTCCATAACGAACCTATTATACCACGCTTTTTTTATAATTGCAATCCTTTTTAAAAATCTTTTTAAAAACTCTTTCAAAACCCTTTTATTTCCTATAAAAAACGTAAATTTAAGAAAGGTTTTCAACAATTTTAAAACGCGCTGTTTATAAAGGTTTCCACATTGTGTATACCCACGGTGGATAACTTTTTAATTTTAATAATTATACATAAAAATAGTATAAATATAAGTTTTACAAATATAAAGAATTTAACAACCGTCCACAAATCCACAGCTCTTCCACAATTTCATCCACAAGAAAAAAGGTGTTTGTCCACACGATTTTAAGATGTAAAAAAGGCAGGTATAAAAAGGGAAAAAATGGTCAAAAATCTTACTTTTCCACAATTCCACACCTCCCTACTAATACTACTACTTTTATTATTTTAATATAAATAACAATCAACGAGAAAGCGTGACGAGAGAAAAATTTTTTTAAGGCTTAATAAAGGCAAGCGTTGACAAATTATAAAAAAATGTTATAATAGAGAAGGAAAAATAATAAAAGAAGGCGAATATGGAACAGCTACGGATAAAAACGGAAGAAAAAAGAGAGATAAAAAGCTGTGTTTTTACCGGACATCGAGAGCTGGGCGAAGACTTTTCCCCTAAAAAGCTGTATGAAGAAACGGAAAAGCTGATAAAACGAGGCGTGGACACTTTTTATAGCGGTATGGCGATGGGTTTTGATATTATGGCGGCGTTCGCGGTGCTGTTTTTAAAGAAAAAATATCCGCACGTGAAGTTAGTGGCGTGCATACCTTGTTACGGACAAGAAAAGAATTTTCCGACGGAAACGCAGGCACATTATGCCGAGATATTAAAAAAAGCGGATGAGAAAGTGTTGCTTTCCGAGCATTATTATCAAGGCTGTATGCAGGTGAGGGACAAGTATATGGTGGACAACAGCGACGTGATGATAGCGTACTGTAAAAAAAGCAAAGGCGGCGCGGCGTACACCGTTGGGTATTTTAAGAAAAAATATCCTGATGGAGAGATTGTTTTTGTTTGAGTGAAGTTTTTATACTTTGGAAAAAAGTGAAATTTTGCGTATGCAAAGTGAAGTTGCGACGTTCGTCGCAGTGAAGTTTTGTTGCTATGCAACAAAATTGAGGTTTTTTTTATACGAGATTGATTTGCTTCGCTCGCAATGACAAAAAAAAGGTAGCCGTCAAGAAAAAAAAGAACGCAAATAAGATTATAAAAAAGTATGTTTATTTTCCATTATTTGCTTGCAAAAAAAAGGCGTTTATGGTACAATAAAAAGGTATAAAAAAAGCAGTTAGGAGTATAGTATGAAATTTGTTTGTAACGGAATGATATTATCGGACGCAGCGACGATTGTTAGCAAGGCTTGCGCTGTAAAAACAATCACCCCTATTTTAGAGTGTATTAAAATTCAGGCGAAAAACGACGGGCTTATTTTAAAAGCCTACGACGGCGAAATTTCCATTGAGAAAAAAATCGTTGCCGAGGTGTTAGAGGAAGGCGAAGTGTGCGTGAACGGCAAAACGTTCGCCGATTTCGTCGGTAAGATTTCCTCTTTCGAGGTCGTTATCGCATCGGATGAAAAAGGCGTTCTTATCCAGTACGGCGACAGCGAATCGTATATGCAGGTGCTTTCCGCCGCCGATTTCCCTGTGTTTGGAGAAAGCGCTACGGAAATTACCGAATATTTTGAAACCAAAGAATCCGATTTAAAGAATTTGATTTCCAAAGTAGTATTCTGTTGTGCAACGGACGAAAGCAGACCTATCTTGAAAGGCTGTCTTTTGGAAACGGTGGATAATAAACTCACGGCAACGGCTCTCGACGGGTTTAGAATGGCTTGTTCGTATTGCGACGTAATCGACGGCAACGGCTCGATTAAAATCGTTTGTCCTGCGCGTACGCTGACGGAAATTTCCCGTATGCTCGACGGCGACGACGGGCTTAAAATTTATGCCGCGAAAAATCTTTTGTCCGTTGAGGTGAAAGACACGATTATCAATTCCCGTCTGTATTCTGGGGAATTCGTTCGCAAGGAAAATATCTATCCCGTTGATTTCACAACGGAAGTACGCATTCGCCGCGCAGAGCTTATCGATAGCGTAGAGCGCGCGTCCGTCCTTATCCGCGGAGATAAGAACAACCTCGTTTTGTTCGATATCAAAAACGGCAAAATCGTTATCACGGCAAATTCCGATATGGGTAAAGTAGAAGAAACGGTGATGGCAGAGCTTAACGGGAAAGAACTGAAAATTGCGATGAACGGCAAGTATCTTTTGGACGCGCTCAAAGCGCTCGAAGAAGAAGAAACGTTGCTCTCGTTCAATTCGTCCGTAGCCCCTTTCACAGTGGAAAATTTGGAAGACAAGCGTTGTCAATATTTGGTATTGCCCGTCCGCACGAGCAATTCTGCAAACTAATTTATATAATAAATCTTCCAAAGAAAGGAAGAAAAAAGCGAAAAAAGCGAGCAAAATCGCTTGACGGCGTTTATCCGTTTGCGATATAATAAGAAAAGTTATCGTGGGAAAAAATGCGATATACACCAAAAAAGAGAAAAAAAGTAAAAAACCAAAATCAGGAGAAAGATTATGAAAAGAACTTATCAACCCAAGAAAAGACAGAAGAGCAAAGTGCACGGTTTCCGTAAGAGAATGGCTACGACGGCTGGCAGAAAGGTGTTGAAGAGACGTAGAGATAAAGGCAGAAAGAGACTTACTCACTAATCAGCCACTAAAAATCGTTTTTTTCGTAAAGCGGTTTAAAATACAGGCAATATCCTTTCCTTTTTTTAAAGGAGAGGATTTGCCATTTTTAATTAACAGACGTATTTTCTAAATTTTCCCTTACGTTTTGCCAAAAAGGCAGGAACAGAGAAAACAAGGAAAAACTTTTCGCGTAGAAAAAAATGAAGTATCTCAGATTAAAAAAACAAGCGGACTTTCAAAAACTTTTCAATAAAGGCAAACGCGCATTTTCGTCGTCGTTGACGATGCTGTACGCGCCGGCAAAGGAAACGCATATGGGTATTTCCATAGGCAAAAAACACGGCAAGAGCGTACAAAGAAACCGTATCAAACGGCTGATTAGAGAGGCTTTTAGAAGCGTGTTGCCCCAAATGAACGGTACGTATTCTATCGTTTTAATACCAAAAGTGGCGGAAGAATACGAATTTAAGACGTTTGAACGGCATTTACAATGTATGATAAAGAAGGAAAAACTGTAAATTTTAAGATAAGCAAGGATTTTTTCCGTGCAAATCGCAAATATTTACGGAAAACGGTGTTTCGGCCGTATATAAAAGGGCTGTGTATGCGCCTGATTCGGTTTTACCAAAAATACCTTTCACCGCACACCTGCCTCTATCGTCCGACCTGTTCGCAGTACACCTTGGAGTGCATCAACAACCACGGCGTTTTGGTGGGAATCCTGCTTGGCGCGTGGCGGATTTTGCGCTGTAATCCCCTCTCAAAAGGCGGTTACGATCCCGCGCCCGAGCGTTGGCGCAGAAAAAAATGGCTATTATAAATAGGGATAAAAGAACGTTCCGTATAAGCAGTCGATAAAAAATTTGATAAAAAATCGACAAAGTGAAAAGAGGAAAGCAAAAAAAAGAAGGGCAAAAGAGTCCCCTCTCCCCTTTTTTAAAATAAACGGCAGGTATTGCCTGCAAAAACTATTGGAAAAGAAAAAAAATGGGATTTTTTAATTTATTAGCAGACGTGAATATCGCCGTTTACGGCGAAACGTACAGCGTCTATCTCAACTGGATAGGTAAAATTATCAGATTTTTGATTGAAGGCGTCGGCTCGGTTGGTATCGGGATTATTCTGTTTTCGCTCGTTTTAAAAATTATCGTTTTGCCTTTTGATGTTTATCAAAGAGTGGCAATGCGTAAGCAAAACCTTAAAATGAAAGAACAGCAGGCGCGTATGGAAAAGCTGCAAAAGCAGTATGCCAACGACAAGAATTTGTACAATCAAAAGGTAATGGAAATGTACAAGGAAAACGGGATTTCTATGTTCTCGTCCTGTTTGCCTATGATTCTTTCGATGGTCATCTTTATTGTTGCCATCAACGCGTTCAATTCCTATTCGCAGTATTCAAACTTGCAAAACTATAACACCATCGTCAACACGTACGACGCGCGTATCGAGATGTATTGTCCCGAGCTGGGCGCAGAAACGACGAGCGTGGAAAAAATCACGGTGGAAAACGAAGAGGGCGAGGCTATCGAATTGTTGCGTGTGGAAGATTCGCGCCCGGATAAATTTATCTATTTCACCGTCCCCTACGACGCTACGTACGCGGAAAACGATTACGCGTATATTAAAAATATTAAGAAGGAAAACCGCTTGCACACGATTAACGTAGCAAAGGCGGAACAGTTTGAAGAAATTAACGCCAAAGCGGAAGAATTGCTGGCGGCGGCAAAAGAAGAAGACGGCTTGACGAAAGAGCTTGCGTTGAAAAACGCTATCGTGTTCTTTGCCGATCAGGACGTACAAAATGCGTACGATACCGAAATCAAAGGCCGTATGGGTTTCCTTTGGATTAAGAACATCTGGGCTACGGACGCTTCTTACAAGCACCCTATCGAAAGCAACGCGAGCAACTTCTTCAACGAAGTACAGCGTGAAAAGCTGAACGTAGGCGGCAGCAAGATTTCCTTGGGCAATATGAAGAAGTATACGAACGCGTACACGACGGAAGTATACAACGAAGTAACGAAGAGCCTTTCTGCGGAAAAGAACGCGCCCAACGGGTATTTCGTATTGATTGTACTTTCCATCGGCACGATTTTGTTACAGCAGATCGTATCCATGCGTTCGCAGAAAGAACAACAAAAGTATGCGACGGTAGACGGACAAGGCGCGACGCAGCAAAAGACGATGCTTATCGTTATGACGGGTATGTTCGCTATCTTCTCGTTTATGTATTCGTCGGCGTTCTCCATTTACATGATCACGAGCAATATCTTCTCCCTGCTCTCCACGCTTATCATCAATAAGCTGGTAGATACCAATATGCGTAAAAAGGAAGAAGCGGCTGAAAAGGCGAAGAACGACCGTCGTTTCACCCACCGTATCAACGCGGCGTACGAAGCAGGAAAGCAGGCGTCCAAGGAAGAGAAGAAAAAGAAAAATTCGGACACAGAAAATAAATAATTTAGATAAAGAGATATGAAAAACAGCCTTGACGCTGTTCTCACGGCGCGAGGAAAAAAAGGAGTCAGATAAATGCAGTATACGGAATTTACCGGAAAAACGGTGGACGAAGCCGTTGAGAAGGGCTTGAAAGAGCTCGGTTTGGCAAAGGAAAACGCGGATATCCGCGTGTTGGAAGAGGGCAAGAAAAAATTGTTCGGTTCGGTGAAAGCGCGCGTAGAAATCGCGGCGAAAAATGGCGACGTTTGCGCGAAATGCGACGAGACAACCAACGAATCGAGCAAGGAAGAAACGTGCGAAAAAACGGCTAAAAAATGCGTTTGCGAGAACAAGGCAGGCATGACGGACGGCGAAAGAACGGTCGTGTTCTTGGAAGGCTTGTTCGAGCTGTTGCACATCACCGCTTGCACCGAGCTGGTGTCGGAAGGCGAAAAGGTAGAAATCAACGTAACGGCGGCGAATACGACGTCGGTAATAGGCAAACGAGGCGTGATGCTGGACGCTATCCAGACGTTGGCTGGCGCTGTGGCGAACACGGGCAGAGACGAATACAAGCGCGTTGTGGTCGATTGTGAAAACTACCGTGAAAACCGCGAAGCTACCCTCAATAAATTGGCGGAAAACCTTGCACAAAAGGCGATTCGTTTGGGTAAGAAAATCAAGCTTGAACCCATGAACCCGTACGAAAGACGTATTATTCACGCGGCGTTGTCCGAAAGAGAAGGCGTGTCCACGCAGAGCGAAGGCAAAGAGCCGAATCGTTATATCGTGGTCGTTCCCGACAACCTTGAAGACCCTGATGCACCCGCTTTGATGGCGAGAAACGATCGTCGCGGCGGACACGACAGAAGAGACCGCGGTGGCAGAGGCGGCAGAGATAGCCGTGGCGGTTACGGCGGCAGCGGCGGCAGAGACAGCCGCGGCAGCTATAATAAAAAGCCCTACAATCGTGACAGACGTCCCTCGGATAGCAGCGCGCCCACGGGTGGCACGTCGATGAAGGCGTCCAACGATTTCTTTGGTATTTTCCTTGGCAACAGCGGCAACACCGAAGAAGATAAATAAGAACGAATTAAAAAAGCAAACGCAAATAAACGCGTTTGCTTTTTGTTTTATGTAACCGATTAAGTTTCTATCAAAGCTATATAGAAAGACGTGATGCAACGGAACGTTGTCGGAACGTTGCCGTTACTGTTTTGATTTCACTTTGTTATAAATCCAGAACGGCAGGAAGAACAATAAAATCAACGTCAGCGCGAGCGCCATATAGCTGAGGAAATATACCAGCCAGCCGTGGTCCATATTCAGGATAGGCAAACCGTCCAAAGGCGGCTCGGATAAATATAAAAAGTTCGTGTTTTGCAACGCGCCGTTCACGTAAAACGTCAGAAAAACAATCGTCATCAAACAGCCAAGCGTTTTTAAGAAAGCCTTAAAATCAAGTTTGATGCCAGAACGGCACACCGCAAACGCCGCAAACCAAATAATCCCTGCGTGATAAAGGAAATATTGATACGTTCTCGCGTTGGTAAAAGCGCAGGAAATCGTGGGAATCAACAGCGCCGCCACGCCGCCAAGCGCGCAAGTGGGTATCATAAACGTAACGGCAAAATCACGCGCTTTGGTGTTCTTCGTCAGGCGCGCGAAAAAAGCGAAAAAGATTTGCAACGAGCAAAGATGGAAGGGCAAATCGGTCTCTTTAATGAACACGCCGTGGTTGTTTACGCGTTCCTGTTGTATCAGCACGCAAAAGATTTTCACCACTTCGCTGGCAACGCACAGCGCGCAGGTAATCGTCAGTCCGTTTTGGAAAGAAAGCCCTTTCTTTACGGCAAGAATCGCGCCTACTACAATCGCCACCGTACAAATCACCAGCCAAAGAATATGCTCCGTATTAAACATAACGTTCTCCTTTTGTTAAAATAGTAAATACAGTATACCACAGCGCGCGCAGAAAAGCAATAGGTATTGTAAAATTCCTATCTTAATGCGTATCTTAACGCGCAAAAGCCATAGAAATTTCTATATTTCTCTATTATAAAAAAGAAAGAAGCCGTTATTTATCGGCTTCTTTTTAGTACGTTTTATTTTTTGCGAGGCAGGAGCTTTTTCAATAGGAAATATAACGGCGTGCCCAGCCCGTATACCCACAGCGATTCGGTTAAAAACAGCGAAAGCGCATAGGCGAAATAGGCGGCGGTTGCGCTCTCATAGCCCACCGTGCCGTTGCATAAAAACACGATGACGATAGGGATAATAATTGCGTTGCAAAGGACGGGAAAGAGCCCGCCAAGCAGTATGCGAAAACCGTCGTTTTTGAAAAACCTGCCTACCATGTACGTGCCGAACGCCGCAATCAGCGTTGCGAGCGAGCCTAAAAATACGTCGTACACCACATAGGGCGAGCTGATATTCGACAGCATGCAACCCACGTACAGCGCGGGCACTGCCTCGGGGAAAAACAGCGGTAAAATACAAAGCGCCTCTGCCAGTCGCACCTGCAAGGGTGGTATGAAAGGGAGAGGGCCAAAAGCGTACGTCAACGCAACGTACAGGGCGGCGATAACGCCTGCGCGGCACAGCCGCTTGGTAGTGAATACCTTTTTCATCAAATTGTACCTCGGTTTTTTTATTGGGAAGTGTTTTCCGAAAACCTTCCGCTCGTCGTATAGTATAGCACGGCGTTCGCCGTTTTGTCAATCGATTTTTAAAGAAAAATCGCCGCAAAACGTGAAAATGTCAGGCGTTTTTTTGTCGGGCTTGGGAACGGGTTTGGTCGCGGCGATTGCAACGTTCCCATAGAAGATTTGCAATGCCTTCGGAAATGATCTCGGACATGGTATACACCAAATTCAGCCGAGTGGTGTTTAAAAGTCCATAATTGGAAACCGATTTTTCCGCGACGACGCCCATCACGGACACGTCCCCGATTGCGCCGAGCTGTTTGTTTGCGCCCGCGCCAGGGAGCAAGGGGCGATCGGCGATTTTGATAAGTCCGATATCCCCTGCGTTGCCCACGGCGGCGTCGATAGCGAGGATTTGGCTGCCCTTGTGCGTTTCCTTTAAAAACGCGCGCATATAGCGGATTTCCTTCGCGGTAACGGGCGCGGACAGCGTGCCGTATAAAAACACGTTCAAACCTTGCGTTTTGTACTTTATCATCGAGCCGGTGATAGGGCCGAGGCTGTCGCCTATCGCCAAATCGCTGCCTATGCACACCACGACGGGCGGACGTTCGTCCTCATCGAAGACGTCCGTATTTTGCCGTGAACGCATACCTGCCCCCGTCGTTTTGCTTTTTTTGCGCGCAATATCGGCGTGCAGCAGCCTATCGCCTGCCATTGCCACGCCGTCGGCGGCGAGCTTGTTATAAATATGAAAAGAATATTCCACGTCCGTCCCCTCCCCTATTGTTCAACTTGTTTTTTTTAGTAGATTTTTCCTATTGCAAAGTATTGCCAAAAGGGCGCGCGCGTAAACCTGATAGCGGTGGGAATATAGCCGCAGAATAAGGAAAATTTATTTTTTATAAAAGTTTTTTGAAAAACCCGTTGAAAAAATGTGCTGAATATGCTATAATTGTGGGACGAAAAGTGAAAAATACCCTATCGGAGGAGAATATGTTTGCAACTTACGATTTATGCGTGAGGGGCGGCTGGACGAATTATCTCGTCGATATCCTCGTGTTGATTGTGCTCGTCGGGTTTTCGATGGTGTGCGCAAAACGAGGCTTTATCGAGTGTTTTTTCGATTTTGTGTCCACTATCGCCGCAATCCTCGTCGCGCTACTGCTCGCCAAGGTCTTTTTGAGCGTTACAAACGGGCTGTTTGGCTTGCAAGACCTCATTTCAAGCGGTTTTGAAAAGGCGTTTTTGAAGATAAAGGGCTTTAATATTGATATTTCCGCAGGCGGTTTGGAAGCGGAATTGGCGCAGAAGAACCTGCCGAAATTCCTCGTCGATTTAATCGTTGACACCTTCGGCGATAAAGACCTTGCCGTTGGTACGACGCTCGCGGCGGTGGTCGGCGGTACGCTGGGCAGCCTCGCCCTCACCTTTATTACTTGGATTTTGTTGTATTTTGGAACGCGGTTTTTGCTGACGCTCGTGAAGAAAATTTTGAACGCGTTAGCGAATAAAATCACCTTGATTAGCAGGGTGAACACGGTGCTCGGCGCGATGGTTGGCTTGGTGCAGGCGCTCTTTTACGTGTACGCGGCGCTCGCAATCCTCGCCCTCTTCCCCAGCGAAGGGATTACGGCGTATTTCAACGACGGTTTGTTCGTAAAATGGTTGTATAATAGAAACCTGCTCAACATCATTCTCGGCTGGCTGATTGCGTGAGCGATTAAAAGTAAAAGCAAAAAACGATTTTGCATAAATATACGGGCGTTGCCGCGTGGCAACGCCTTTATTTTAGGGCTTTTTCCTTTCTATGAAAGAGTAATTATGAATTGATATAGAGTATCAAAAAGAAGGTTATCCACCGTGAAAATATCAAAATGTGGACAAAAAGGGGTTGTCCACCATCATTTTTTCCAAAATGTGGATAAAATCGGCACGTGAAAAAAGAGCCGTTGTGGAAAACCTTGCTTTTGAGTGGGTATATACCCCAAAAACCCCCGGTTTTCTGTGGATAACTTCTCCACAAACGACTTTGTTGATAAAAAAATATACGTAAAAAATTGTGGATAAGTATGTTCTGACAGAAAAAAAGTGGATAAGTCTTTCAAAAAACGTAGAAAAAAGTGTGAAAAAAGCGCAATTTATCCACAAACGAATGTTCTTTTCCACACGAGCAAAAAAGTTATCCACACGAGCAGACAAGATTGCATAAAAGTATACTATTAAACGGACGATTTTTTTCGTCTACGGGGTTGATTTTTGAAAGGTAAGGTGGTATACTATTTGTAATAGAAAAAAACAAAAAATGGAGAGAAAAACGGTATGAAAATTTTATCGATTGGGAACAGTTTTTCGCAGGACGCGCAGGATTTTTTGCATCAGACGCTTGAAAACGTGGGCGTAGAAAACAGGGTGATGAACCTGTATATCGGCGGATGTTCTTTGGAGGCGCATTGGCGTAATTTGACGAATAACGCGGATGTGTACGAGGAAGAAGTGAACGGCAAGCCGACGGGGAATAAGGTGTCGATTGCGCAGGCGCTCGTCGCGGACGATTGGGACGTGATTACCTTGCAACAATGTAGCTCGGATAGCGGTTGGCTGGATGCATACGAGCCATTTTTTGGTGACCTTTACGCCTTCGCGCGTGAAAAATGCCCGAAAGCGAAATTTTATATCCATAAAACGTGGGCGTACGACGAGGGTTGTGAGGTTAGTTCGTTTCCTCGCTATCATCTTGATCCGAAAGAGATGTATGAACGTCTTTCGTATGCGTACGGTACGATTTCGGAAAAATACGCTTTGCCTATGATTCCCTCGGGCGACGTGGTGCAGGCGTTGCGCTACACTCCCCCGTTCCAGCCACACAAGGACGCGCCGCTCTCCATAACGCGCGACGGATTCCATATGCACTATCTCTACGGCAGATACGCGGTGGCATTGACGTGGACGAAAGTGTTGACGGGGCACGCGGCGACGGAAAATACTTACGTGCCCGTTAGCGATTATTGCGAGGACAAAGCGGACGAGGCGATTTTGAAGCTCGTGCGCGAGGTCGTTGATAAAATCGTGCAATAAATACAATAAATCAAAAAGGGCGTTCCCTTTTGTTTCTTTTTGATAGGTTAGAAATTAACGAACATTTTGGAATTTCACTTCCACGTCTAAAATGGTGCCGTCGAGTGCGGTGTCTTTGAGGGCGTGGAAGTGTTCTTTTTCATATTTTTGCAGATATTCGACGATTCCGAACAAGTCGCACCCGCAGGCGCGGCTTTTTTCAAACACGCGCGTAATCTCGGCGGCGAGTTTTTTTTCCGCCTGCGCGAACACGCCGCGCGGCACGTCGCCAACGTCCGCGATATCTTCCAAACGCTGCGACGCGGAATAATCGAGCATACCTGCCGACACCGTTACGGTGATTTTTAGACACGGGCGCTCGTTTTTTCCCACCGTAAAACGGATTTTTGGGGAGTTGCGTTTGAGGGTGAGCGTGCTTATCTTGTTTGCCTGCTCCACCGAATACGCCGCCAAGCGCAGTTTGTTTTTCACCGCGCCGAACGCGAACGATTCTTCTTCCGTCAGCGTGCCTACCCGCCTGCCCTCGGAAAAAAGCGCCGTTTCACCTGCGCTGAAAACAGGTTTGTCGTTGCCTTGCTTGTTTTGGCTCTTTTGGCTGTCCTGCCCACCGCCTTGTCCGCCTTGGCTACTGCTATCTTGACTGCTTTCGCTGTTACTGCCGCTTTGTTCGCTGTTTTGTTCGGACGAGCCACTACTTGAACTGCCTGACGAGCTGCCTGAACTAGACGTGTCACTGCCGATTTGTTCTTGTTGGGGGCGAGTTTTTAAGACGGGCAAGAAGCCGCTGCTGCTCTCGCTGAAATACCCGATAGCAAATTCGCGTAAGGTAGAGGGGAGCACCGTCCCGACACGTTCGGCGTGGGCGGAGAGGACTTTCTGTATCGCCACCGAAGCGGAGGGATCGACGAGGGCGGAGGTGTTTAAAAGGTCTTTCGCCGCGACGTCGCAGGTGGCAACGAGACAATTATCCGAAAGGTATTCGTCGCGCAGGAAAAAATCGAGCGCGTCGAAAACGTTACGTTCCGCCGTTTTGTTGCCGAGCAAGATAAGGTTGCAAAACACGAGTTTTGGATACCAGCCCGTTTTGGCGTTGATTTCCTCGAAAGCGTCGGCTATCGTTTTGCCACGGCTGACGAGCTGTACCGTTTCGGTGGCTTTGCCCTGTTTAGAATCCTGCGGAATAGCGATTTGGGAAGTGAGGATAAAGGAATCGTCCTCGCGATCGACGCCCACCGCCAGCACAATCGCCGTCTTTTGCACGTCCAACAGCCCGAAATCGTTGGAAAAGAACAAAAAAGCCAGCGTGATGACGATTAGGATATAATATCGGACGGTGTTTTTATTGTGCGATGCCACGTTGTGCCTCCTTTTTTACGGCTTTTTTAGAAGTATTTTTGCCGTTGGTTTTGGGTGTGTATTTTGGTAAAAATAGCAAAAACAAGGGTACCATGTCCGCGATGAACCAAAAAACGGGGTATAATTTACCGCTGATGAGCGCATAGATTGCGTTATAGCGGCGATTGAAAAATAAGACGAATAAAAAGGCGCAAAAGCATACCGCCGCGGCAACGTATTTTTTATGGCGCTCTAAAAACGTACGGCTGATAAAATCGGTGGCGTACTGCAAGGGCAGGCAGGCGTGGAAAAACAGCACGATAGAGAGCAGGTACACAAAGACGAGGTCGATTCTGCCAAGCACGTCGAGGGCAGGAAAATACTGCGCTATCTTGGCAAAAGCGTAATGTTCGCGCGGTGCGATGGACGAATACACGCCAAAGAACACGGCGAGGAAAAATAGGGTACATATTCCGCCTGCGCCGTATCCGATTAGGATTTTTTTCGTATCCCCTTGTTTTGGGCGGTAATTTGCGAGCAAGGGCAACAATAAAATGACGTCGGAAAAATGGGGCGTTGTGTACGTGAACGCAGACATGGTATCCCCGAATTTCGTTCCAAACAGCGGCAAAAGGTTAGAAAAATCCGTTTCTGCGAGCGACATACCCGTGAGGGCGAGGAACGGGAAAAGGAATAAAAATAGGCAAATATCGGCGCAGCGCCCTATCGCCGTCAGACCTTTCGAGCAGAAAAAAGCCGCGAAAAAGAAAAAGAACGCAAAGCTGAACGTCGTTGGCGCGGTGTCGAAAAACACGGCGTAGGTGAATTTTTCCAAATCGAGCAAGGGCAATATTGCGACGAACAAGAAGAACGCGGCAAAGGCGATATAAAAGACAGCCGCGCCTTTTCCAAAAGCCCGTTGCAGCCGTTCGAGCAAGGTGTATTTGGAGCGCGAAAGGGCGAACAGCACCACCGCAAGCACCGCCGTTTGCAGTAAAAAATGCAACAGCGCGGGCAATAACAAGTCTCCTGCGGCATACCGCGCGAGCAGGGCAGGCGCCTCTAACAGTTTTAATGCGGGCAGGATAAAAGCGGCGGTGAAAGCAATCTGCCTGCCGCAAATTGCGTCGTTGGTTTTGGGTGTCGCCGATGATAAAAATTGCAAAATCGTATCTCCTTATCCATAAAAAATCTATAAAAATAACAACAAATTGTCTAAAAAATCTAGCAATTTTCGCCGTATTTTTTACGCCTTACTCGCTCGATTGTCCCTTTTGCGCTTCCCCTTTCGCGGTTTTTTTCCGCAATCTCGTGACGTTGTCCGAGCGCAGAGTTTTCGGGCGATAACGCAGGCTGAGCATATCGTATTTTACGATAGTGTCGCGCAAATCCCGCGGCACGAGCGGCGAAAACGGGGCGAGCAGGGGCGCGCCGAACGCATCGCTTGTCAGTAAATACACGATTAAAAACGCGCTGAGCAGTACAATACCGAGCGGCCCAAGACTGCCTGCAACGAGCAGGAACAGCCAACGCAGTACACTGCCCGTTTCCACGAAATTTGGTATCGTATACAGGCAAATCCCCGAAAACGCAACGATAATAATTGCGGGTGTGGATAAAAACCCTGCCGACACCGCCGTTTCGCCCAGCACCAACGCGCCGACGACGGACAGCGACATACCCACGTATTTTGGCATACGAATACTCGCCTCTTTTAGCACTTCCAACAGCAACAATACGACGAACATTTCAAGGCTGGGCGAAAGGGGCAGTTCGCGCACGCTACTCGCAATTGTGAGCATCAGCCCCAAGGGCAACAGCTGCATTTTAAATAGCTGCGCCGAAACGTAAAATGCGGGTAGCAGTATCGCGATGAACAGCGAAATCAGCCGCAAAAATCGGAAAATCGTCGCCGTGAACGGCGAGATGAAATAGTCTTCGCTGCTTTGCAAATTTTCCGTCAATAAAAAGGGCAACGTGAGGGCTATGGGCGAGCCGTCTACGAGTATGCCCACTCTGCCCTCGGAGAGCTTTGCCGCAAAAATATCGGGCTTTTCCGTTGTGCCGACGCTGTGGAACAGCGAGTGTTTTCGCGGCGAGAGCAGGGCGGCGATATAGGACGAATCAGGCACGTTATCTATCTCGATTTCGTTTAGCCGCCGCAAAATCTCGTCCTTGACCTCGGCGTTTGCCGTGCCCTCTAAATAGCACACCGACACCATAGTATCCGAGCGTTTTCCCACGCGCAGGGACTCAAAACGCAAATCGGGCGTTTTTAAACGTTTCCGCACGAGCGCCATATTCGTTTTCACGTCCTCGATGAAACCCTCGCGCGGGCCTTTCACGGCGACGTCGGTGGGCGGCTCGATTACGGCGCGGACGGGCAGGAATTTTGCGCCGACGATAAAGCCCTCGGCAACGCCGTCAATGAGCAGCAGCGTGTTGCCATCTAACACTTCTTTCACCATATCCGCTATTTTTTGCTTGCGTTTCAGCTCGGGAAAGAGCGCCGAACGCTCGATAATCGTCACAATCGGGTTGTCCGTTTGTTTATCGCCGCCGCTTGTTTTGCCATTTTGTTGGGCTGTTTCGTTATTTGCCGAGCCGTTTTTGCCGCTTGTTTTGCCGTAGCTTTGTTGGGCGGAGTTGCCGTCGCTTTGTTGGGCGGAGCGCAAGGACAGTTTTGATAAGGGACGGGCGATGAGGTCGCCGAGGAGCTGTTTGTTTACCATACCGTCGGCGTACAAAAGGGCGCACGCCGTCCCGTCTGCCGTCGTAAAGGCGTAGGATAAAATATCCTCGGCAGGCAACGCTTTTTTCAGCGTTTGTAGATTTTTTTGTAATTTGTCCGTAAGAATATTCACGAGAACAGCGTGTGTAAGCAAAGGAAAAAATATACTTTTTTTGCCGCTTTTTTACCGCTTGTTTTTCCGTTATAAGGATTTTTTATCGGGAAAAACGCAAGGTGGGCGCAAGGGGAGCACAGGGCTTGACTTTTATAAAAAAAGGTGCTATACTGATAGGCGTATGGTGCGTGTGAAAACGAGCAAAAAACGTAAAAGGAGGGGGGCATGTACGAGATGAACGAGATAACGCTGGATGAAAACGAAGTGCTGGAAGATATGCTAATCGACGGCTTAAAAATCGTGCAAAACACAAAGCTGTATCGTTTTACGTCCGATTCGGTGTTGTTGTCGAGGTTTGCGCGGGCGAAAAAAGGCGAGCGCGTAGCCGATTTTTGCGCGGGCAGCGGCGTCGTGGCGTTTCATTTTTACGCCTTGCATCGCAAAACGTGCAAAGACCTCGCCTTTACGCTGTTTGAAATGCAGCCTGCGCTTTGCGAGCTGTCTAAAAAGACGGCGGAATATAACGGTTTTGACAATTTCACCTTCGTGCAGGGTAAATTGCAGGAAATTCCCAAGGAATACAATGAAAAATTTTCGTTGGTGCTGTGCAATCCCCCGTACGAGCGCGTGGGCACGGGCTTTGATAACGAGGAATATGAAAAAGCGGTGTGTCGGAAAGAGCTGACAATCACCTTACAAGAAATCGCGCGCGCGGCGAATTTTGCCTTAAAATACGGCGGCAGGCTGTGTATGTTGCACCGCGCCGACCGTTTGGCGGAGGTTTGCTACACCTTACACGAAGAGAAATTAGAGGTGAAAAAAATTCAATTCGTGGGGGGCAGGGTTGCGTCGAAGCCCTATCTCGTTATGGTGGAGGCGGTGAAAGGCGGCAAGCCGTCTTGTGAAATTTTAGAAACGCTCGTGAACGCTCGCGAATAAGCGCGAAGAATCGCAAACGGATAAAAAACAACCGAAAAACATATAAAAAATCAACCAAAACAAGCCCAAATAAGCGTAAAAAGGAGAGAAAAATGGTCAGTTTTGTAGCGACGCCGATAGGGAATTTGAAAGACATCACCCTGCGCGCCTTGGAAACGCTGAAAGAAGCGGACGTGATTTTTTGCGAGGACACTCGCCACACCGTAAAGCTGTTGAACGCTTACGAGATAAAAAAACCGCTGTACGCCTGCCATAAATTCAATGAAACGGAAGCGGCGACAAAGATTTTAGAAGCGTCGCGCCGTGGGGAAAAGGTAGCCGTTGTATCGGATGCAGGCACGCCTGTTGTGTCCGATCCCGGCAACGTCGTTTGTCGTATTTTGCGTGAGGCGAACGAGCCGTACACGCTTATTCCCGGGGCTTGCGCGTTCGTGGCGGCGTTGGTTTTGTCCGCTTTGCCTGCCGATCGGTTTGCCTTTATCGGGTTTTTGCCGAGCAAAACGGGCGAGAAAAAGGCGGTTTTGGAGAAATATAAAGATTTGGATTTGACGCTCGCGTTCCACTCCGCGCCGCAGGACGTGGACAAGGATGTGGCTACCATGTACGAGGTTTTTGGGGATAGACGCGCTGTGGCGGTGCGTGAAATCACGAAAATCCACGAGGAATCAACGCCCTTTACGTTGGCGGAGGGCTTGGCAGGGGAAAAGCGCGGCGAGTACGTGCTCCTCGTCGAGGGCGCGGCGGAAAAGGAATCGCCTCTCAACGCGCTCAGCGAAAAAGAGCATATCCAGCATTATATGGCGGCGGGTTTGGACAAAAAAGAGGCGTTAAAGCGCGCGGCGAAAGACCGTGGCGTTTCTAAATCGGAGCTGTATCCTTTCGCTATCGATTTGTAAGCGAAAAAAAGCAAAAACAGAAAAAATCGTCCTACTTGGTGAAAGTGGGACGAAAATTTTATGAAAATAGCCAAAGTCGGCGGCAAAACGCTTGAAAAAGCATAAAAATGGGTACTAATATATATAAGGAACACGTAAAATAAAGGAGAAAATGATGTATTATTATTTGATTTCGATTGTCCTTATAATGATTTGTGCGATTTTGGGCGCGAGCGCGAGTGCGAAAGTGCACGCGGCGTACAGGGCGTACGGCGATATGCCCACGTCTTCGCGGATGACGGGCTATGACACGGCGACGCGGCTGTTGCGCGTGAACGGCGTTAGGGATATTTCCGTTGGCAGAGTGCGCGGAAACCTCACCGACCATTATCACCCGACGAAAAAAATCGTCAATCTTTCCGAAACGGTGTACGGGAACGATTCGATTGCGGCGGTGGCTGTGGCGGCGCACGAAATAGGGCACGTTTTGCAGAAGAAGAAAGGGTATTTGCCCTATAAAATTCGTTCGGTGCTCGTGCCGATTACGAATTTTGGTAGTCGTTTAGCAATGCCGTTGGTGTTGCTCGGGTTAGTGCTCGATTTATTCGTGGTATCGACGCAAAATTCCAACGTCGGGTTTTATCTCGCGCTCGTCGGCGTGGCGTTGTACGGGCTGTCGACGGTGTTTGCGCTGGTAACGTTGCCCGTGGAATTTGACGCGAGCCGTCGCGCCAAAAAAATGTTAGTGGAAGAAGGGATTTTGCGTGAGGAAGAACTGCCCTACGCCGACAAAATGCTCTCCGCGGCGGCGCAGACCTACGTTGCGTCGTTAGTCTCCTCGCTCTTGTACTTCTTACGGTTTTTGTTGTGGGTGTTGGTGTTGTTTGGCGGCGGCAACCGCCGTCGCAGATAAAAACGGAGAATCTACGGCGAAATACGGCGTCGGGCTTACGTTTTGTTTTGGTCACGTACGTTTAGTACGCTCCCTGCAACAAAGCCGCGCCCTTCTTGTCTTTCTTGTGCCTTGCTCCGTTTTTCGGGGAACAAACATTTCGGCGATGCGCCTGCGCGTGCCTAGAACTGCTTGCGCCTGCGCCGTTTTTGCGTGGACTGCGTTGTATTGAACGCAATACGTTCGTGAATTGACGGCAAGCGTCGCTCTCGATATCGTAAAATCTATTCAAAGAGGTAAATATGAATACGATTAAATTTGAAAACAAGGGAAACATTAAGATGATAGCCCACCGCGGCGTGTCGGGCTTGGAGCTGGAAAACACCTGCCCTGCGTTCGTGGCGGCAGGCGTGAAGAGCTATTACGGCATTGAAACGGACGTACACGTGACGAAAGACGGTAAATTTATCGTTGTGCACGACGACGACCTCGTGCGAATCGCAAATCTGTCAATGGGCGTGGAGAGTAGCGATTTTGCCGCGCTTCGCGCTGTGCGGCTCACCGACACCGACGGAAAAACGCAGCGTAACGATTTGTTTTTGCCGACGCTGGAAGAATATATTTCTATCTGTCGCAAATACGACAAGCAGGCGATTTTAGAGCTGAAAAACGAAATGCCTGCGGAAAAAGTGTGGGAAATCGCAGAAATTATTCAAGGTATGGGTTGGTTTGCCCGTACGACGTTCATTTCTTTTGCGGCAAATAATCTTACCGCTTTGCGGGAAAAATATCCTTCCGCCAAGGCGCAATACCTCACCGAAACGGCGACGGACGAAGAAATCGCGTTTATGATAAACAATCGCTTCGATGCCGACCTTTGCGGGTATTGTGTGACGAAAGAAAAAGTGGACGCCTTGCACAGCGCAGGGCTGGAAGTGAACGTGTGGACGCTGGACACCCTCGAACACGCGGAAATGGCAAAAGCGGCAGGCGTAGATTATATCACCTCTAACATATTAGAATAAACAAATGTAAAAAAGTACAGCCTTTCCAAACGGAAGGGCTGTTTTTTATACGGCGGTATCGCTCGCTTCCGCGTTTTACGCAAAACACCCCACCCGTGTACGCGTTGAAATAGGATACGGGTATACCGTGTACGCGTTGAATAAAAAATAAAAGACAGGGGCAGGTATGCGTTGAATATAAAAGAGGGCGCAAGAAACGACGTAAAAATACGTAAGAAAGGATACGGAAAAAGACCGTAAAAAAAGGGCGAACCTTAAAGGCTCGCCCTAAATTTTTATATTCTTTACGATTAAAGTTCTGCGAAGTATTTAATCGTTCTAACCATCTGGCTGGTGTAGGAGTTTTCGTTGTCGTACCAAGAAACAACCTTAACAAGCGTCGTGCCATCGCCCATGGGCATGCACTTCGTCTGCGTAGCGTCGAACAACGAACCGTACGTGATACCGATGATGTCGGAGGAAACGAGTTCTTCTTCCGTGTAGCCGAAGGATGCGGAAGCCGCTGCCTTCATTGCTGCGTTAACGGTAGCTGCGTCTACTTCGCCGTCGCAGATAGCAACGAGCTGGGTAAGCGAACCGGTGGGAACGGGTACACGCTGAGCGCAACCGTCAAGAACGCCGTTGAGTTCGGGAATAACAAGACCGATAGCCTTTGCAGCGCCCGTAGAGTTGGGAACGATATTGATAGCAGCAGCACGAGCACGGCGAAGGTCGCCTTTTCTGTGAGGTCCGTCAAGAACCATTTGATCGCCCGTGAATGCGTGGATCGTCGTCATATAACCTTTCTTAATTCTAGAAAGCTTGTTGAGGGTGTTTGCCATAGGAGCAAGGCAGTTGGTGGTGCAGGAAGCTGCGGAGATGATGTTGTCGTTAGCCGTCAGCGTCTTTTCGTTTACGCTATAAACGATCGTAGGAAGGTCGTTACCAG
>JAFWBT010000024.1 GCA_017507005.1 Clostridia bacterium | reverse complement strand
TTTTAATTTTTTTAAATTTTTTTTATCAAATGGGAATACTACCCTATTTTCCTGCATAGGCAAGGCAAACCTTTGCGTTTATTCCCCTTTTCACCTATTTTTATACCCCATTGTTTACGCACGCGTATAGTATACGTTTTCACGCACGCGTATTATATATATATAATATTGTCGCGCGAGGGACGTATAAAATTTTACAGTTCTTTAAACGAATACACGTATTTATCTGCCGCCGCGCGCAGTTCGTTTTCGTCGGAGTAAAGGTCGTGTACACCCACCGTTTTAAACCCGACGGATTTTGCCGTCTTTAAAACGATTACGTTGTCATCCACCATCGTACAATCGCAAACGTCGGCGTTTAATTTTTCCGCCACGCGCCCGTAAATGCGTTCGTCCGATTTCAACAAACCGAAATCTTCCGACGACCATACGTTTTCAAACAACTCGAACACACCTCCCTTTTGCAAACACGGATCGGTGAAGCTATGCGGGCTTGCCGTCAATACGTTCAATCGCGCACCTGACGCTTCCAAAGCGAACAGAGCTTCCTTTACATCCTTTTTTAAAGGGATGTCATTGGCGTACGCTTTTTTAAGGCGTTCCTCGAAAACGTTGAAAATCTCCTCAGGGGAGCGGGACACGCCCATTGTTTCGGCGTAGTATTTCGCAATCCCACGAAAGCCGAGCGGCATTAAAATCTCTACGATATTGTCGGGATACGCCACGCCGCATTCGTCTAAATAGTCCAGCACGATTTTTACCGCAATGGGCATGGAATCGACCAACGTTCCGTCTAAATCGAAAATATAGATAGGCGCGTCCGTTCTTTCGCCGTAGACGATTTTCTTTTGCTGACACATAGACATTTTCCCTTTCAATCCGACGTTTTTCGCGTTGTTCTTATTCGTCTGACTTTATTTGCCAGCCTTTTCTTTTGCTCTTGCCTTGGCGCGGAGTTCGCTATCCAAAATACGTTTTCTAATACGCAAGGATTTGGGCGTTACCTCCAACAATTCGTCGTCGGCGATAAATTCCAAACATTCTTCCAAACTCATCTTACTAACGGGCACGAGCGTCAACGCGTCGTCACTGCCCGAAGAACGGGTATTCGTAAGGTGTTTGGTCTTGCAAACGTTTACGTTGATATCGTCGGCGAGGTTGGTATACCCAACGACCATGCCTTGGTATACGGGCGTACCTGCCGTGATGAACAGATTGCCTCTGCCCTGCGCGTTAAACAGACCATACGTCACCGCTTCACCCGTTTCAAACGCCACGAGCGAGCCCGTGTTTCTGCGCTGCATATCCCCTTTATACGGCTCGTATTCAAAGAAAATCGTGTTCATAATACCCAAACCGCGCGTATCCGTTAAGAACTGGCTCTTATACCCGAACAAACCACGCGAAGGCACGATAAATTCCAAACGCATACGACTGCCTACCGCGCTCATGTGGGACAAAACGCCTTTGCGATTGCCCATTTCCGCGAATACGGGACCCGTCATATCCTCGGGCACGTCCGCTACGAATCTTTCCATCGGTTCGTGCAATACGCCGTCGATTTCTCTATACAACACGCGCGGCGTGGATACTTGGAATTCGTACCCCTCACGGCGCATCGTTTCAATAAGAATCGAAAGGTGCATTTCCCCTCTGCCGCACACACGGAAACTATCCGCGTGGTCGGTGTCGCTCACGCGCAAGGAAACGTCGCGGAGCAATTCTTTATACAGTCTGTCACGGAGCTGTCTGCTCGTGACGAATTTACCCTCTTTACCTGCAAACGGGCTGTCGTTGACGGAGAACGTCATTTCCACCGTAGGCTCTTCAATCTTGACGAATTCTACGGGCTCTACCGCCGTCGGTTCGCATACCGTATCCCCAATATTCAAGCCGTCGATACCCGAAAATACAACGATATCCCCTGCCTTTGCCGTTTGCACGGGCACTCTTTCCAAGCCCTCGATTTGATACAAATTCACGATACGACAATTCGTACGCACTTTGCTGTCGTTGAAATTGCAAACGGAAACGGGTTCGTTGGCGCGGATTACGCCGCGTTCAATCTTACCGATACCGATACGACCGACAAATTCGTTATAGTCGATACACGAAACAAGGAGCTGACCTGCACCCTCCGCATCCACTTCCATAGGCGGAATCGTTTCCAAAATGGTATCGAACAAGGGATTGAGGTTGGGTTCTTGTTTGTCGGGCGTGCGGGACGCCGTACCCTGTCTGCCACAGCAGTATACGATAGGGCTGTCCAGCTGTTCGTCCGTTGCGTCCAGCTCCATCATAAGGAGCTGCATTTCCTCTACAACCTCGTCAATACGCGCGTCGGGACGGTCAACTTTATTGATAACGATAATCGTTTTCAAACCCAAAGCGAGCGCTTTTTGCATAACGAAACGAGTCTGCGGCAACGGACCTTCCGCCGCGTCCACGAGGATAATCGCGCCGTTTACCATTTTAAGAACACGTTCTACCTCGCCCGAGAAATCGGCGTGCCCCGGCGTGTCGATAATATTGATTTTTACGCCGTTATAGTGCGCGGACGTATTCTTCGCCAAAATGGTGATACCGCGCTCCTTTTCCAAATCACCGCTATCCATTACACGGTCTTGTACCTGCTGATTATCACGGAACACGCCCCCTTGCGCCAGCATTTCGTTGACGAGCGTCGTCTTGCCGTGGTCTACGTGCGCGATAATTGCTACGTTTCTTAAATCTTCTCTGATCATGTGGAAACCACTCCTTACTTCGTAAAACTTTTTCAACCTTTTTATTGTAATACTTTTTTTTGTAAATGACAAGAATTTAACGGGCATTTTCGCAAAGTTTTTTAATAAATTAAAAAAGAGCGAGGTTTTTTATGCCTTTCGCTCTCTTTTTTTGTGTTTTTATTCGTCTTGATCGACAAACACCTTTTTCACCGCCTCTAAATAGCCGTATCCGTACAGCGTATCCGGCTGAAGGTAGCTCGTTTCCGTCCATTCGTTCCAGCTGTTGATGGTGACGAGCGGCACGGGAAGCTCGTGCGTGTCTACGTATTTTTTTGCCTCTTTTAAGGCAAGCTCCACCTTTGCAGGCGTACAATTTTCCAAAACGGGCTTTGTGAACTCTTTATAGCGGGGATTGTTATCCCATCCAAGAGAAACGTGCGGGAAATAACATACGTCTTTCTGCGCGTCCATATCCTCGTATTGCTGTTTCGCCGCAGACATGGCTGCCTCGTAGTCCATAAAATCCGTCTGATTTTTAATAAACCCAATCAGCTGATATTCCGATCCGCTATCAAAGCCGATATCGCGATAATAATCTATCGTTGTACCGTCGTGCGCCTCAATTTTTAAACTACCGTTTCTTGTTACCACTTGCAAATGCACGTCGGGATAGCCTGCCTTTTTTACTTCTTCACGGAAATACGCCACCGCCGCCCTTGCGCCTTCCACACCGCCAAAACTTTTAACGAAATTAAACACGTCGTAAATCATAAGGACAGGTTTTCCGTCAATTTTATAGTAGGAAGGATGGCTGAAATATTTGGTAATCCAACGCTCGACAATCGTCTTAAACGTCGACATATCCACCGTACCCTGCCAAATCACCTCTTCGGTATAGCTGGAAAGTTCGACGTTCCACATATGCGTTACGTCGTGGTTCGCCCACATCAAATAAAACTTTACCTTATCGTTATTTCTTGCCTTTAAATATCCGTCGTTCAGGCAATTTTCCAAGAAAGGACGGTTGTCATACCAATACCAATCGTAGATAAATACGTTGACGCCGTATTTAGCCGCACAGTCAATCTGCATTTCCATAACGTCGGGATTCGCCTCGTTGACGTACCCCCACAACGGTCTTCTATCCCATTGATAACGGGCAGGTTTTTTCGCGCTATTCTTTTTGATATTATGCACCGTCTGCCACTCGCCATAACCTTCCGGCCAAAACATTCTCGTACGAGGCTCGTCGCCCGTGTATGAGGGCCAAACAAACGCCGCAACATCATATTTCTTTTTCATAAATCCTCCTTACAGCTCGCAAACTGCGAGATTTTTGTACTCCGTAAATCGAATCGTATAGCCGTTGTCGTCAATAGGCTCTCCCTCGTTTACACAAACAAAATCGGGATGTTCATCTAAATTCGGAAAAAACACTTCCGCGCCGCCGACAGCGTCCACTTTCGTCACGTACGCGCCGTGGCAATAGGGCAATAATTCACGGTAAATTTCTCCGCCGCCGATAATAAAAATATCCTCGTTTTCGCGGCGTTTCAGCTCCGTTTTTAGCTCGTCATACGAACGCACAAAAACGCATTCATCGCATACCTGCCCCCTACTAAGCACAATATTTACCCTATTTTTGAGGGGTTTTTGACCGGGGAAAGAACGCAAAGTTTTTCCGCCCATAACGACGGTATGATGTAGCGTCGTTTCACGGAAAAATTTCATATCTTTGGGCAGGGAAAACATCATATCGTTTCCCTTGCCTATCCCCCACTCTTTGTCGGCGTGCACGATTGCGTATATCATAATTTCTCCTTTTTGACCTTAAATCGCTACGGGAATTTTCGTAGACAGCTTTTCGTATTCGTAATCGACGAGCTGGAAACTATCCACCGTGAAATCATAAAAATTCGTTATAGTCGAATCGACGATGAGTTTCGGCGCGCTATGACGGGGATTTTGCAATATCTCTTTCACCATAGGGATATGACGGTCGTAAATATGCGCGTCCGCAATCACGTGCACCAGCTCGCCTGCTTTCAAGCCCGATACCTGCGCCAACATAATCAGCAGCACCGCGTACTGCACGACGTTCCAGTTGTTCGCCGTCAGCATATCGTTAGAACGCTGATTCAAAATACCGTTGAGGGTATCCCCCGTTACGTTAAAGGTCATGGAATACGCGCAAGGATATAAATTCATTTCGTGCAGGTCTTGGAAATTATAAATATTCGTCATAATACGGCGGCTCGACGGGTTGTTCTTCAAATCGAACAGCACTCTGTCCACTTGGTCGAATTCCCCTTCCTTGTATTTGTGCTTTACGCCAAGCTGATAGCCGTACGCCTTGCCGATAGAGCCAGTTTCGTCCGCCCAGCTATCCCAAATATGCGAATTGAGGTCGTGAATATTATTGCTCTTTTTTTGCCAAATCCACAACAACTCGTCCACACAAGATTTAAAAGCCGTACGACGAATCGTAAGGATAGGAAATTCCTCTTGCAGATTGTACCGATTGACGATACCGAATTTTTTTACCGTATGCGCCGGCGTGCCGTCCTCCCACTTCGGGCGAACGGGCAAATCGGTGTCCCAAAAACCGTTCTCCATAATATCCGTCATATTCTGCGCGAAAATTTCGTCTGCTCTGCTCATAATCCTTTCTCCTTTCCTTTATTCAATCCTTTCTATTCTTTTAATTTGTTCCGTCTATTCCAGCGTTTCTATATAAAAACTAACGGGGCGAAACCCGTCGTTGCAGGAAATCATCGCCGAGTGGGGATTTTTCATCCAACCGTCGTAAAAATTTCCGCCGCCTTTGGCTAATTCCTCCACGAACGGACGCATACTCTCCCATGCGCTCTCGCACAAGCCCTGCGGGCGTTCGCCGTTTTCGGAAATAAACGTCTGCCCTTCCTCGATATCGCAAGCGTGCTGGATAGGGTTTTCGTATTTTTCCATTAGGTCGGGATAAGATGCCTTGCGTATCGCGGTAATTTTACACTTTTTCATAGCCATACGCTCCTTTGGTTCGTTTATCCATATCATTGTACCACAAAAAACACCCTTTCGTCAAAAGAATACGAGAATTTTTAACAAAAATTTCCGTTAAATAAAATCTTTTTTGAGTTTTTTTAGTTTATTTTTCCAAAACGTTGACAAAAGCTAAAAAATTGGGTATTATATATACGTACGGAAAAAATTAAAACAAAGGAGAGTTCTTAATTCTATGAATAAGAAAACCGTAAAAGACATCGACGTTAAGGGCAAAAAAGTCCTCGTAAGATGCGATTTCAACGTTCCCATGAAAGACGGCGTCATCACCGACGAAAACCGTATTATCGGCGCGCTGCCCACCATCAAATATCTTATGGAACAGGGTGCGAAGGTCGTGCTTTGCTCGCATATGGGCAAGCCCCACAACGTATTTGACGCAAAACTCGAACTCAACAAGAAAGAAAAAGGCAAGGTAGCCGCTCTGCCCGAGGCAGAACAGGCTGCAGCTACGGAAGAATTCCTTGAAAAAGCTAAAAAAGACGTGAAAAAACTCACCCTTGCGCCCGTTGCAGCTCGTTTGAACGAATTGCTCGACGGCAAAGTGACGTTCGCAAGCGACGTTATCGGCGACGATGCAAAGGCGAAAGTTGCGGCTTGTAAAGAAGGCGAATGCGTGCTTTTGGAAAACCTGCGTTTCCACAAGGGCGAAGAAAAGAAAGCACCCGAATTTATGCAGGCGCTCGCTAGCTATTGCGAAGTGTACGTAAACGACGCGTTCGGTACGGCGCATCGTTCGCACTCCTCTACGGCTGGTATCGTAGAAGAAGGGCTTGTTAAGACGGCGGCTTGCGGTTTCCTGATTGAGAAAGAACTCTCCGTTATGGCTGACACGTTGGAAAACCCTGAAAGACCGTTCGTTGCTATCCTTGGCGGCGCAAAAGTTGCAGACAAGCTGAACGTTATTTCCAACCTTTTAGAAAAATGCGACACCCTCGTTATCGGCGGCGGTATGGCGTACACCTTCTTAAAGGCAAAGGGCGGCAAAATCGGTACTTCCCTCGTAGACGATGAAAAAATCGATTACTGTCTTGAAATGCTTGCAAAAGCAAAAGAACTCGGCAAGACCATTCTTCTTCCCGTGGATACCGTTGCGGCAAAAGAATTCCCCAACCC
>JAFWBT010000023.1 GCA_017507005.1 Clostridia bacterium | reverse complement strand
CCTCCGCCAAGCTCATATACTCGCTCCAACAGTCGTGGAATTTCTCAAAGACCTCTTTCTGCTCATCGGTAAAGCTTTTCTCCAAGTCCTCGTGATGCCGTGACATATATCCAAGCAGTTCTTTCATTTCCTTTGAGTTCGTTCTGCTATCCTCTTACGGTATGATGTTCCCGCGCCAAAGCTCGTTGATGATCGACTTCATTGATAGATCACCTCCCGCAAAACGATTTCTTCCGCGCTTGCTTTGATGTTGTTCATCTCAGCAGTCCATTGAAGTGCGTTGTGAACCTTCAGAACTTCGTCTACGCCGCGTTCTTGGGCGAGGCGAGGAATTATGTCATCGAGCAAATTATGAGCTTGAATATCAATGGCGCGTAGGTATTCGTTTAATCGTCTTTCGGTGAGAAGTGAAGTGTACGTTCCGCGACGATGCCTTTTAATAAAGTCAAGCCGCAGATTGCCATACTTGCCGATGGGGTAATTTGTCTGTTCGGGGAGCGCAAGATTGGGGTAGTAAAGCCCGTTATGTTCGGTATAAGTAATTTGATTTTTCATTGTAAATATCCTTTCTTAAAAATGTTTTCGTTTGGCATCAACTATCAAGGATATTTACTTAGGCGGTGCTCGGGCGTGATGCCAACAACAGCAGATTGACATCACATATCAGCGAACACAAAAAGAAATCCGAACCCTTCGCCTACCGGCTTTGGGTCGGATTTCTACTGTTTGGTGCGGTCGACAGGAATTGAACCTGCATGGAGTTACCCACAAGATCCTTAGTCTTGCGCGTCTGCCAGTTCCGCCACGACCGCATTAACGCAATTATTATATACTAACCTTTTTCTTTTGTCAACTCATTTTATCCCACTTTTAAAAAAAATTAGAAAACTTTTTTCTGTTTCTTTTTTATTATGGTTTTCTTTTTCACCAGCCGCGCCCTGTTCCCCTTTTTCTCTGTCTATTTCTAGAAAATTACATCGCGTAAAATCCTCATTGACGAAAAAACGTTATCTTTGACGAAAATAGTAGTATAAATCCCCTTTTTTTACAAATACTAACATTATGAAGTTAATCAAAAAGGAGATTTTTAACTATGAAAGCAACCGGAATTGTTAGAAGAATCGACGAATTAGGTCGTGTGGTTATCCCAAAAGAAATTCGACGTACCCTGCGTTTGAAAAACGGCGATCCGCTCGAAATTTTCACCAGTCACGACGAGTTGATGCTCAAAAAATATTCCCCCATCGCCACGCTGGAGCGATTCAGTAAAGCCACGGCACGTTCTTTGAACGATTTGAGCGGTAAAATTGCCGTGATTTGCGATACAGACGGCATTTTACACGCTTTTGGCGACGGAAAAAAGGATTTGGACGGCAAACCTTTGTCAGAAGATATGGACCGCATTATGCGCGAACGGCGCAGCTATATTGCCAACGCAGCCGAGGGCGGGGATATTCTGCCTATTACGAACGCCAACGAGGAAGGTATCACGGCGCAGGTGATTGTGCCTATCGTGTCGGGCGGGGATTGTCTTGGCGCTGTTGCCGTGCTTTCTAAAGAGGACGGCGCAAAAATGGACGGGGCAGATATGAATTTAGCCCGTCTTACAGCTGATATTTTGGCAAATCAGTTTGAATAAAAACCGCAAAACGACATAGGCAGGTGCGCGTTGAAATAGGAACGCGGGTAGCAGGTGCGAGAATAAGCGATTAGGGGCAGGTATGCGTTGAACGCATACCTGCCCCTTGCCTTCTGCTTTTTATTGTTCTCTTTTTGCCTTACAAGCGCCCTCGTTCCTTGTGCACGGGCAATCTGGTTTCATTTAATTTTATCTCAATACTTCCCATTTTTTATAAGCGGAGCAATATGCATTCGTCCGTCTATCTTGGCCTCGCCAGCCCTTACCCATCGGCGCCATACATTTGCCTGTTACGTTGTCGCTCTCCACCTTTACATACGTACCGAAATTGTCCGTCGTTCTACAACCCGTCCAATACGCGCAAGTTACACAAAATTTAAAAACGTTGGGATACTGTTTCATACTGTCATTTCTCCTTTTCTTTTATTATAACGCTTTTACGCCTTTTTGTCAACGCCCTGCCATGTTTTTGTCAACTTCTTTTGCGTTCAACGCATACCTGCCCCTTTGTCTTTGCTCTTTATTGTTATTCCTCAAAACAGCAAAAGAGAGCCTTTTTAGGCTCTCTTCGTTTTGTATTCAGTTTATAAACGTCAAACTCGAAAGGTTACCCATTTACACGCAATTCCGTACAATATATCGTCACGTCCGTAGCGTCGTTTGCAGGAGTTACCGAAAACAAATGCTTTAAATCATTGTTGTCATACAGGGCTTCCCATTTGAGTACGCTACCTCTTATTCTAAATCGTTTTCAGTGTCTTTGGGAATTCTAACCCCGTGGACAGTGTTTGTCTTGAAAACAAGCCTGCACATAGTAAAACGGACAGCCGCTATTTAGCAACTGCCCGTTTTACTTTTAATATATGGAAGGAACTTTATTTCGCAAGTACTTTTTCAATCAGCTGTTTGATATTGTCGCCGTACGGCATCTTATCAAAGAGCATACGCAACAAATCACCGCCCATATCGAGCAAGCCGTTTGCCAAAGGCGCTTCTTTGCCGATTATCTTACTAACGTCGAACAAACCGCAATACTGCAATGCGCTCAGCACGCACCAAACGGCAATCATCAACGCTACGCCAACGATTACGTACAGCACGCAAGCGATACAGCCGTCTACAATACGTACGGGCGCTGCACCTCTAATTGCTCTGCTGGATTTTGTCAAGATGAAGTTTACGAGGCCGAGAACGAGCGCCAACACCGCGAACAAGCAAACGCCCATAAGCAATTTACCTGCAACGGGTTCGAGCATATCGTTGAGACCTTTCACCGTGTTGCTGCAACGTTCTAAGAACGACTTCAAGAAAGGAATCTTATCTACGAACGGCGAGAAAGGCAAATAGAACGCCAACACTGCCACGGCAATGCCGCCAAACGTCACGATAATCGAACGGATACTGCCAACCAAACCGTTCTTAAAGCCTTTGAACGCTACCAAAATGATAATACCCAAAGACATAAAATCGAACGCGTACGTGGTTGCGATTTTGTACGCTTTGTCCACTACCTTGATGTTAAAGACTTTGCCGATATTCGTGTTACGCAAGCCCAAGCCATCCATCAGCAACAACGTTGCCGCAATAACAATCATCAGTACGACAGCCGTATTCAGCACGCAAACTACGCTACCGATACATCTACCAACGACGGTAGGTTTGCCAACGTTATACCAAACGCGTTTTCTGGGCTGTTTTGCCAACTCGCGTTCGCGTTCTTCTATGTATTCGTCCTCTTCGTTATCCAGGTCGATACCATATTTTATCTTTAATTTGCTAGATTTTCTCTTTGCTCTCTTTTCGCCTTTGCGAATCGGGCGGAAGCAAATCGTGCACAAGCCGTATACGAAAAGCGCGCCAAGAACGCAACCAATGGCGATAATGATATTCGACAACGTCGTCGGGTCTAAATCGCCAAAACGTAACGCAATACGCTTGTTTGATTTCGTCATCATTGCGTGCACTGCCGCGAACGCAATCAGCGCCACCAAGCACAACAAGGAGCTCCAGTTTATCTTACGAAAACCGCGAACGTACCCTACCAAAAAGGCAATAACAAGGATTACACCACATACTGCGGCTACGCCCATGGGCAACAGCTGCGTGATGTCTTGTTTTGCTAAAAGGGAATATAAAGCCATATTTTCCTCTCCTTCCAACGTTTTTCTTTCAAAAAACGTAAATTTTTATCTTTTTGCGCTCCGTAGAATACCCCTTAAAGTATCCTGCGTATCCTACGAAACGGCTTTTTCTGAAATTATTATATTTTCTTACAATATATATTATTTATTAAAGTTGTCTTTCAAGGACACGATTTCGGACAAAACGAGTTTGCTGTTTTCATCCACACATTTTTTATAATACCCGATACGCATCAGCTGGAACGCTTTGCCGTCCTCGCTTGCGTTTAAGTACGGCTCTGCCTTGCCGTAGAAAATGCTCTCGCTGTCCAAATTCATACGTTCGGTGAAGTCTTGCCCTGCGTATTCGGCGTCTTTCAAAAGCGGCGCGTATTTGCGGATTTCCGCGTCGACGCCCGTCTTGCCGTCTACCCACTGTATCGTACCTTTCACCTTAATGCCGCTGGTGTCGTTGGACGAACGGCTCTCGGGTACGTACGTACATTTCAGCTCGGTCACGTTGCCGTTCTCGTCCGTTACGTATTCGTCGCAATGGATGATGTACGCGCCTTTCAAACGCACGTAGCCGTCCGGCTTTAAACGCTGATATTTAGGCGGCGGCACAACAGCAAAGTCTGCTCTGTCGATATACACGACGTTAGAGAACGCCACCTGACGAGTACCCAGCTCCGGTTTCAAGGGATGAATTGCCGTTTCCAGCATTTCCTCGCCCTCGTAGTTGGTAATCGTTACCTTTATAGGATCGAGCACTGCCATAGCACGCTCGGCATTTTCGTTGAGGTTGTCGCGGATACAAGCCTCCAAATAGGAAAGCTGACATTCCGAATTCGCCTTTACGATACCGATTTTCGTACAGAAATCGAGCAACGCTTCGGGCGGCACACCGCGGTTTCTAAGCCCCGCCACCGTCGGCATACGGGGATCGTCCCAGCCGTGTACGTGACCTTCTTCCACGAGTTTTTTCAAATATCTCTTGGACATTACCGTGTTCGTCACGGCAAGTCTTGCAAATTCGATTTGGCGAGGCTTTGGCTCGAAGCCAAGGTTGATGCCCACCCAGTCGTACAACGGTCTGTGGTCCTCAAATTCGAGGGTGCACAAGGAGTGCGTTACGCCCTGCAAATAGTCGCAGATGGGATGCGCGTAGTCGTACATAGGATAGATACACCATTTATCGCCCGTTCTGTGGTGCGTGCAACGCAGGATACGATAGATAACGGGATCGCGCATATTCATATTCGGCGACGCCATATCAATCTTTGCGCGAAGACATTTGCTACCGTCGGGGTATTTGCCCTCTTTCATTTCACGGAACAGCTGCAAATTTTCCTCTACGCTACGGTTTCTGTACGGGCTTTCCTTGCCTGCCTCGGTGAGCGTACCGCGCGTTGCGCTAATCTCCTCGGGGGACAGGTCGCAAACGAACGCTTTGCCGTCCGTAATCAGCTGTTCTGCGTACGCGTATATCGTATCGAAAAAGTCGGATGCGTACACCTCTTTTGCCCAGTCGTAACCTATCCAAGCGATATCCTTACGGATAGCGTCGACGAACTCCGTTTTTTCCTTGGACGGGTTGGTGTCGTCGAAGAAGAGGTTGCATTTGCCTGCGTATTTTTTCGCCGTACCGAAGTTGACGAGCATACTCTTCACGTGTCCTATATGGAGATAGCCGTTCGGTTCGGGCGGAAAACGAGTCTGCACAGCGGCAATCTTGCCGTTTTCGATATCCTCGTTGATAATCTGTTCGATAAAATTCGTTGCTTCGATTTTTTCCATATTCTCTCTTGCTACTTATATGTAATGAATTGAAAAGCTACGCTTTTCGTGAATTGGCTGTCGCCGTGAATTGAAATCTTCGTTTTCGTGAATTGAATTGTAAAACAATTCGTTATTGCTTCTTTTTATACGTTTTTCTTTGCGTTTTTGATAGACGCCGCAAGTTTAATTCTAATCTTACTGCATTTCTGAGATAAAGAATCGTACTCTTCTTGCGTAATATAAGCGGTTTCTCTAAAAATATCCAACCAATATTCTGTTTCGTAACACTCTTTTAACGCTATTTGCATTTTATTGATAAAATCCAACCTACTGCTCGCATAGTTTGCTTCGTGCGCGTTTGCGCCTATGCTCGTCCCGCTTCTTAATAATTGATTTACAAGCACTTTTTCGTTTCGGTTTTCTCTTATTTCTCTACAAATATTTATAATATCTACGGCAAACAGCTTTGATAACTCTATGATTGTGGATTTCTGCATATCGTAAAAATTTTCCCTCAACGCGTGCGCATAACGCACGCATTTCACGCGTTCAAAGAACGCAATTCGTGAACGCTTACGTTCAATTCACGCATACCGTTTTGTATGCAATTCACTCTCTTTACGACAATCCCACAATCGTGCCGTCGGACAAAAGGTCTATCTTTTCCGCCGCAGGATGCGCCCCTAAACCAGGCATCAACATTATCTTCCCCGCTATCGCTACGATAAATCCTGCGCCGCCTTTTAATACGATATCTCGTACCGTGATACGGAAGCCCTCGGGACGACCTAACAGCTCGGCATTGTCCGACAACGAATATTGCGTTTTTGCAATAATCACGGGCAGGTTGCCACAGCCCTTTTCTTCTATCGTCTTTATCTTTGCGAGCGCTTCGTCCGAGAAATCAACGCCGTCTGCGCCGTAAATCTTCTTCGCTACGTTTTCAATCTTCTCGCAAACGCCTTCGTCTAATTCGTAAGGATGACAGAGCTTGGACGGGATTTCGCAAGCCTTAACCACTTCTTCCGCCAGCTCTTTGCCGCCGTCGCCGCCCTTTAAGAACACGTCCGTGAACACCGCCACCGAGCCTGCTTTTTGCACCGTTTCGATAACGAGGTCGGTCTCTGCCTGCGTGTCCGTGAAAAATCTATTCATTGCCACGACAACGGGCTTTTTATATACGTTCTTTACGTTTTCAATATGCTTTAAGAGGTTGGGCATACCTTTTGCGAGCGCGTCGAGGTTTTCCTCCGACAACGTCGCTTTGTCAGCGCCGCCGTGTAATTTCAACGCCTTTACCGTCGCTACGATAACGACGCAATCAGGCTCAATCCCTGCCGCACGGCATTTCGTATCCAAGAATTTCTCCGCGCCGAGGTCTGCGCCGAAGCCTGCCTCCGTCACCGCGTAGTCTGCAAGGCTCATTGCCGCGTACGTCGCCTGCACGCTGTTACAGCCGTGCGCGATATTCGCAAACGGACCGCCGTGGATAATCGCGGGCGTATGTTCGAGCGTTTGTACGAGGTTGGGTTTCATCGCCTCTTTCAACAGCACCGCCATCGAACCGACTGCACCGGGGATATCCTTTGCGCGGACGTACTCGCCGTCCGTGTTCAAGCCGACGATAATGTTGCCAAGACGCTTTTTCAAATCGTCGATATCCGTCGCCAAACAAAGCACCGCCATAATCTCGCTAGCCGCCGTGATGTCGAAATGGTCTTCTCTTTCCACGCCTCTGCCCTTGCCGCCTATCGTGATGTTAATCAGCTGGCGTTCGTTCATATCCATACAGCGATGGAAATAGATATTATTCGTGTCAATCTTCAATTCGTTGCCGCGGAAAATATGATTGTCCATCAACGCGCACAGCAAGTTGTTCGCTGCCGTAATCGCGTGTAAATCACCTGTGAAATGCAGGTTGATGTCCGCCATGGGTACTACCTGCGCGTAGCCGCCGCCTGCCGCGCCGCCCTTAATTCCGAACACGGGACCGAGCGAAGGCTCTCTCAATGCCAAGCACGCGCTCTTGCCTATTTTCGACAAACCGTCGGCAAGCCCGATAGAAACGGTCGTTTTGCCCTCGCCAGAGGCGGTGGGATTGATTGCCGTCACCAAAATCAGTTTCGCCTTTCTTTTTACGTCCTTGGGCAAAGCGATTTTTGCCTTGTATTTGCCGTACAGTTCTAATTCGTTTTCCGTAAGGTGGAGCTTTTTCGCCACCTCACGGATATCTATAAGCTCCGCTTGTTCCGCGATTTCGATATCCGAAAGCATCTTTTATCCTCTTTATGGTGATTTTGTTTCACCTTATTATAGCACATAATTTTCAAAAATGGAATACATTATAATGGCTTTTTTCAATTTTTTTCAAAAAACTTATGATTTTTTTTACTTTTTTTCTACGAAAAAGGAAGATTTTTCCACTTTTGAGGAAAATTTTTCCACTTCTTGGTTTGTTTGAAAAAAATTTTCGTTTATTTTCTCACTTTCGTTTGACTTGCCGTCGCAAATGGCGTATAATAACAGCATACTGAAAAAGATAGCGTATCCGTTCTATCGGGTTTTGGCTCGGCGGGTATGCAAAAAAGGAGTATGTTATGGCAGAAAAGAGAGCGGTAACGATGGAAAAGCTCGTTTCCCTTTGCAAAAACAGAGGTTTTATCTTCCCCGGCAGTGAAATCTACGGGGGCTTGGCGAACACGTGGGACTACGGTCCTTTGGGCGTGGAGCTGAAAAATAACGTGAAAAAAGCGTGGTGGAAAAAATTCGTTCAGGAAAACCCCTACAACACGGGCGTTGACTGCGCGATTCTTATGAACACCCGTACCTGGCAGGCTTCGGGACACCTTGGCGGGTTCTCCGATCCTTTGATGGACTGCAAGAGCTGTAAAGCGCGTCACCGCGCGGACAACCTTGTGGAAGCGTACGTTGAGAAGAAAGGTCTTGACGTGAAAGTGGAGGCTATGGACAACGACGCGCTGGAAGCGTTTATCGTGGAACATAAAATCGTTTGCCCTGTCTGCGGCAATTCCGATTTCACCTCTATTCGTAAATTCAACCTGATGTTTAAGACGTTCCAAGGCGTTACGGAAGACAGCGCAAACACCGTTTACCTTCGTCCTGAAACGGCGCAGGGTATTTTCGTGAACTTTGAAAACGTACAGCGTTCGACGCGTATGCGTGTGCCGTTCGGTATCGCGCAAATCGGTAAATCTTTCCGTAACGAAATTACGCCGGGGAACTTTACCTTCCGTACGCGTGAATTTGAACAGATGGAGCTGGAATTCTTCTGTAAGCCCGGCACGGATTTGGAATGGTTTGCTTACTGGAAAGATTTCTGCCGTGATTGGCTGTTGTCGCTGGGTATGAAGGAAGAAAACCTGCACCTGCGCGACCACTCCCCCGAGGAGCTGTGCTTCTATTCCAAGGCGACGACGGACTTTGAATACCGTTTCGCATTCGGTTGGGGCGAGCTGTGGGGCGTTGCGGACAGAACGGATTACGACCTGAGTCAGCACGCGAAAGAATGCGGCAAGCCTATCACTTATCTTGATCCCGTTACCAACGAGAGATACGTACCCTACGTTGTTGAGCCGTCCTTGGGCGCTGACCGTGTAGTGTTGGCGTTCCTCACCGACGCGTACGACGAGGAAGTGGTGGATGCGGAAAAGAACGACGTGCGTACGGTGTTGCGTTTGCACCCGTTCCTTGCGCCCTATAAATGCGCTGTGTTGCCTTTGCAGAAAAACCTTTCCGAAAAGGCAGACGAAATCTATGCGAAAATGGCAAAGAGATTTTCTTCCACCTACGACGTTACGGGTTCTATCGGGAAACGTTATCGCCGTCAGGACGAAATCGGTACGCCGTTCTGCGTGACGATTGACTTTGATACCCTCGAAAATGGTACGGTTACCGTGCGTGATCGTGATACTATGCAGCAGGTACGTTTGTCCGTGGACGACGCGATTAAGTATATCGAAGAAAAAATCGACTTCTAAAACAGCGTTCCGTCGCGCCATTACTTTCTAGCAGCGTTCCGCTGCACCGTGACTTTTGAAAAAAGGCGTGGGCATGGTCGAGATGAAACTATAAAGAACAAGGGCAGGTATGCGTTCATTACGTACCTGCCCTTTCGTTTTATTCATTTGATACACGGGTACGTCGTTTTTATTTCAACGCGTACCTGCCTATGCCCTATTTGTTTTCTTGTTGTTCTTATTAAAAAGAAAAAACGGACGATATGCTCGTCCGTTTTCCTTATTGTTTTTTTGATTAGTCTTCTACTTCGCCACGGATATCCGTCAAGTGTTCAAGAGCGCAAAGAGGGCAATATTCAGCCGTTTTACCGTTACTCATGTTATATTCTTTAACGTCCTTTTCCGATTTACAATCATCACACTTTCCGTCTGCACAACCAGCAAAACAGAACACAGCCGTCAAAGCCAACATTAAAGCAAGAAATTTCTTCATAATTATTTTATTCTCCTTTAAAAATATTTTGTATGCGTATTATATCACGAAACGCATCGTTTGTCAATAGGCATTTTTGTGAATTTCTCTACAATTTTTTAAGAAAAAGTACATTTTCTATCGCTTTACCATAAAAAAAATCTGCTTTTCCCCTCGTCCTTTAATCGCTTTTTATCGCTCATAAAAAACATAAGCCCTTGCGTTTATAGCAAGGGCGTTATTTTCATATTCAGTTGTATGGACGTTTTTTATTTTTTCACCTGTTTTTTGCGATCCATACGTCGCGCGCCGGCTCTTTGCCGCTCTTGTCAGGTTACTTTTATCTTTTAACGCCCTCATTCATATCGTTCATTGGTCGTTACCTCTCTCAATTTTTCTTAACAAAATACCTCGTGGGGATATACTGCAAAATCATCTCGACTTATACCTCCTTTCCGTTATTCCTGCCGACCTACCGTCGGTAGGGATTACGTGTACGTCGGAGTATCTCCCTTCCTTTCGGTTTTATTGCTCGAAGTTACACGCGTCATAGTGTTGTGTACCTCCTTATCATATTCCCCTGCCTTTATTGGCAGCCTATCCCGAGCGCCTGCTTCCATTTCGTCAAATACTTTCAGCTCTCGTGCCTGTCAACGGTTACTCCTGCCTCGCTTGGCTTGCCGAGTACCTACCGGGACTTCGTCAATTCCCTATTTGTCTCGTTCGCGGATTCTTCGTTGACCACTTTCTACTTGGCTATTGCCTCGTCGTGGGAAGGAATCATCGCTTTTCGTACCCTCCTTTCCATTTTTTTCTTTCGCCGTATCCCTACGGCCCTTTGCCGATCTTCTTCCTCTGTCGGCGGTCTTTATTTGTTCATCGGTGTTTCCTCTGATTGATTAAAATTGAAAGATTTAAACATTTTTTGTTTGTTTCTTTCTTTTGTACCTTTATTATAGCAGAGATTTTTCATTTGTCAAGGGGTTTTGGAAAAATTTTTTGAAAAATTACAAAAAAATTTTTTGTGAATTTCTGAAAGCCTTTATTTTAAAGGGATTGCGCTTGGTGACGAATCGCAATTTATTTATGATTTTGGCGCACGGAACGCAAAATTCCCGTTGAAAGCAGGGGTTTTTCGCTCTTTTTAGCGGTGGCGATTGCTTCTTCAATTAGGTCGGAGAAAAAGGCGCGCGCGTCGATTAGGCGTTCGCAAAAAAGGTAGTAGGCGAGCGAACCTGGCACGGTGTTCACCTCGCAAAGATAGGCTTTGTCATCGCTGACAAGGAAATCCATACGCACGACGCCCTGCATATTCATACGCTTGTATATCGTGCGTGTGTACGCGCGTATTTTATTACGCAGTTCGTCGCCAAGCGCCTTACTGCCGCCGCGGTATTTTTGCACCCCGCCGTCCGAAGTCCGTTTGATGTATTTTTCCTCAAAGGAATACAGACCTGCGCCGAACGCCGTTTCCGGTTCGGACACGAAAATTTCGCCGCCGTGCGCGTATGCCGCGCAGTTGACGTCCTTTTTGTCTTCGAGGTATTTTTCTATCACCACCCTATCGTCTATCGTGAACGCCATTTCAATGCCTGCCTTTGCCTCCGCCTCGTTCTTCGCCACCGTAATCCCGATGGACGAGCCTAAATGCGCCGGCTTTATCACGACGGGATATTTCAGCCGCGAAGCAATACTCTTTAATAAAAACGCGCCCCTTTTTTCGTAATCGGCTTGGTTGGCGCGGATATAATCCACCGTCGGGATATTCAGCGCGCGCAAAACGAGTTTTGTCATAGCTTTATCCATAAACACCCCCGACGCCGTGAGATCGGGCGAGGCGAGTGGCAAATTGTGCCACGCGGCAAGCGCGGAAACACCGCCGCCCTCCCCTAAACCGCCGTGGCAACAATTAAGAATAACGTCCACCTTACAAAGCTCTTTAATTTTGCGTTTTTCGGCGTTCAACGCGTACACGGTATGCCCGTCGAAGAAAATTTTGCTAAATTGCGTATACTTTTTTTCGCGAAAAACTTCCAAATTGAACATCTTTTCCGAGGTATACATATTGCCGTCCGTATGTACGTACACGGGCAGGGGCGCGTACTTTTCCTTATCCAGAACGCTGAGCACGAACACGCCCGTGAGTATGGAGATCTCGTTCTCGCAAGACCTGCCGCCAAAAAATACCGCCACTCTCCGCATTAAAAAACACCTCCGCAAAAAATTTTCCTTTTCGCTTTGGTGTTTCGTTCGTTGTATTCTATTTTATTCTGTTTTTAAAGTGGTTTTGCGTTTTTGCCCTTTTACCGCGCTTTCGTTTTGCTATTTACCGTTTGCGCTATGCGTTCAGCACCTGTCAATACACGTCGGGCAGGTCGTTCAAGAACAGTACACAATCACCCTCGCGCACCCACTCCGCCAGCACTTCTTGTGCCTTTTGCAGCGTAGGCACCACAACGAGGTTTTCTTCGTTACCGCCGCCGTTTGCGTAACCTGCGCGCACCGCACCCACCAGCGTTTCGCCGACGAGAATCGTCTTATTCGGCGCTATCGCCGCGATTTTTTCGCCCAGCTCGCCGTTGAGCCGTTCTTCCAGCACGCCACATTCCACAAGCCCAGGGGTGACGATACATTTTCTGCCCTCAAAACGGCTGAGTGCCGCCAACGCTTCCTCTGCGCCGCGCGGATTGCCGTTGTAGCCGTCGTCGAGGATATACACGCCGTTGTTTTCTATCAGCTGCAATCGATGCGGGATAGGCGACAATTTCTTAATGCCGTTTTCAATCTCTGCCGCCGTCATACCCATCTTCTCCGCTAACGTCGCCGCGAGCAGGATATTCTCCACCGCCGCGTCGCCAAGAAGCGACGTTTCCACGTTAATCACGCCGCTATCCAGCCGCAGGGAAAAACTCGTTTTTGTCGCCTGCATACGCACGTTTTCCACACGCGCGGTGTCGATATACGCTACGTTTTGCGCGGCGTTTACCTCGGCGTCCTTTTCCGCCCAAGCGCGCGCGCTCACGCCGCAAACGGTGTACGCTCCGCTCTTGATAATCTCTTTCTTCTCCGTCCACACGTTTTCCACCGAGCCAAACGACGAAATATGCTGTGGACATACGCCCGTGAAGATAGCGTAGTCGGGCTTTACCAAACGGCAAAGCTCTGCAATATCCCCGCGCCTACGCGCACCCATTTCCGCTATCAATACCGCCTTGCCCGTAAATTCGTCGGAGAATACCGTTTTCGCAACCCCGATGGGCGTGTTGTACGATTCGGGCGTTTCCACCACCGAATATTTTTCTAAAAGGACGGTTTTTAAGATGTTTTTCACCGAAGTTTTGCCGTAGCTACCCACGACGCCGACACGGAGAATTTTGCTTTCATCTAATACCTGCCCTGCCCGTTTTACGAATTTTTTGTTGCGAGCGTTCTCAAAAATGCCCTCGATTCCGTTCGCCAAACAAAGGAGTAGCGGCAAGAGCATCGGCGTCACCGCAAAGGGCGTGTATGCGATAAAGCCGTACAGCTGCGAGCCGTTCCATTTCGCCAAAAACCACAACGCCGCAAGGAAGATATACGTCGCGCACGCCACGAATAGGAAGTATACGGCGAACAGCCGTTGGAGCCGTCCCGTGCGCTTGGTAGGTACTTTCAAGGCGTATTTTTCGCCGGAAATGCAAAAACCGAGCAGTAAAATGAAAAAGGGTACGGCGGATACCGCCAACGCGCCGCGAACACCTAAAAAGGAAAAGCACAGCGACGTTGCCGTAGACGCGAGCGCTAAACACAGCGCGAGCGTACACAACCGATTAAAAAACAGGTTGTCGCTACGTCTTAGCCAGCGCCAAAACGTGCCGTTTTTATAGCCGCTTTGTTGCATCGCGCCGAGCGATGAAAAGGTCGCCACGCAGAAAAACGTAGCGCACGAAAGGCTGGCAACGATGCGGATAATGATGTCACTCATAAAAAAATTCCTCAGCAATGAGATTAAAAGCCACGGGATCGTCCACAAACGCGAAATGTCCGCCCTGCGCGAGCCGCAGCCGTCCGTTTTTAAAACAACCTAAATAGGCGAGCGCCTCTCTTAACGGCGTCGTTTTGTCCTTATTGCCCTCGACGATTAAGACTTCGTTTTCGATTTTTCGCGCGCAATCGCGCAAATCCTCGTTGACGATTTTTTTATAACTCTCTTTCATCACGGGCGACAGCGTACGGTATTCCGCGCTGCCAAAATGTTTCTCGGCAAAGCGTGGAACAAATCGTTTTACCGCCCGATAGGCACGGACTTTTATCGTATAGCCCAAGCCACGGCGCAAAATAACGCCGGCAGGGCCAGTCAGCAGTATTTTATCGAACACCGAAGCGTCCTTCGACGCCATTTTCACCGCCACGCGACAGCCAAACGAGTGCGCGATTACGTGCGGTGCAGACACGCCGAGCGAGGACAAAACGTTCTTCGTCCACTCTGCATAATCGTCCACCGAAAAAGCCGTCGTCAAATACCTGCTACCGCCAAATCCTAAAAAATCGAGCGCGGTGACACGATAAAATTGCGAAAAATATGCTATCTGAAAGGAAAAAGCTTCTTTGGACGAGAGGTAGCCGTGCAACAGCACGAGGTCTTTCCCCGTCCCCTTTTGTATAAACGAAACCTCGGACAAATCTGCCGTAGTATCGCCCCCTTACAGCGTTTTTTTCATAGCGAGCGCGTCCTCGCCGTCCTCATAATAGCGTTTCCGCACACCGTACTGCTCGTAGCCGTATTTTTTATACAGCGTAATTGCGGAAAGATTGCTCTCGCGCACCTCTAAAAAGCATTTTTCTGCGCCGAGCGCAATCGCTTTTTCGTGCATTGCGTTCATCAGCGCATTGCCATAGCCTTGCTTTCTGTGCGGTAAATCCACCGCGATATTCAGCACTTCCGCATCCTCAAAAAGTACGGACAAAATGCAATAGCCGCATACCTGCCCCCCTGCTTCGAGCAAAAAACAATGGGTGAACGGCGCGAGATAGGAAGCCGTCATCGCCTCCTTGTTCCAAGGATCGCTAAAACAGCGCGCTTCCATTTCCGTCACGATATCGATATCTTGTTCCGTCCACGGACGAATCGTTATCTTTTCCATATTGTCAACCTTTGTTGGACAAATTCAGCTCTGCCGAGCTTTTGCGGACGTACAATGCCGTCAGTGCACCGAAATTGTTTTCGTCCTTTGCCAGCCCCTCTACAGCGTTTTTCAAGCCCGTTACGGGATCGACGATTTGCACCGCCGTTTTCTGCGACAAGGGCAACGGCGACGTTGATACGGCCGTATACCCCTCTTTTACGAGCGCCAGCACTTCCGCTTCTTCTAAATACGCAGGCGGATAGCAGACCTTGCCCTGCTGATAGCCGCACGCGTAATAACAATCGTGCAGCGCGTCGACAAGGCACAGCGTTTTGGGCGCGACGGATTTTTCGCCGACGTCTTCGCTATCTATCGTATTATATGCCGCCACGTCAAAAGAGGTGATAGGCAGGGCGGGTTTTCCCGTCGCCGCACAAAAGCCCTTGACAGCGGAAATGCCGATACGAATCCCCGTGAACGAGCCTGCGCCGACGACCGCCGCGAAAAAATCGCAATCGCCCAGCGTCATATTTGCCTTTTGCAGCGTTTCGTCCACCGCATTCATCAATAACACCGATTGTTTCATGGCGCATTCGGGCAAGTAGCAAGAAAACGCGTTGCCGTCTTTCACCGCCAGCACCGTCAAATAACTACCGCTCGTATCCACCGCCAAAAAATTCTTCACCTGCGTTTCCTCTTTTTTTATATTCTATCGCGCGTTTTAATACGCTATCGTGTATTTTTAATACTCAATCGTGCGTTCGTTCTCGCCCGATTTGATAATCTTCACTCTTTTTACGTTCTTGGGCAGAAGAGGCGCGATGTTTTGCGCCCACTCTATCAAACAAATGCCGCCCATATCGAAATAGTCGGCAAGCCCCAGCTGTTCTGCCTGCTCCACCGATTCGATGCGATAGCAGTCGTAATGGAACAGCCGCCCGTCGTAGTCGTTCATATACGCGTACGTGGGGCTGGTGACTTCCTCTTGGATATCCAAGCCCTTGGCTATGCCCTTGGAAAACACCGTTTTGCCTGCGCCCATGTCCCCGTCGAGGAGCACCACGTCGCCTGCGCGTAAAGTTTTTGCGTAGGCACGGGCAAAATTCTCCGTGTCCTCGCGTGATTTTGAAATAAACGTTGCCATATCTTTATTATAATACCTTTCGTGAAATTTTGCAATACTTTTCGCCTCTTTCGTCGCTTCATACGTCAAATTTTCATCTTTTTCAAAAAATTCGACAAGCGTTTATAAAGCAGCAGCGTGAGCAGGGTGATAAGCGCCGTTTTGATGAGGTTGAACAGCAGTATCGCCGTCCAAAACGCCGAAAATGCCTCTGCAACGCTCATACCGAAAATGCTGCCGCCCAGCACCACCGAGTAGGCAGGGAATATGAGGAAACGATTTGTCATCAGCGCCGCGCCCATAGCGACTACGCACGCCACCGCCAAGGACAGACACACCGATTTTAAGCCTTTTTTATAGCGATATAAAATGGCAGGGAAAAGCAAATACACGCTCGTCACAATAAAATTCGCTATCTCGCCCGCGCCGCCCGACGTCGTGGTATACAGCCGCAGGCTTTCCTTTAACAAACATACGATAACCCCCTCAAAAGGACCGAGCAAAAAGGAAACGAGCACGATAAATACGTTGCCGAAATCGAGCTTTAAAAATTCCGCGCCGAAAATGGGCAAGGGAATTTCTAAAAGACTGACGGCATAGCTCAGCGCTACAAACACCGCCATAAACGCCATACGCTTTGCGCTAAAACGGCGTTTGAAGTCCATTTTTTCGGGCAATTTTTCGGGTGATGTTTCGGGCGTGTTTTCGGGTGCACTTTCGGACGTTTGATTTTCTGCATTTTTCGTATTTTTCGCCCAAATCCTATCTGAACGCAACCCTGTCCCATTCGTTTCGTTGTTTTGGATTAAATCCGTACCTGCCCCGTCCGTTTTTTGTTCAAAGTCCGTTCGTTGCATACCTGCCCTATCCATTTTTGTCTTTTTGTTTTTCATCCGTTACACCTCTTTAAAAGTACGTGGGCAAATAAAAATGCCCCTGCATTTTCAGGGGCAAAAGGATAGCATAAGTATGTGCTACACGCCGTCGCGCCGCAAAAAACGGCGCGCGACCAAGCATACGGCGTTAAAAATCGCCTTGCGGATTGCTCCGCCTTTTCCCATCCGGACTATCTACCGTCGGTATCGGAATTGCGCCGATTCGGGACGACGCCTTTGATAAAAACGCCGTCTTCGCAGACTATACTGCCGGTGAGGAATTCCACCTCGCCCCAAAGAATATGCACTTTTTTAATTATTATATGCCGCGGACGACACTTTGTCAAGCAATCCGCGCCTATTTATAAAGAATCGCATAAAAACCCGTGCGGTGCGGCGTACGTTATTCCTCGTCCGTATCGTCTATTTCCTCGACAATCTCTACAAGCGGGAACACAACGTAAAAAGTGCTGCCCTTGCCAACACGGCTGTCAATTCCAAATCGGAAAGCGTGTTTTTCAAGAATCGTCTTGACGATAGACAAGCCCAAGCCCATGCCCTTGATGGGGCGTTTGTGCATTTCCGAAGAACGGTAATACCTATCCCATACGGCGTCCATTTCCTCGGGCTTGATACCCGAACCCGTGTCCGTGACAGCGAAATAAAAAGCCGTATCCGAATATTTTTTAAGGCGGATTAGCACGCTCTTATCCTCGCCCGTGTAGTTAACGGCGTTGCCGATAAGATTATACAGCACCTGCCCGATTTTCAGCTCGTCCGCGCGGGTATACAGCCCCTTTTCGATATCCGTTTCAAAGCGATAGCCCTGCGTTTCTTTGAGATAAGCAAAACGGTCGAGCACGCGCTCCGTATACGAGGACATATCCAACAAATCGTCTTTTAGCGTTTCTATCCCCGAACGGATTTTGGACAAATCGAGCACATCGTTGACGAGCGACGTCAAACGGTCTGCCTCGTCCACGATTACCTGCGCGTGTTTGTTGCGTTTTTCGGGTACGTCGCCCGATATTTCTTGTATCATTGCCGCATACGCCTTTATCATCGTCAGCGGCGTTTTAAAATCGTGCGAGACGTTTGCTATCAGTTCCTTTTGCATACGATCGGTCTTGGACAGCTCGTCCCGCGCAAAGTTTAACGCGTCCGCCAGCTCCACCATTTCCTTGCCGTAATCGACACCGTGGAAATCGACGTTAAAATCGCCGTGCGCCAACAATCGCGCTTTGTCCGTAATTTCGGCAATCGGCTTTATCATCCAGCCTGCCACGGCGCTGGACACCGCGAACGTAAGCACGAACGCGAACACCGCAAGCAACACCGTTCTTACCCCCATTTTCGACACCGTCGCCATAACGAGCTGCATCGATTTTGCCGTGTATAAGTACACGTCCGCCGAGCCTGCTACGGAGAGTTTCGAGCCGTACACGTACTCCTCGCCGCCGTCGTACACCACCGCTTTTTCGCCGCTTTCTTCCATTTGTTTGAGCATACGTTTCATCTCTTCCGAAAAATCGAAATGCTCTTGTATCGTGGGATTGTCGGGATCAAAATTGCTTTCCTGCGGGAACAGCACCTCGCCCTCGCCGTTGAGGATAAACACCTTCACGTCGTACGTCGCCGATAAAAACCGCACGTAGCCGCTCATATTTTCCCCGAACGCGTCAGGCAATTCGTGCATAATCGCCGCTTCTATTTTCTTGCCTTTTTGCGTTATTTCGTCCTGCGCTTCCTTTTTATACGTCTGCACCATCAGCGCGTGCTGGGTAACGCCGAACAATAACACGACGACGAGCAACAGCGCCGAAAAAATCGCCCAAACGAGGAAATAAATACTCGTGCTGCGCTGTTTGCCGCGATAATTGCGGCGATACGCGCTGCGACGGTCGGCTTTTTTCGCCCTTTTTGCCGCGCGCGCCTCGTTTTTGTCGTCCAAGCGCGACGGATCTATGGAATTTTTATCTTTTTTCGACATCTCCGCCCTCGCTTTCTACTTTTTATTATTTATAAGTCCTTATAAGCTTTGCGTATTCACGCGTTACGCCTCGAATTTATAGCCAAGTCCGCGGAGGGTGACGATAAACTTTCGATAGTCTTTCAAATTCCCGCGCAGCATTTTGATATGGGTGTCCACCGTACGATCGTCGCCGTAGAAATCGAATCCCCACACGTCGTAAAGAAGTTTTTCACGCGTGAGCGCAATGCCTTTGTTGCGGACGAGATAGAATAGCAATTCGTATTCCTTGGGCGTAAGCTCGGCTTTCGCGCCGTCCACGTACACGTTTCTGCCTGCCATATCGATTTCTAAGCCCTCGAATTTCAGCGTTTCGTTGCCGTTTTTATTGCCCGCGCGGCGTTTTGTCACGGCGTTGATACGCGCCATTACTTCCTTGGGCGAAAACGGTTTCGTCACGTAATCGTCCACGCCCAGCTCGAAAGCGAACAGTTTGTCGTATTCCTCGCCGCGCGCCGACAGCATTATCACGGGCACGTCTTTCGTCTTTTTTATCTCTTTCACCGCCGAAAAGCCGTCCAAATGCGGCATCATAACGTCCATCAAAATCAGGTCGTACTCGTTCTCGCGGCACAGGCGCACCGCTTCCATACCGTCCGCCGCCTCAAAAGCCTCGTTGCCTTCAAATTCCACGTATTCACGCAGTACGCCGCGAATCATTTCTTCGTCGTCTACTATCAATATTTTCATATCGTAAAACTCCCCTCGTCTTATTTTTTCTGTTCGTTTGCGCCGTTTTTATTCTTAAATACTAAACAGCCGCTCCTTTATACTATACCCATTTTTTGTCACATTTACGGCAAAGCGCGGTGAAAACTTTGTGAAATATTCCTATTTTTTCCATTTTTCCAAAACGCGCTCTTTTGCACCCTTATAGTATACCACAAAATCGGATTTTTGTCAACGGGCGTTTTATAACGGTTTTTTAGCGTATTTTATTGTCTGCTTTCTTTCAAAAAGACACGGGCGCGGCCTTATCGCCACGCCCGACTTTCGTCTATTCAAATTCTTCAAAATTCCGCCCGAATTTTTCTTCGTTAAAGCCGTCAAACCCCTTGCCTTGGGGAGGCGGTGGAGGAGAAACGGGGCTACCATGTACGCGTTTACCGCCATTTTGCTTGCGCGGAACGCCCACGCAAACCAGCACCACGTCCTCACCGATTTTGACGATATTTCTAAGGTCGATAAACAAATCGTTTCGCTTGCCAAAGCCGCGACTGCCCGGCACCACGATACCCAGCCATTTGTTTTCGGGATAACACAGCACCACGTCGCACACCTTGCCTAGCTTTTTTCCGTCCTGTGTGTTCACCACTTCTTTTGCGCGAAGTTCCGAAAAACTTAATTCCATACGCTACCTCGCAAAAATACTTAATACAGTATATGCGCGGATAAGAAAAAAGGTGCAAAGAAAAAATTTAGGGGCATTTTTGCCTATTTTAAAAGGGTTTTGGGCTGTTTTATCGGAGTTTTATCAGAATTTATCGGATGCTTTCGCCCATTTCAAAGGCAATTCTCATCAGCTCAGGACGGCGCAAAACGTCGCCTTTTTCATACACGCCTTTGCCGTACAGCGTGCCTTTTTCCTCGTAGCCGTTGATACACCGCGCAAAGCCGTGGAAACAGGTCAGCGTGCCGTCGAGGGTGTCCGAATCCTCCTCCGCCGACGTGGCGATATAATAGAGGTCTTTGTTCTCGATCTCCGTCCAGCGCGCCACCGTTCTGTCAATCACCGCTTTGAGCTGCGCGCAGATGGAATAGAAGTATACGGGGCTGGATAATACGAGCACGTCGCAATTGATAATCTTCTGTAAAATATCCGCCATATCGTCGTTGAACGCGCACCTGCCCCCGTGGTTTCGACAAAAATAGCAACCCGTGCAGGGAGAAATTTTCTTCTCTGCCACGAAGATTTTTTCCACTTCATTGCCCACCGAGAGCGCGCCTTTTGCAAACTCGTCGCAAAGAATATCCGAATTGCCGCCCTTTCTCGGGCTGCCTGATAAAATGAGTACTTTTTTCAAGAGTTTTCTCCTCCGTTTAGTTGTTTCCATTTTTCTTGTATCGCCGCGTATGCCGCTTGCGGTTCGTCAATCTCCCACACGGCGTTTTCCATAGGGCAAAAGCCCGTATTCGTGCGATTTTTTATCGCCGCGACGCGTTCTTCGTAAAAATACGGGATAGCAAACCGCTGTAACACTGCTTCCGCCGACGCGCTCAGCACTTTCGCGTGCACCTCGGCAACACCGATTAGGACGTATAAAAACGCCGCCGCCTTTCCCACGACTTTATCCGCCGCAATCATACCTTTTTCCGCCTCGCCCGATTGCAACCAGCCCAATAGCGGCTGTACGCCGCGGCGTTTGGATTGTAGCGTTTTTTCCTCGCTCACTAAAGCGCAAGTGCAGCCGTCCTCTAAATATCCCAACGCCTTTGCCCGCAACGAAACAAGGTCTGCTTGCTCGCTCGCTGTCTTGTTCATTGCCGCCTTATTCATTATCGCTTTGATCATTGCAGACGTTTAGCAAAATCGGACATAGCCTCAGAAATCGCTATGCGTTGGGGGCAAACCGCCTCGCACGCACGGCAGGAAAGACACGCCGACGGGCGTTTGTCCTCTGGCATATTCCCTATACGCATGGGCGCGATAAAGCCGCCGTTGGAGAATTTGTGTTCGTTATACAGCTCTAATAGCTCGGGAATATTCAAGCCCTGCGGGCAATATTCCGTGCAATACCGACAAGCCGTGCACGGTGTCAAATCCCCCAGCATTTCCGCTACAATGCCTTGCAACGTCGTCCATTCTTCGGCGTTTAACGGCTTTTCTTCTTCGTACGTTTGGATATTTTCACGCACCTGCTCGAAATCGGACATACCTGAAAGCACCACGACGGGCGAAGAAAACGTCTGCAAAAATCGGAACGACCAAGCCGCCACCGATTCGTCGGGGCGAAGCGTTTTCAGCCGTGCTTCGTGCTCGGGCGCGAGCCTTGCCAAACGCCCACCGCGCACCGGCTCCATTACCCACACGGGGATATTGTACGAACGCAACAGCTCCACCTTTTCCTTGGCTTTTTGGAAAGACCAATCCAGCCAGTTGATTTGCAACTGACAAAACTCTATCGCGTCGCCGTATTTTTTCAAAAACCTATCCAACACGGGCAAATCGGCGTGCGCGGACATACCCAAATGGCGAATACGGCCGTTGGCTTTTTGTTTTACGAGATAGTCGTATATCCCAAACCGCTCGTCTAAATATTCCTCGATATTCTTTTCGCAAACGTTGTGGAAAAGATAAAAATCGAAATACTCCACGCCTGTTTTTTGCAGTTGTTTTTCAAAGATTTCTTCCACTTTGTCCATATTCGACACGTCGTAGCCGGGGAATTTATCCGCCAAGAAATAACTCTCGCGCGGATATTTTGCGAGCAGTTTGCCTGTCACGGTTTCGGAAAGTCCGCCGTGATAGCCCCACGCGGTATCGAAATAGTTGACGCCGTGCGAAATGGCGTAATCGAACATTTCCGCCGTCTTTTTCTCGTCGATTTTCGTCAAATCTCCATCAATCGTCGGGAAACGCATACAGCCCATACCCAGCGCCGATATTTTTTTGTCTTTAAAAGTGTTGTATATCATTTTTTTCGTCCTTTTTTAAAAACACCCCCGTCGAACAAATCGACGAGGGTGTTGCGTCTTAATTAGACTCGGTTATCGATTAGTTTGCGCAGTTCTTTTTAAGGATTTCAAGGTTTTCCATGATTTCCTTAGGCATCTTGTCGCCGAAGTTGTCTGCGTAGTACGTCGTGATTTCTTCTGCTTCTGCCGCCCAACGAGCTTTGTCTACAACGAGCAATTTGTCGAGCGTTTCTGCCGTGATATCGCAGTTTTCAATGTTGATATCCTTTGCATAAGGAAGATAACCGATAGCCGTTTCCTGCGCATCAACGCTGCCTTCGCAACGATCCAAAATCCAGTCGAGTACGCGCATATTGTCGCCGAAACCAGGCCACATGAAGTTGCCGTTTTCGTCCTGACGGAACCAGTTTACGTTGAAAATCTTGGGCTGCTTTTCAGCGGGAACTTTCGCACCCATATCAATCCAGTGCTGGAAGTACTGGTCTACCGAGTAGCCCATGAAAGGCTTCATAGCCATAGGGTCGTGACGGAGAACGCCTACTGCGCCCGTTGCTGCTGCCGTCGTTTCGGAGGACATAATCGTACCAACGAACGTACCGTGATTCCAATCTCTAGACTGGTATACGAGCGGAGTCGTCGTAGCTCTTCTGCCGCCGAAGATGATTGCGGACAGAGGAACGCCTGCCTTGGAATTGAATTCGGGCGAGATGCAAGGACAGTTTTCTGCGGGAGCGGTGAAACGGGAGTTGGGATGCGCCGCGTTTCTGCCACAATCAGGCGTCCAAGGCTTGCCCGTCCAGTCGATAAGCTCTGCAGGAGCTTCCTTCGTCAACTTTTCCCACCAAACGGTGTTGTCAGCGGGGTTGAGCGCAACGTTCGTGAAGATCGTGCCCTGCTTCGTGGAAGCGAGCGCGTTGGGGTTAGATTTTTCGTTGGTCCCGGGCGCTACGCCGAAGAAACCGTTTTCGGGGTTACATGCCCAAAGTCTGCCGTCTTCGCCGACTCTGATCCAAGCGATATCGTCGCCTACGCACTGTACTTCATAGCCTGCGTCAAGGTACTGCTTGGGAGGAATCAACATTGCGAGGTTGGTCTTACCGCAAGCGGAAGGGAACGCTGCTGCAACGTATTTCATTTCCTT
>JAFWBT010000022.1 GCA_017507005.1 Clostridia bacterium | reverse complement strand
TGCCCAACTGACCATGACGGCATTTTCCGAGGAATGTTTCCGTGAAATTCGATTGCACTGTGAAAACGGAGATATTGCCGGCAATATGATAGACAATATTTTAACTTGCAATATTTTTGGCAAAGAAAGTTATTGCGTTGATGTAAGTGTTTTTGGGGATACAGCCTACGGGCACGGCGGTGGTGATGTCGGTATGATGGAAACGTTATTGGCATTTTATGATAATAAAGGTCAATTAAATACGACCATTGCCGATTCTATGCAAAGTCATTATATGGGCTTTGCGGCTGAACAATCACGGAAGGAAAACGGTAAAATAATTTCTTTGATTGTATAATAATATGTAAATAGATATAATGCGCGCAGAGGAGCTAGTTACGTATATGTTTATTGAATTCAAAGAGATTATAATAGAGCTTGTAGACGGGCGTTGTTAAAACAATGCGGAAATTTTCGCACAGATAGGGGGCAGGTATGCGTTGAAGTGCAAATTGCAGGTCAAGACAAGCCTTCTCATATGGGTGTGAAAATGGCAAAATCTTCTGAAGACTGTCGTTTGAGATATCTTTCGCACACGCAAACCGAAAACACGCTTACGTTAAAACAGCGCTCTGAATGGATAGAAACGACGACGGTCTTTACGGTTTATGAAGATTGCAATGCAATCCGCGTATATACCGAAGTAGAAAATATTTCTGCTGAGTCGATTACCTTGGAAGAAGTTTCTTCTTTCGTATGCGGTGGTATTGGCGAAAAGGGAATCGACAGCGCAAGCGATTTGTATTTTACACGCTTTATACAAAGTCATCACGCCGAATGTCAACCTCAAACGTATTCTTTCCCTGCGCTTGGTTTATATCGCGCGATCGTGGAGAGCTAAAAACGGATTGCTTTTGCTAACGTTGGCAGCTAGTCAACCAAAGAAGCATAAAGATCTGCCTATATCTAGTCAAAAAAAGCTGTGTTTTCATAAGTGGTCAAAGTGAGATTTTTGGCATTTTTAAAAAAATATTAAAAGCCCTGAAACTCGCGGTTTTTTGTCCATAAGAACACTTTTTGACAGGTGGGTTTCGGCAAAAAACAAAGGCGAATGGCGAAAGCTGTTCGCCTTTGCTATATTTTTTGAATTTTGTTTTATGCTGATTCTGAGATTGCTTCGGAGTATTGAGCCGTTTTTTCTTCGATTTCCGTTACCTTGTCCCATTCTCCGATATCGAAATCTTGGAAGAAATGATGGCGTTGCCGTCCTGCCATATGCACGGTCCTGAACATCATACGATGGTCGGTTTTGCGCTGTTGACCGCTTATAAAAATGCAGGCGGTGAAATCGACCTTGTCTCTGCGCTTGGGGAAATGCAGAAAAGAGGGAAGCAAGTTCCTGGCGGTGCTTGCGGATTTTTGGGAGCAAGGCTCGCCACGCTCGGTGTGGTATTGCCGTCGTTTATCATCATTTTGTTGGTGGCAACCCTGCTCACGAAATTGCTGAAATACGCAGGTGTAAAGGCGGTGCTTGGCGGAATTAAACCTGCTATCGTCGGAATGATTTTAGCAACGGCGCTTACGATGTTTTTGAGCGTGATTTTGAATATTGCAACCGTGCAAAGCGCGGTGAACTTTGATTGGAAAGGCTTGGTAATATTCGGTGTATTGCTCGTGGTCGCGCTTGGTTATTTCAAGTGGAAAAAGAAAGCGTTTTCACCTATTTTGCTTATCGTAATATCGGGCGTTTTGGGTGTGTTGATGTACGGAATATAGCAATTTAATTTTAGAATAGCATTGAAAAGGGGGTGGCGGAAAATCAACCGTCACCCCTCAAATTTTGATACGCAGTAAACAAAAACAAGAGAAATGGTTGAATTATTCATAGGAATGTGATATAATACACCTATAAATAGGAATTTGATGAAAGGAGGAATTGCTAATGAAGAAATTAAGATTTTTAATAATATTAATATTGCTGTCCTTAACTACTATTCTTACATCATGTACAATTGTTCCTTATAAATTTTCTTGGACTATTAATGATGTTTATAAGGATATAGCCTATGTTAATGGAAGCACAATAAGAACGAGATTGGAACATGGTATTCATTCTTGGAATATTAATGGCATACATGCCCAGATGACCTATATATATTTTGAAGAGGATTCTAGTCTTATATTTAAACCACTAGAACAAAACGAACTAAAAGGTACGTATAAGTGTAAGAATAATGGTATAACAAATACGACAATATACATAACACTTGAGAATGGTGATAAAATCGAGGCACTTGGCGCAGGTGGTTATTATCGTGACTCATTACATTTTGACTATAATGGAATAAATTACGAATTTGTGAGCCACAATTCCGACATTAATGGTGCGTATGTTGATAATCAAGAAAGGTATAATGAGCAGTTGCAAGAATTGGTCGAAGAAGTCCGCAGTTGGGAGCGTTTCATACCAATAAGTAGAATTAAAAAAGGAAATGTTATTATTTCAGAAGATTGCATCAAACTTGTTACTGATTCTGAAGAAATTGATCTTTTAGCAGAAAATATTGGAGTTAATGCAATTAAAATAAATGTTGATAATGTGGCTATTATTTTAGATGCTATTGAAGAAGGAGAATGTTATTATTATGATAATAATTTTTCCGTGTCTGGAAACAATCATATTATAACTTTGTTCTATCTTGAACCTATTCCCAAAGAGCCAGATGAACAAACTCCACCTGATGAACAAACCCCACCAGAAGAAGTAAAAGTGGGTCCGTTTTTAGAGATAATTCCTGAACTTTCATATTATATTTCTAATCAAGAAGATACTTTGATTAAATTATCTAAGATTCATTCTCCAGTTTCAAATTATAAATTTGATGAAATACTTTATGTAAATGATTCAGACACGATAAGTTTTTGGTTTAACGCACTTTTCCGAGAAGATAGTATGTTAGTTGAAAGTGAACAACCACCTACTAATTTAGATGATTTTCACGTAAAATGGGAAATTGAAATTAGTTCTAAAACAGAAAAAAACAAAAAAATACTAGCGCATTTTGAATGTGATATGTTTTACTATAATAGCAAGTGGTATTCTTGTAGTGAATCACCTGCATGGTCAAGTGCGAATGCTGTGGCATGCTTTAATTGTAATGATGGTATTTTAACTTCTAAAGATAATCAGGAAATAACTTATGATGTAAAAGAATTGGAATTTATTAGAGATAGAGAACTAGACTTTAATTATGCAGATGTTTTAAATCCCATAAGCCTTATTGGTGAAATTGGTGAAATTATAGTTTATGATGCAACCCATTTTTACTATGACAGTAAATACTATATCGTTACTAGCGAAAAAAATTTTAGTGAATTATTTTAATTAAACAAATTCCAATTTATCGGGATGATAATAAAAGACAAGGGGTGACCGATCAGGTCACCCCTCAAATTTTGCTACGCAGTAAACAAAAAAGGACTTTGACAATCTGCAAGAAAATCGTATAGTTATATTAAATTTTGAAAGGCTTTTTTTAATTCACTAAATAAAATAGGCAGTACTTGCTTATTGCGGTCAATGCAAGCTACCTCGCAGTAATCTATCCAACCATTAATACAAATCCCAATACCGTTTTCGAGCCATAAAACAATTCGTTTAACAATTTCTCGTGTGGAGTTATTTTCGTCAAAAGGGCAAAAAAACATAGGGGCAGTATTGATGCTTTTCTTGGTTATTTCAACCTCAATGATTTTTTGATTTAATACAGGCGCAAATAATATTGAAACATCAATATTATTTGTTGAACCTTGAATATCCCAAGGTAAACAATTCATACTGATACGATATCCAGGTGCTTGAGGAGTGTCAATCTCAAATGTATTTTCGTCGGTAAACTTAATCAAAAAAGGCTCATCGATATGGACATAGCGAATAAACTCTAAGCTTTCAGATATTCTATCAAAATTAGAATATTCTTGCTTTTTTTCTTCGGGCATATCTTCGGGAAGAGAGTTATAAGCGTGTTCTTCAATCCAATCCTTGGTGTGGAAATAACTCAACCCAATGATTCGAAGGCCTTTAATAGTGCGTCCGACAAGCTGCATTGAGGCAATGAGAGATTCTATTTCATTAGGGGATACCATTGTAGGCGCAGACCATTCTTGCGAGGAAAAAGTATTATTTTTAAATCGCTTTTTTCCTTGGCTGTATTGAGTTTTTTCAAGCATAATTCATCGGATCCTTTTTTAATAAGTAATTCCATTATACCATAGGAAAAAGCGAATTGCAAGGATTTTATAAAATAAGGCGATGGGACTTGACTCCACGACCTCAACGCATCTGCATAGGCATTTTACTTGATTTTTAACATTTTTCGGCGCTTTTTAGCCCAAAAAACAGTGCGAATCCGTGCTCCTTGGTAACACAATAAAAACGGTATGTTTGAATAAAATATTGAATAAATCATGGGCGATATAAAAAATGATAAAAAACGGCTTGACACGTTGCCACGGTTAATGTTATCATATATATAATAACACTCAAAATAGAGGTAGTATTTATGAAAAAAGGAAGAATATGCACTTTTTTGCTTTCCATAATAACGCTGATTTCGGCGTTTGGTATATCGGCTTGTAACGGCGGTGCGGCGGCTAGCAACAATTCCAACTCGCTCACTTCATCTAGCGACGCTCAAAACAGCTCCACGAGCGATTCGACGATAGGCGATCCTTCTTGCGAACACGAATATGAGGACGGGGTTTGCGTGGATTGCGGCGCGGTTTGCGCGCACGAATATACGGACGGAGTTTGCAGTGTATGCGGCGTGGAAGATCCCGATTACGTACCCGCGGACGGCGGTAAATCTATGTATAAGGAAATCGTGGATAAATTCAAGAGCCTTATCCTTTACAAATACGTAAACGAAGAACTCCCTCCCAAGGGCGAAAACGAGCCGTCTTACGTAGACGCGCTGTACGAGGTGGCGACGGAATATACGTCTGCAATCGATATGGGTTACGCGTACAAGGACGTGAATAACGATCGCTACGTAGAGCTGCTGCTTATGGGCAAGGACAGCCGTTTGTACGCAATGTTTACGATTGTGGACGACGCGCCTGCGTTCGTGGCTACGTTCCAGCAGGGCATGGGCTATCTCGGTCCTGACGGTATGGTGTTCTATAACACGAAAACGCTTGACGAAAACAACAGCCAAATCGCTCTGGGTAACCATATGATGAAGCTGGTCGGCGACAAACTCGTTGGCTTTGAATACGGCTGGAAAGACACGGATAAGGATATCACGACGAGCGAAGATACGGTGTACTATTGCAAGACGGAAGCAGAGGGTGAAAAAACGCTCACCTACGACGAATATAAAGTATATCGCGACCACGTTTATCCATATTATTGGGATTATCCCACGCGTTTGACGAAGCTGAACAATTTAAGATTTACTTCTGCCTTGATGGATACGCAAACGGCGCAAATCGTGGCGAATTTCTCCACGTACGACGGGATTGTAAAAACGTTCGAGCAGATGTTCTTAAACGTAGCCGCTTGCAAATACGTAAGAACGAACTGGACGAAAGGCGCTTACGACGACGCAATGATTATAAGAAGTGATAAGGATTACGCGATTTACAATCAGTTGATTGCGGCTTGCGTACTCGTTCAAAACAGTTCGAGCGCATTGTTCGGGCACGCGTTGAAAGACCTGAACGGTGACGGCGTGGACGAATTGATTTTACTGGAAAGCAAATATTACGTGCTTGCCATTTTCACGCAGGTGGACGGCAAACCCGTTCTTCTCGACGCGTATAACGACCGTCGCACGGCTTGTATCGACGAGGAGGGGAATATCCACGTAAAACAGCGTATGATTCCCGGCGAGAAAAAGGATTACGAATATTACGTATACACCGTTGACGCAGGCGCGTTGGTTAGCGAGATTGCAATCGGCGTTAAATACGACGCTGAGGGGAACCAAAGCGCTTGGTATCAAATCGAAAACGGTACGAAAACGGATATTGCACAGACGAAATGGGACGGTTTGTATGCGGAATACTTGTCGGATATTGGCACGACGTCTTTCCATACGTACACCGAAAACAATGCAAATCTTGACCTTGTTATTATTCCTATTCCCGAGGAAGAAGAATAAGTTTGTTCGTATATAAAGACTGTATAGACTTCGATATATGGAGGTGAAAGCCATGAAAAAGAGGAAAATATGCGCACTTTTGCTTGGAGCATTACTTGCGGCTACGTTGTTTGCCTGCGGTGATAAAAAGAAAGAAACTTCTTCGGAGAGCGCGCATAATTACGTAAACGGCGTTTGTACGAATTGCGGCGCGGAAGAACCTAAAAACGAATCGTCGGAAACGTTGGAATCTTTGGAATCGTCTGCGACGTCCAAAGTGTCAGAAGAATCCGAATCCTCGGAAACGAGCGAGTCGTCTGCAATGAAAGAAACGAGCGAGTCTTCGGAATTTTCTGAAACAGTACAATCGAGCGAATCCTCAGAAACGTCTGAAATTTTAGAATCGTCTAAAACGTCGGCATCGTCAGAGGAGTCCGAATCCTCGGAAACGAGCGAATCTTCGGAGAATTCGGAAACGTCGGAAGTATCCGTATCGTCGGAATCTTCTTGCTCGCACACGTACGTGGACGGTGCGTGCAGTTCTTGCGGCGAGGTGTGTGAACACGAATACACACATGGTACGTGTAGCGTTTGTGGCGCGGTATGCGCGCATACCTACGTGGACAGCGTATGTAGCGTTTGCGGCACGGCTTGCGTATCGCACGAGTATGAGGACGGCGTGTGTACCGTTTGTAAAAAGCCTTGCGCGCCGCACGAGTATGAAGACGGCGTTTGCTCGGTGTGTGGTGTCGTATGCGAGCATAACTATAAAGAAAGCGTATGCACCGTTTGCGGCGTAGTTTGCACGCATAGTTACGAAGACGGCGTTTGCAAGGATTGCGGCTTGGTTTGTGAGGAGCATACGTATGAAAACGGCGTATGTACGAATTGTGGCGCGGAGTGTGCGCACGTTTATGAAAAGGGTACGTGTACCGTTTGCGGCGCGGAAGACCTGACGTACGTGCCTGCGGACGGCGACGCGTCTAAATATCAAAAGATTTTGGCAAAATATAAAGAGCTTGCGCTCTACTACGAAACGAACGGCAAACTGCCTAACAAAGCGACGAACGCGGAGAGCTACGTAGACACGTTGTATGCGGTGTTTGAGGGCTACGACACCTCGACAGAGCTGGGTTATGCGATAAGGGATATAAACGGTGACGGATACGTTGAGTTGTTCCTTTTAGGTAAAGATTTCAAGGTGTACGCGTTGTTTACCCTCGTAAAGAGAGCGCCCGTGGCGGTTTCCGCCTTTACGCGTGAGAATAATTGCAGCTTTACGGAAGACGGCACGGTGTTCTTCTATGAAAAAGCTTACGATGCAAACAGCGAACAAATCGGGGTGGCTTATAAAGTAACGAAACTAATCGGCGCGGAGCTTGTTGGCTTTGAATATGGTTGGGCGGACGCGGACGGCGACGGTAGTAATTCGGACGATAGAACGTATTACGAGAAAGAAAACGGCGTTAAAAAGACGATTACGAACGACGAATATAAGGTGTATACAAACCACGTATACGAATACTATTTGAGCTATTCTTCGCGTTTGGCGAAATATACGAATACGATTATTCATCCCATTATAGGCGCAACGTCGGGGGCTACGGCGACGGCGGATTTCTCCTCTTACGAGGCGATAAAAACGACGTTATCGCTGATGCACAGCGACGTGGCGAGCCGTAAAATGGACCGAACGAAATGGCTCAGCGGTGAATACGACGACGGTATGATTTTTAAAACGGATGCGGATTTCGTTACGTATAACCGCCTTTTTGCGGCAATCGTTACCCTGCAAGGCAGTTCGTCCTCGTCCGATTACGGATATGCGGAAAAAGACCTGAACGGCGACGGCGTTAAAGAACTCATTTTAATGGATCAATACGGCTCGGGTACGAGCAAGCGTCAGGATATTTTTGCAATCTTTACGCTAGTGAACGGCAAACCCGTTCTTCTCGACGTTTATAACGATTTGCGTTATGCGAGCATAGACAGCAATGGCTATATTTACGTTGCGGAAAGGGTGCTCCTTAGCCACAAAAAGGATATGGTATTCACCGTGTACGAGGTGAAAAACGGCACGCTTTCGCCCGTATCCTCGTACGGCTATCATTGCGACTACGCGACTAGCTCGACGCAGATTGCTTGGTATAAGGTGGTTGGCGGCGTAAAAACGGCGGTGGAAAAGGCGGAATTTGACGAATTTTATAACGCCAAAATCAAGACGATTGCCACTTCCATAAGCGTTGCGAATTTCGGAAAATATAACGCGAAGAGCGCAGGGCTTTCCTTTACGACGGTAGTGGTAGAGGAAGAATAACGTCGATACGCCATAGGGCGTTATGGCATTGAATAAAGAACGTTAAAAAGAACGTAAATCTATGGGGAGTTGCGTTCTTTTTGTATAAATTATTTCCGTTTAGCCATTGACGAAAGAACGTTTTTGTGGTACACTAGTATGGATTATTGCATAAGGGTGTGAAAGAGCAAATTATGTTGACGAAAAAGTATAAAAATAAATATTTTTCCATTTTAGGCGACTCAATTAGTACGTTGGAGGGGTATTCTGTGCCCAAGGGTGCCGCCTTTTACGATAAGGATTATAAACGTCTTGCAAACGTGTGGTTGTATGCGGATACATGGTGGGGGCAGGTGCTTGACGCGTTGGGTGCGGAATTGCTTGTGAATAATTCCATTTCGGGCAGTACGGTGGCGTGGCATCCTGCTTTGGAATGGGCGTCGTACGCGAGCAGTGACGAACGCACGTCTGCATTGCATAAAGGCGGCGTTTCGCCCGACGTTATCGTGCTGTTTATTGGCATAAACGATTGGGGTGCAGGGGTGCCCTTGACAGAGGAGTTTGCCAAAAAATACAGCGCGGCATCCTGCGAACCTCGCGCGATGTTCGACTTTGCTTACGCTGAAACCTTGCGAAAGTTGCGTGTTAATTATCCCAAAGCGGAAATTTGGTGTTTTACGTTACCGATTGGCCGTCGCTTGGTGGAGAAGAATTTTGAATATGAATATTATAGGAACGGAGTGCATATAGCGGAGTTTTGTAACGTAATCCGTACGTGCGCGGAGAAATACGGTTGCCGTACGTTTGATTTATATTATAACGAACAGCCGTACGATTCGTTGGAGGGGTATCATCCGACGGCGATCGGTATGCGAACGCTGTCTGCGTCTATTCTTGATAAATTAACGGATGAAGAATAATGAAATCGGTTAAAAGATAAAAGAGGTGAACGTATGAAAAAAGAAATAGAAATTGTAAAGCAAAATTACGAGGAAGATCCGCAAAAAGAATGGAATCGCCTCGACGGTTTTAAATACGAGTTTGAGATTACGAGGCGGCTCCTCGATAGACACGCACAGCCCAAAAGACTGCTGGATATCGGCGGCGGTCCTGGGCGTTATAGCCTGTATTTTGCGGGGCTTGGCTATGACGTTACGCTGGTCGACCTCAGCCAAGGTAACGTCGATTTTGCAAAGAAAAAAGCAGCCGAAATGGGCTTGAATATAACGGCATATCAAGCGGATGCCAGAGATTTGTCAAAGTTGAATCTCGGGGAGTTTGACACCGTGCTTATCATGGGACCGCTGTATCATTTATCCGAGGAGAAGGATAGAAAACAATGTGTTTTAGAGGCAAAAAAGCATTTAAAAAAAGACGGCGTTTTGTGCGCGTCCTTCCTCGCGTTAAACAGTATGCTGAATTATTGCTTAGATAAAGAATTGACGGCAATGTTAGAGGAAAAGGAAACGGGCTTGCTCGAATGTATGCAGGAAAATAAAACGTGGAGTGGTAAAGTGTTCACTTTGGCGACTTTTGTAGCGGCAGACGCAATCGCGCCGTTTTTTGCCGAGTTGGGCTTTGAAAAAATCACGTTGTTCGGGCAAGAGGGCATCGTTGCTAGCAAATTGCAACAAATGGAGAACGAAGAGAAAGAGGTGCAAGAATTTTACTTGGACATGGGATTGAAACTGTGCGAAAATCCGTACTATTTTTCTTATAGCAGTCATTTAATGTATATCGGTAGAAAAGTATAAAAATCAAAGACGATTCGTAAGAGTCGTCTTATTGTTTGTAAAGATAGATATGATAAAATAGTAAAAAGTAGTAAAAAGTATTTGACAAATCCATTAAAAAGTGATATCATTTTAATATCACATATCTCTAAAAGAGGGAAAATATGGAAAATATTATTGAAATAAGCCATTTGAGTAAGAGTTTTAAGGACGTAAAGGCGGTGCAAGACCTTAGCTTTCGCGTTAAGAAAGGAGAATTGTTTGCGTTTTTGGGGGTGAACGGCGCGGGGAAGAGCACGACGATTTCGATTATGTGCGGTCAGCTGACAAAGGATGGCGGCACGGTGAAGATCAACGGCGTTAATCAAGACGAGCACGCCGATACAACGAAACGGGATTTGGGGGTAGTGTTTCAAAACTCCGTACTCGACAAAGCCTTGACAGTGCGCGATAATTTAGAGAGCCGTGCGGCGTTGTACGGTATATTCGGCGAGGCGTTTGAAAAACGGCTAGCGCAGCTTTGTGTATTGCTCGACCTTTCCGATTTATTAAATAGAACGGTGGGAAAGCTGTCGGGTGGGCAAAGACGGCGTGTGGATATTGCGCGCGCGTTGCTGCACGAGCCAAAAATTCTCGTTTTGGACGAACCGACGACGGGGTTGGATCCGCAGACGAGAAAACTGCTGTGGGGCGTGGTGTCCGATTTGCGAAAGCAAGAAAATATGACGGTATTTCTCACGACGCATTATATGGAAGAGGCGGCGGAGGCGGATTACGTAGTCGTAATCGACGCAGGAAAAATCGCGGCAGAGGGTACGCCGCTCGATTTGAAAAACGAATACACAGCTGATTTTATCACACTGTACGGTGTGGACGAGGAACAGGTGAAATCGCTTGGAAAACCGTACGAAAAGGTGACGGATGGCTACCGTATTTCAGTGACGAATACGGCGGAGGCGACATCGCTGATACAAAAATATCCGCAGCTTTTCGTCGATTACGAGATAGTAAAAGGAAAAATGGACGACGTGTTTTTGGCGGTGACAGGCAAAAAAATCAACGGCAACGGAGGTGAGGAAGCGTGAAAATTTTAGCCTCTCTCGTAAAACGGAATACGAAATTGTTTTTTAAGGACAAGGGGATGTTTTTCACCTCGCTCATCACGCCTGCGATTTTGCTCGTGCTGTACGCGACGTTCCTTGGCAACGTATATCGCGACAGCTTTATGATGGGTATGCCCGAGGGGGTAACGATTCCCGAAAAACTGTTGGACGGCTTTGTAGGTGGTCAGTTGTTTTCTTCGCTGTTGGCAGTGTCTTGTATCACCGTGGCGTTTTGTTCAAACTTTTTAATGGTGCAAGACAAAGTAACGGGCGCGCGCGCCGATCTTACAATGTCGCCCGTGAAAAGTTCGACGTTGGCACTCGGCTATTATATTTCGTCGACGATTGCGACGCTGATTGTGTGTTTTGCGGCAACGTTGGTGTGCTTTGTATATCTTGCTATTGTTGGCTGGTATCTTAGCGTATTAGACGTGGCGCTGATTATCGTGGATATACTGCTCGTAGTCACGTTTGGCACGGCGCTTTCTTCTATCGTGAATATGTTTTTATCCTCGCAGGGACAAATCTCGGCAGTCGGCTCGATTGTGAGCGCGGGGTACGGCTTTATTTGCGGCGCGTATATGCCCATCTCGCAGTTTGGGAACACCTTGCAAAAAGTACTGTCTTTCTCGCCTGGTACGTACGCGACGTCGCTGATTCGGAACCACTCGCTCCGCGGTGCGTTTGCGGAAATGGAAGCCATTGGTTTGCCGACGGAGGCGATTGACGGTGTAAAAATGGCGATTGACTGCAACGTACAATTTTTTGGTCACGACGTCAGTCTTTGGGCAATGTTTGCGGTGTTGTTTATTTCCGTAGCAGTGCTGTTGGCTGTGTATATTCTGCTGAACGTATACAGAAATAAAAAGAAAAAATGATAGTAAAAAAGAACTCCTGAAATTATCGGGAGTTCTTTTTTGCAAGAATATATTTTTTTATTTATTGTTTATTTCAATCTCAGTTTCTATCGTAGTGGACGCGGTGTCGCCGACTTTCATTTTAAAATTCCCGTACACCTCGTTTACACGGCAGGAATAGGAGAACGTCGCGCTGTGCTTTTTCAGCAGTTTCAAAAATTCACCCACTTCACGCTTTCTAACGATACAAATCAGCAAGGATTTATCTGAGTGCGTATACATACCTTCTGCGTGCAGCAACGTTACGCCGCGGTGCAGGCGTTGCATCAGTTCTTGCGCGAGCTCGTCGGGGTGTTCGGTGATGATTTCAAATTTATAGCCGCTACGAAGACCTTGTAACATATAATCGACAACGAGGTCGGAAATAAAAATATTCGTCAGCGTAGAGATTACCGAATTGACGCTGGAATCGTACACGAAAAACGCGAGTACGACAACGGACGAATCGAGTACGAACGCCAGCCAAGCAATGTTCTTTTCGGGTTTGAAATGCTTGATAAGCGCCGAGATAGCGTACGTGCCGCCCGACGCGCCAAAGCGCCGTAACATAATGGAAAAACCCAGTCCCGAAATCACGCCGACGCCGATTGCCGCAAATACGACGTTGTTGCCTTCCGCATAGCCGCCGCTAGAAGGGAATGCGCCGTAATAGGGCAGATCGATTGCCGTATGCAGGTATTTAAACAGCATCAAAAGAAGTGTCTGAAAAGCAAGATAAACGAGCAGCATAACACCCGTTTTTCGGCTGGTGAGCAGAGCCACCATAATGAAAATAGGTACGTTGAACGTCAGCATGAGAATACTCATATTCAAGGTGACGTCGCCGATGCCTGCGTCGGAAATCAGCGAGCCGATAATGGACGCAAAACCCGTTACGCCGCCAGGGGCAAAACGATTATAGTTGGAAAAATAATACAGCGAACCGGATACGAGAATTGCGGAAATAAAGCAAACTAAAATATCTTTGAAAATGATATTCAGTTGTCCGCGCGCGCTGTTTTTAGACGCCGTTTTATTGCCTTGCGTAGACATAATATATACTCCGTCTTTTGTTTTTTGATACATCAATCATAATACTTTTTTTGAGAAAATTCAAGCGATTAGGCTTAACATTTTTGTATATCTAAAAAATCGTGAAAGTGGGGTGTTATGATTAACAAATCAAATAATAAAGGGGCGAGCGGAGAGTTAAAAAGGTTGACGAATCAACAAAAAAACTTTTTTTAAGCAGATTTTCACCTTATTTTCATTGTATTCTCTTGAAATATTTGGTATAATAAGAATGATAAAGTCGAGCAAAGCGCCCTGTTATAGACAGCATAGGGCGACGAAAAAGGAAAGGCAAAACGGCAAACGACGGATATGGAAGCGGTAAAATTCGAAAAAGTATATTTTTCCTATCAGGCGGACGAAGAAAAGGATGGTGTTTTTTCGTCGGAGGCTGCGTTTAGTTTAAACGGAGTCGATTTTTCCGTGGAAGAAGGGGAATTCGTTGCAGTGCTCGGGCATAACGGCAGTGGGAAATCCACGCTCGCTAGGCTGATGAATGGTTTGCTTTCACCTTCGGGCGGTAAGATTACTATGCTTGGCTTGGACGCTACGAACGAGAAAAATTTGTTCGAGATACGCAAGCAAGTAGGTATCGTATTCCAAAACCCCGACAATCAAATGGTCGCTTCTATCGTGGAGGATGATATTGCGTTCGGGCCGGAAAACGTTGGGATTGCGCGCGCAGAAATTGGAGAGCGTATTGCGTTTGCGCTCGACGCCGTAGGTATGAGCGAATTTCGGCGTTCGACGCCGTCGAGACTGTCAGGCGGTCAAAAACAGCGTATTGCCATCGCGGGCGTGTTGGCGTTAAAGCCGCGCGTTATGATTTTGGACGAGGCGACGGCTATGCTCGATCCTCGTGGCAGAAAAGAGGTGATGGACGTCGTTTTGCGGCTGAATAGAGAAGAGAAAATCACAGTGATTCTTATTACGCATTTCCCCGAAGAGGCAATGCTTGCGGATAGGGCGATTGTAATGAGCCGCGGTGATATCGTGATGCAGGGCAAGCCCGAAGAAGTGCTCAGCCGTGGGGAAGAATTGGAAAAATATTCCCTCACGCTGCCGCGCGCGGTGAAGCTGTGCCGCGATTTGAAAAAAGGCGGCTTGGAAGTGCAGGACGCGCTGACGGCAGAGGGCGTTGCGAGTGAGATTGAAAACGCGCTCAAAAAGCAGGGCGCGGATATGCAAGACTTGGCTTTGACGGCGAAAGGAAACGCGTCTGCTCCGTTGCTGGTAAAGAAAAACGAGCCTGCGGACGAAAAAGGGCGTATCTATTGCGAGAATTTGCATTACGTATACAATCCCGCCTCGCCTTTTGCAACGCACGCCTTAGACGGCGTGAATTTGGAGATAAATGCAGGAGAATTTTTCGGCATTATTGGGCATACGGGTAGCGGTAAATCGACGTTCGTACAGCACCTCAACGCATTGTTGAAAGTGCCGACGGCGGAGAAAAAATATAAAGAAAAACGCCTTAAAAAGGGCGAGATTGAGCCGCCGAAAACGGTGCTGAAAGTGGATGGCTACGATTTGACGGATAAGAATACCGATTTCAAGGAATTGCGTAGCAAAGTGGGGATGGTGTTCCAGTATCCCGAATATCAGCTGTTTGCCGAAACGGTGTTCGAGGACGTTGCGTTTGGCTTGAAAAACTTTTCCAAGGAGATTACGGAAGAGGAAACAAGACGCTCCGTTCGTGACGCTATGGAGACGGTGGGGCTGGATTATCGCACGCTCGCAAAGCGTTCCCCGTTCGAGCTGTCGGGCGGTCAGAAACGCCGTGTGGCAATCGCTGGCGTTATCGTAACCAAGCCTGAAATTCTCGTTTTGGACGAGCCTGCGGCAGGGCTTGATCCGCTCGGGAAAGAGGAGATTATGCAGCTATTGCATAAAATCCATAAAGAGTGGTGCAAGACGGTGATTATCGTGTCGCACGATATGGACGAGATTGCAGAAAACTGTTCTCGCGCGGCGATTTTCTCGGAAGGGAAGATTTTGGCTGTCGCGGAGCCTAAAACGTTGTTTGAAGATACGGAAAAATTAGAAAATATCGGCTTGGACGTGCCGTTGACGGCGAAGATTTTGAGTGAATTGCTGCCGCTTGGTTTGTCCATTGACTGTGATTTCACCTCGGCGGATTTTGTAAAGAAATTTATCGATTTTGCAAAAACGAGGGGGGCAGGTATGCGTTTACCGACGAAAGGAGGGCAAAAAAATGCGTGACGTTTCCTTTGGTCAGTACTATCCTGCTAACTCTTTCGTGCATAAATGCGATCCGCGTATGAAGATACTGTTCCTCATCACGTATATCGTTGCTGTGTTTATGGCAAAAAATTTCTACGCCTTGGGCGCGTGCTTTGGGGTGTTCCTGCTTGTGGCGGCGCTTTCGCACGTGCCTATCAAGAGCCTATTGCGCTCGGTGCGCGCCGTGCTTTTCTTGCTTGTGTTCACGGCAATTCTCAATCTATTTTTCCACCAGGGCGGCACGGTGCTGTGGTCGTGGAAGTTTATCGTAATTACGAAAGAAGCGGTGTATTCAACGCTGTTTTTGGCGGCACGGCTGTTCTTGTTGGTGTTAGGCTCTGCAATCTTGACGCTGACGACGACGCCCGTATCCTTAACGGACGGCATTGAAAGCCTGTTGTATCCCTTAAAACTCATACGTTTGCCCGTGCATGAATTGGCGCTCATTATGTCTATTGCGCTTCGGTTTATCCCCATTTTAACGGACGAAACGTCGCGTATTATGAACGCGCAAAAGGCGCGTGGTGCGGATTTTGAATCGGGTAGTCTTATGCAACGCGTCAAGGCGATTATTCCCATTTTAATTCCCTTGATAATCAGCGCGTTCCGTCGCGCGGACGAATTGGGCGACGCTATGGATGCGCGTTGCTATTCCGGCAGTAAAGTACGTACGAAATATAAAAAACTCACCTTTACGTGGCGGGATTTGTTGGCGTTTTTGCTGTGTGCAGGTCTGCTGGCAGGGGTAATCGTACTCAAAATTTATACGCAATCGTTGATTTGACGTATAGGCGGTGAGCGCCGCGTATGACGTCGAACGGAGAATTTGTTATGCGATACGTTTTAAAAATAGCCTACGACGGCACGGAATACGCCGGTTGGCAATGTCAAAAAAACGCCCGTTCGGTGCAGGAAACGTTGGAGGGTGCAATTAAAGACGCTCTGGGACTATGCCTGCGCGTAACGGCGAGCGGCAGAACGGACGCAGGTGTACACGCGGCAGGGCAGGTGTGCCATTTCGATGCGGACGTTAGCGTACCGCCTGAAAAAATGCCCGATTGTCTAAACCGTTTTTTGCCGCCTGACGTGCGTATCACGGAGGGTTGGGGCGCGGACGAGACGTTCGATAGCAATCGCAGTGCCAAACGCAAAACCTACTGCTATTCTCTCTACGTGTCGCAAAGAGAAATGCCCTTGAAGGAACGCTTTTCGGTGCGCGTAGAGAACGCGCCGTCGATAGAGGCGTTGAAAAAGGCTGCAACGCTATTCGAGGGGGAACACGATTACAAAGCCTTTTGCGCGTCTGGCTCGTCGGTGAAAACGACGGTGCGGACGGTGTACGAGGTGCGCGTGGAAGAGGACGAGAGCTATGGCACGCGAGATATAAAAATCTTTGTGACGGGCAACGGCTTTTTGTATAATATGGTGCGAACGATGACAGGTACGCTGCTCGATATCGCGTCGGGAAAACGCAAAAAAGAGGACTTGCTTTCTGCGTACGAAACGGGGAAACGTGAATTGTTAGGAAAAACTATGCCTGCAAAGGGCTTGACGCTGGTGCAGGTAAACTATCAATAACTATCAAAAATCAAAAACATCAAAAAAATAACGTCAAAAGGAGCGCTTTTTAAAAAAGCGGATTCTGTAAAGTATGGAAATATATCATTTTTACGACGGATTTCGACAGAGCTTCGTCTTGTTAGAAAAAGATTCCCTGCAATCGCAAATCGTTGCGTTGGGGCTGGGATTTTTAGCGTGGGCGGCGCTGTTCGTTTTACAGGGCATAGGTCTGTTCGTGATGGCAAAAAAACGGAATATAAAAGGCAAGTGGATGGCGTTCGTGCCGTTCCTTAGCGTAGTGCTTATCGGTAGATTAACGGGCGAATGCGATATGTTCGGGCAAAAGGTGAAACGCGCGGGCTTGTACGCGATGCTGGCGCAGATTGCCGTAACGCTGATTTCCTTTGCGTCTATCGCCGCGTCTATCTATCTTTACGCCGTAGAGGGCGTGCCTGCGCGCGATAAATATCTCGAACCTATTTGGTCGGATTTGAACGGTTTTTCGGCAACGGCGTACGAATTTGTTGCCTCCTACGGTATCGGTAGATTTTTGGCGTCGATTGTCGAGCTGATTTACGAAATTTTGATGCTCATTTTGATAATGGGATTGTATAAAAAGTACGCGCCGAAAAATTATATTATGCTGGGCGTGTTGTCCTTGTTTGTGCCGCTGTCGAGATATATCGCTGTCCTCGTGTTGAGAAAGCGTACGGCAGTGGATTACGAGGAATATATGCGCCGTCAACGCGAAGAATTTATGCGTAGAAGACAACAATATTACAACTCGCAAAATCCTTACGGGAACGGTCAATATGGCAACAACCCTTACGGCAACAATCCATACGGAAATCCTTACGGCAATCCCTACAATAATACGCAGCGTCCGCCGTATAGTGAGCCGCAGCCAGAAGACCCTTTTGCGGAATTCTCCTCGGGCAAAAAGCAGGAAGAGCCTTTTACGGAATACGGCGAGAAAAATCGGGATAGAAACGAGAATAATAACGGGCGTTCGAGCCATAATTCGGATGGATTTTTCGATTGATAGTCTTGTCGAAAACAAAACAATAGAATAAAAGATAGACGGGAATAAGAAAAAGTTATAATTCCCGTCTTTTTTTATATAAAATTATTTCCAAACGGTTTACAAGAATGCTCGTTTATGTTATAATGTATAAAAAGGAACCGTTAGGATATAAACGCTGATTATACGAGGCGTGGCTATCAAAGGAGGCAAAAGAGTATGATGGAAGAGAATATATCGGCGATTGCAACGCCTCCTGGGAAAGGTGGCGTCGCCATTATCCGCATCAGCGGTAAAAATCCGCTCGATATTGCAAAAAAAATGTTCACCCCCGTCGGAAAAACGGCGGTGGAGGATTTTGAGCCATATCGTATGTACCCCGGGCAAATCGACGGCGGCAATTTTTGTGATTACGGCTTGTGCGTGTATTTCAAAGCCCCTGCTAGCTATACGGGCGAAGATATCGTGGAATTTCAATGCCACGGCGGTGAGAGCGTGGCGCGCGGCATTTTAAAACAGACCTTTCGTATGGGCGCAAAGCCCGCAGGTAGAGGGGAATTTACCAAGCGCGCCTTTTTGAACGGTAAGCTGTCGCTTGCCTCGGCAGAGGGCGTTGCGGATATGATTAACGGCGAGAGCGAAGCGGAAGTAAAGGCAGGGTATTTGCTGTATAGCGAAAAACTGACGAACACTGTTCGTGATTTGCAGTCGGAATTAAAAACGCTGCTTGCAGGGATTGACGTTTCGGTGGATTATCCCGAAGAAGATATTGAGGAACAGCACGTACAAGAGCTAGCGATTGCATTGCAGGGCTTGCGTATGCGCCTGTCGACGCTGACGGCGAGCTACGCCGTTGGTAAAAAGATAAAATCGGGCGTCACTGTCGCCATTTGCGGCAAGCCGAATACGGGCAAAAGCTCGTTATTAAACCGTATGCTTGGTTACGATAAGGCAATCGTTTCCGAGATTGCAGGCACGACGCGCGACGCGGTGGAAGGTGTTTTGGAAATCGACGGTCGGAAGTTTAATTTATACGACACGGCAGGCGTGCGCGAAAGCGGCGACAGAATTGAGAACATTGGGATTGAACGCGCGGAGTCGATTATACGCTCGGCAGACGTGGCGGTGTTCGTTACGGAAACGATGCAACAGCTGGACGATGAGGACGCGCGCGTTTTGGAAATGGTAAAAGGCAAGCCCTTGATTAAGGTCATCAATAAAATCGACCTTACGAACGACGAAACGGAAACGGACGCAGACGTTTTGACGTCGGCGGTGACCGGCGAGGGGATTGCGCGGCTGAAAGAGCTGCTGTACGAAAAGGGCTTTGGCGAGCGCGGCGAGGATGCGGCGTTCCTGATAGAAGAACGACATTTCGAGGCGTTGACGCGCGCGAACGATGCGCTGAAAAGAGCGATTGACGCGTGCGGTATGCAGCCGCTCGACCTTATAGGTATCGACGTGAAAGAAGCGTGGGACGCTTTGGGCGAAATCACGGGCGAAACGGCGACAGAGGCGATTATCGAGGAAATCTTCTCGAAATTCTGTGTGGGGAAATAAGAGAACGTACGATAGAGTAAATACGAATACGTAAAAAGATAAGGGCAGGTATGCGTTTATGGTAAATTTAGAACTGTATAGAGTGTTTTATACGGTCGCAAAATGCGGCAGTTTGACGAAGGCGGCGGAGGAATTATATATTTCCCAGCCTGCTGTTTCGCAATCGATAAAACAGCTGGAAAATCAGCTGGGTACGCCGCTTTTCAACCGCACGCACCGCGGTATGGAGCTGTCGGCGCAGGGCGGTAAACTCATTTTTTCCGAAGTGGAACGCGCTTTGGGACTTTTCAACGAGGCGGAGAGCCGTATCGCGCAGATGAAAGCGTCGGCTACGGGCACGATACGTATCGGTGCGAGCGATACGATTTTTAAATATTTCCTCGCGGATAAAATCGTGGATTTTCACGATCGTTTCCCTGCGGTAAAAATCGAATTACACACCGATTTTACGCCCAGCACGATTGCGAAGCTGAAAGAAAACGATTGCGATATCGCGTTCGTGAACTTGCCGATTTCCGTGGATCCGGAGCTGAGCTTGCGCGGCGATTGTATGCGTTTGAACGACGTGTTTATCGTTGGCGAGAAATATAAAGAATTGACGGATGGCGTTATTTCTTTGGAAAAGTTGGAAAAATATCCGTTGATTTTAATGGATCCGAACACGGTAGCGCGGCGCGCGTTCGACGCGTTCTTGTCCTCGCATGGTATCAGGCTGTCGCCTGCTATCGAGGTGGGGAGCTGGGATTTGATGAAAAGGCTGGTACAACGTGGCATGGGTATCGGCGTAATTCCGAGAGAATACGCAACGCGTTTGTTGGAAGGCCAAGCTCTTTTTGAAATCAAGACAGACCCTGCTTTGCCCGTTCGTTCGGTGGGTATGCTGCTGCCTAAAAACGTACCAGTATCGTACGCTCTGCACAGCTTTATTGAATATTTCCGTAAAGATTAAAAAACCTAAAAATAGAAAAAACAAAGTAAAAAAGGAAAACCTATGGCAAAACCTAATCGGCTTTTAAGAAATTTTTGTATTATAGCGCATATCGACCACGGTAAGAGTACCCTTGCCGACCGTCTAATCGAACGCACGGGGCAGGTGTCCAAGCGTGATATGGAAGAACAGCTCCTCGATAGTATGGATATCGAAAAGGAGCGCGGTATCACGATTAAATTGACGCCCGTTCGTATGTATTACACGGCAAAAGACGGGCAGGAATACGAGTTTAATTTGATTGATACCCCGGGACACGTCGACTTTACGTACGAGGTCAGCCGTTCGCTCGCTGCTTGCGAGGGGGCGATTCTCGTTGTGGACGCAACGCAGGGCGTCGAGGCGCAAACGCTCGCCAACGTATACCTTGCGATTGAAAATAATTTGGAAATCTTGCCCGTTATCAACAAAATCGATTTGCCTAGCGCGCGTATTGACGAGGCGAAAAAGGAAATTGAGGACATTATCGGGCTGGATGCGTCCGACGTGCCTTGCGTTTCCGCAAAAGAGGGCACGAATATCGAAGATTTGTTAGAGGCGATTACGAAATATTTCCCTGCTCCCGACGGGGACACGGAAGAACCGTTAAAGGCGCTCATTTTCGATAGCTATTACGACAATTATAAAGGCGTTATTCTGTTCGTCCGCGTGATGGACGGTACGGTGAAAGTAGGGGATAAGATTAAAACGTTCTTATCCAGCGTCGTGTACGACGTCACCGAGGTCGGCGCGTTTGCACCCTCTCCCTTAGCCAAAGACGTGTTAAAGGCAGGCGAGGTTGGCTATATCGCCGCATCTATTAAATCTATCCAAGACGTTGCCGTTGGTGACACCGTCACGTCGGCTACCCGTCCCGCGGCAGAGCCGTTGCCTGGCTATAAAAAAGTACAGCCCGTGGTATTTTGCGGTATCTATCCGCTTGACGGCAGTAAATTTAACGACTTGAAAGAGGCGATTTTGAAATTGCAATTAAACGACGCGTCGCTTATTTTCGAGCCGGATAATTCTGTTGCGCTCGGCTTTGGGTTCCGTTGCGGATTCTTGGGGTTGTTGCATATGGAAATTATCCAAGAACGTATCGAGCGTGAGTTCAATCTCGACATCATCACGACGGCGCCGTCGGTTAGCTATCTCGTGCATAAGACGGACGGCGAGGAATTTTTCGTGGACAATCCCTCGCATTTGCCCGAACCTTCGGATATCGAGTATATGGAAGAACCTATCGTCAAGGCAGAAATTTACACTCCGCCTGATTATATGGGCTCGGTAATGGACCTTTGCAAGGAAAAACGCGGCGTATTCAAGAATATGACGTACGTGGACGACCGCCGTGTGAAGCTCGAATATACGTTGCCACTCAACGAAATCGTATATGATTTCTTCGACGGTTTGAAATCGCGTACGCGCGGCTATGCGAGCTTTGACTACGAGTTGGCAGGCTATCAAAGGTCTAAACTCGTCAAGTTGGATATCCTTTTGAATGGTGAGATTTGCGACGCTTTGTCGATTATTGTTTTCGAGGACAGAGCGTACGAACGCGGCAGAACGCTGTGCGAAAACCTCAAAGAGGCGATTCCTCGTCAGTTGTTTGAAATTCCCGTGCAGGCGGCGGTAGGCGGTAAGATTATCGCGCGCGAAACGGTGAAAGCGGTGCGTAAAGACGTCTTGGCGAAATGCTACGGTGGCGATATTACCCGTAAACGTAAACTGCTCGAAAAGCAGAAAGAGGGTAAAAAACGTATGCGTAAGATGGGCTCGGTGGAAGTACCCTCCGAGGTGTTTATGGAAATCCTTAAAACGAACAAGGATTAAGTGGATAAGGATTAAACGAAGAATAAAACGAACGGCGCGCATAGCGAAAACGGCGCGTTTAGCGATTATGAATTTTTTTGAAAGAGTATACGAAGCGGTGAAACAAATCCCCAAAGGCAAAGTGGCGACGTACGGGCAGATAGCCTGCGCGGCAGGCTCGCCTCGTGCGGCTAGGCAGGTGGGGTATGCGTTGCACGTCAATCCCCAGCCGGGGATTAATCCCTGCCATAGGGTGGTGAACCGTTTTGGTGGGCTTGCGCCGGCGTTTGCTTTTGGCGGCGTGGGCGTGCAGGCGGCGCTTCTAAAAGACGAGGGCGTTTTGGTGGACGAAGCGTTCACGGTGGATTTAGAGAAGTATCTCTATCGGGGTGTGTTTCATCTCGTAGAGGAATAAGGAGAGAATATGCCAGGTATTTATATTCACGTACCATTTTGTAGACACAAATGTTCCTATTGCGATTTTGTGTCTTTTCCCGATAAGGTAGACTACGCAGAGGCGTATATGGCGTGCGTTTACAAGGAAATGAAAATGCGCGGCGAGGAGCTGAAAGATTACGTTTTTGATACGGTGTATTTCGGCGGCGGCACGCCCTCGTATATTCCGCCAAAGCTTATTTTTGGAGCAATGAATCAGGTGAGAAAGTGTTTCCGCCTGACCGACGACGCGGAAATCACGTTGGAGCTTAACCCCGGCACAATCGGGGAAAAGAAAGTGGAAACGTACTTGCAGGCAGGTATCAATCGTTTTTCAATCGGTCTGCAAACGGCAATTGACGAACAGCTTTCCGACCTTGGCCGTATTCATAACGCGCAAGATTACGTGTTTGCGACCAAGCTTTTAAAAGGACAAAATTTCAGCACGGACGTGATGCTGGGCTTGAAAAACCAAACGAAAGAGGATATTGCAAAGACGATTGAGTTGGCGGCGGTATGCGGCTCGAAGCATATTTCTGTGTACGCCTTGACGGTGGAGGACGGCACGCCTATTTACACCGATTATCTCAACGGCGAGCTACCTGATAGCGACGAGGTGGCGGAAATGTACGATTTCGGTAGAAAACTGTTGCAGGAAAAGGGCTATCAGCGCTATGAAATCTCTAATTTCGCTATCCCCGGGTATGAGAGTAAACACAATCTCAACTACTGGCAACGCGGCGAATATATCGGCTTTGGCGTGGCGGCAAGCTCGTTTATGCGTGGCAAACGCTTTACGAATACGTTTGATTTAGACGAGTATATGAAATGCGTTATTTCGGGTTTTTATCCTGCTGTTACAAGTGAGGAAGTCGAGGAAAAGGACGCGAAATTTGAATTTGTTATGCTAGCGCTTAGAACGGCAAAAGGGCTGAGTATGAACGAATATAAGGAAAAATTCGGCGTAACGCTCGCAGAAGATTATCCCGAAGCGTTGAAAAAATCGGTGAAATATTTAGAACTTGACGGCGATAGACTGCGTATCAAGGACGAATATTTGTACGTGCAAAACTCTATTTTGATGGCGTTTATGGAGGAAATAGGCTCGTGAGATTGCTTATTATACGTCACGGCGATCCCGATTACGAGAACGATACGCTGACGGAAAAAGGACACAAAGAGGCGCAACTGCTCGCGCAAAAGCTCGGCAAGGAAAAGATAGACTATCTGTATTCCTCACCGCTTGGCAGGGCAAAACACACCTGCGATTACGTGGCAAAGGCGCTTGGCAAGGAAAATGATATCGTTATCAAGGACTGGCTGAAAGAATTTTGTAGCCCCAAAGAGATTACGTTATCTTCGGGTAGAAAACGTTGGATTCCTTGGGATATGCTCCCTGCCGAGTGGCAGAACGAACCGAAAATGCGTGCGGAAAACTGGTATGAACAGGAATTTTATCGCGCGGCGGAAACGGATTTGGAATACAAACGGGTAGCGAAAGGCTTGGATGAGCTGTTGGCAAGCCACGGCTACGTGCGCGACGGATATATGTACCGCACGAAGAAAGGGAATACGGACACGATTGCGCTGTTTTGCCATTTTGGCTTGGAAACGGTGCTGCTTTCTCATCTTTTCGGGATTTCGCCTATACCTTTATGGCATCATTTTTGCGCGTTGCCCACGTCGGTGACGACACTGTTTACCGAGGAGCGTAGAGAGGGTGAGGCGGTGTTCCGTTGTTGTGGCTTTGGCGACGTCGGGCATCTGTACGCAGGCGGAGAAGAACCGTCTTTTGCGGCTCGGTTTTGTGAAACTTTCGATTCTAAAGAACGGCACGATTAAACGAGGAAATATCAAAACGACATAGGCAGGTATGCGTTGAATGAAAAAACATATACAAGTAGCGGCAGCGTTGCTATTTAAAGAAGGTAAAATTTTTGCGGCAAAACGCGGAGATTCGCCCTATGCGTACGTCGCGCATAAATACGAATTCCCAGGTGGGAAAATTGAAGAAAACGAACGTGGCGAGGATGCCGTTAAAAGGGAGCTGAAAGAAGAGCTGGATATGGAAGTGAAGGTGGGCGGTTTGTATGCTAGCCATACGTTTGAATATCCCGATTTTATCATTACCCTTTGGTTGTACGAGTGCGAGATGTGTTCGCCCTTTGTCTTAAAAGAGCACGAGGGTTGCGCGTGGATAGCACCCAAAGATATCGACGAGAACACGTGGGCGCCTGCGGATGCGGATATCCTTGGCGGCTTGAAAAGAGTGTTTGGTGAGTGAGGTGGATATATGAGACCGGAAATGAATAATAACGTAATTTTAATCGGTATGCCCGGCTGTGGCAAGACGACGATTGGCACGGAAGTGTCCGAACGATTAGGCTATGGCTATATCGATAGCGACAGCGTAATTGTCGCGCGCGAAGGCAAACTTCTCAGCGAGATTATTGCCGAGGTCGGCAGTGAGGGCTTTTTGGATATTGAGGCGAAGGTAAATTCCGAGCTGTCTGCACGCCGCTGTGTTATTGCGACGGGCGGCAGCGTTATCTATCGCGATTACGCTATGCAAAAATTAAAAAGCATAGGTACGGTGGTGTATTTGCAACTGCCCTACGAGGTGATTGAAAAGCGTTTGGGGGATTTGAAAAAACGTGGCGTCGTGTTAAAAGACGGCTATACGCTGCGGGATTTGTATAACGAGCGCACGCCGCTGTATGAAAAGTATGCCGACGTTATCGCGCCGCTTAGCGGCGGCTCGATTGCACAATCGGTGGACGAAGTGTTAAAGGCGCTGGGAAAATGACGGCAAATATCGCGCAAGGAGCGGCGCAAAACGCTGTGGAAACTAAAAAAATTGCCATCTATGGTGCAGGGGCAATGGGTACGGTGCTTGGCGCGTTGCTCGTAAAAGGCGGTTTGAAAAACGTCGATTTAATCAATCGTAACGCAAGCCACGTGGAAAATTTACGCAAAAACGGCGCGAGGATTGCTTGCGTTGCCGATAAAAGGGAGTGGACTGTTCCCGTGCGCGCGCTGTTGCCGCAGGAAATGCAGGACAAGTACGACGTCATTTTTCTGATGACAAAACAGCGGAATAATGCAGAAATTGTACAATTTTTAAAGGCGCATCTGCAAGAGAACGGCGTGATTTGTACGACGCAAAACGGATTGCCCGAGGAAAGCGTAGCGCGTATCGTTGGGTGCGAGCGCACGTACGGCGCTGTGACGGCTTACGGCGCTGGGTTTGCGGATGCGGACGGCGTAGTGGAGCTGACGTCTAAAATTAAGGCAATGTCGATAACGGTCGGCGGCTATAAAAACGACGGCAGTCATCTGCAAACACTGAACGAGATATTATCCTACGCAGCGAAAGAAACCCACGAAAACCTCGTTACGATAACGGAAAATTTAGAGGGCGCGAGGTGGTCGAAATTGTCAATCAACGCCGCATTTTCAGGGCTTTCGGTGGTGACGGGCTTGACGTTTGGGCAAATAGCGCGCCGTGGAAAGACACGAAAATTAGCGTTGGGGATTATACGAGAGTGCATTGCCGTTGCCTTGGGTAGTGGTGTGATGCTCGAAAAAATGCACGGGCATGATTTGGTAAAAATGCTTGGTGAAAAAACGCCGATAAAACGTTTCATCGCGTACATGGTATTGCCATTTGCGATGCGGAAGTATAAAAAATCCCGTTCGGGAATGTTGCTCGATATCCAAAAAGGTAGAAAATGTGAGGTCGATTTTATCAATGGAGCCGTCAGCGAAAAGGGCAAGGCGGTGGGCGTAGAAACACCCCTTTGCGATAAGGTCGTTGAGATTACGCGTGGAATAGAAAACGGATTATACGAAACGGCGTACGAAAACGTGGATTTTTTTGAAATATAATTTAGTAGAAAACGAACAAAAAGGCGTGCAAAAGCCAAAACGTCGGACGGAATATCGACGTCATACGGTTGACTTTATACACGCAAAGTGATAAAATTAAAAAAGAAAAACAAAAAGAAGGTAAAGTTATGGATTTGAACAAACTTGCGGAAGCGTTGATTCCCGACGAGAACGTAAAACCTCTCGAATATTACGAAGAAAAATATCCTTTGCGCGATTTACCCAAAGGCGCGCAGGTCACCCGTCTTGCGCCCAGCCCCACGGGCTTTATGCATATCGGTAATTTGTACGTAGCACTCGCAAACGAGCGTATCGCGCACCAAAGTGGCGGCGTTTTCTATCTCCGTATCGAAGACACCGACGAAAAGCGTAAGGTGGAAGGCGCGGTGGAGGTGATTCACGCGTCCTTGAAATATTTCGGCGTAGCATTTGACGAGGGCGCTGACCTTTGTGGCGAATACGGCCCGTACTATCAGCGTCAACGCGCGGAAATTTATCATGCGTACGCGAAAGAATTGATAAAGCAAGGCCTTGCATATCCTTGTTTCTGTACGGAAGAAGAGCTGGAAAAAACGCGTGAATATCAAACGGAAAACAAATTATTGCCCGGTTATTACGGCGAATTTGCAAAATGTCGCAGTCTTACCGAAGAAGAAATTTACGCAAATCTTGCGGCGGGGAAACCTTACGTAATCCGTTTAAAATCACAAGGCGACGTAGAGGTGAAGCATACTTTCCACGACGAAGTGAAAGGGGATATCACCGTTACGGAAAACAATCAAGACGTCGTTATTTTGAAATCGGACGGGATTCCCACCTACCATTTCGCGCACGCAATCGACGACCATTTTATGCGTACGACGCTCGTAATCCGTGGCGAAGAATGGCTCTCGTCCTTGCCTATCCATATCGAATTGTTCAAGGTGCTTGGGTTCCGTTTGCCGAAATACGGTCACAACTGTTCTATTCAAAAAATCGACGGCGAAACGCGTAGAAAACTGTCCAAGCGTAAAGATCCTGAGGCGTCCTTGACGTTCTATCGTGAACAGGGCTATCATCCTACGGCGGTGCGTACGTATATGATGACACTGCTTAATTCCAACTTTGAAGAATGGCTGTTGAAAAACCCGACGGCGCCTTTGGAAGAATTCAAATATTCCATCGGTAAAATGGGTAAGAGCGGCGCGCTGTTCGACATCTTAAAGCTCAACGATATTTCCAAATCGTATATGGCAACGCTGTCGGAAACGGAAACGTACGATTTCCTCAAAGCTTGGGCAGACGAATTTGGCAACGATACGCAAAAATCCTATTTTGCGGACAAGGAATATCTTTTGAAAGTATTGTCCCTTTGTATGGGTATCGGCGGCAAGAAACGCAGAAAAGACTTTATCTGCGCGAAGCAGGCGCTCGAAACGATTGAATATTTCTTCGACGAAACGTTCGCGCCTACGTACGAATATCGCTTTGACAAAGCCGTTGTGGCAAAGGTGTTGGCTGGCTTTAAAAATATTTACGACGCGGCAGACGACAATTCCGCTTGGTTTGAAAAGGTGAAAACGGTTGCGGCGGATAACGGCTTTGCAACGGATATGAAAGCGTACAAGGCAGCCCCCGACGCGTATCCCGGCAACGTGTCGGACGTAGCGGAAATGCTGCGTATTGCAACGACGGGGCTTTCAAATACGCCCGACCTTTGGACGATTATGCAGATTATCGGCAAGGATGAAACGATTGCGCGTTTGGAAAAAGCGATTGCGGCTTTGTAATTTATAATAAATTTTGCGATACGGAATAAGATGAAAAAAAACAGGGAGGCGACCTTGCCTCCCTGTTGTATTTTTATTCGGTTTCGTGTCTATTTTACCTATCCGTTTGTATATTCTTTTGCATATCTTTGGGCGAAACACCATATTCCGCCTTAAACGCTTTGCTGAAAGAATAGGGGGAATAGTGTAGCATTTCGGCGATTTCGCCGATTTTTTTCTTCTTTTCTAAAAGGAGCGCCTTTGCCGTTTCCATCTTTCTGTTGTGATAATATTCCGACAGCGTTTTTCCCGTCGTTTTCTTAAATAATCCCGAAAGATAGCCGTAATGATAATTAAATTTTGGCGCGAGTTCTTCCAAAGTCTCTATCGAATAAATATGCGTATCCACGTAATTCATCAATTGAAAACAGAGTATTTCCGCCTCGGATACGTTCGCAGTGTTTTGCGTAGCGCTGGTGAGGTCACGGATAAGATAGGCGATGACGAGATGAAAAATATCCAGCAAAACACGCTCGGAATACGGCTGATTATTTGTGGAAAATTCCGTTAGAGCGTTTTGGATAAGATCGGCGATTTTCTCGTCGCGTATGATACGGCTGTCCCCGCCGCGGTATTGTTGTGTGATTTTTTTGAGGTCGCTTTTGAACGGCTCTGCCTCGCAATAAAAGGAAAAGAAATCGTATTCCAGCCTCGAAGATTTGTCTGCGCGTATCTCGTGTACGTCGCAGGGAAAGGATACGTAAATATCCCCCGAATTCACGGGGCTTTGTTCGCCGTTGTTAATGACAACGCCTTTGCCACGCGTTACGATGGTCAGTTCAAACCAGTTTAAATGCGGGTGCGCGGCAACGATTTCCGTCGGTTCGCAATACCGTCTGCCGATTTGGAGTAGCTGTACGTCGTCGAAAAATAGCGGCGTATCGCAGTAGTCTTTGATAAGATGATAGCGTGTTTTTGTTTCCGTCATAGCGTATGCTCCTTGTTTTTATTATAGAAGAAAAAATCTTGTTTGTCAACGAATAACAAAATATTTAGGCTATTTTTCGGCTATTTTCTTAAAAATATGAAGAAATGACAAATTTTATATGAAATACAGCCATTTACATTACAGTCGTTTTTTTCTATAATAGAGATACGTTAAAAAATTAAAACGAATAGGAGATACATATATGACGACGATAGCAGTAATTGGTTGTGGCAGAATTTCCGACATCGCGCACTTTCCTGCGTTGATGCAAATTGACGGGGTGCGTATCAAATACGCTTGCGATCTTATTTTAGAAAAAGCGCAGGCCGCAAAGGAAAAATATCCCAAAATTGAAAACGTAATCACCGATTATAAGGAGGCGCTTGCGGATGAGGAAGTGGAAGCGGTGTTCGTGCTCACGCCCAACTACGCGCATTACGAGGTGACGATGGACGCGTTGAAAGCAGGCAAACACGTACTCTGCGAAAAGCCGATTACGGTAAACTACGCGCTGTCTGTGGAAATGGCGGAAGAGGCAAAAAAACAGGGCAAAGTGCTCGATATTGGCGTATGCAACCGCTATCAACGTTCGGTGGAAATGATGCGTGAATGGGCGGAAGAAGGCAAGTTTGGCGATATTTATCACGTCTACGCGTCTTTCCGTTCCTGCCGTTCTATTCCTGGGCTTGGCGGTCCTTTCACGACGAAGGCGCAGTCGGGTGGCGGCGTGCTGATTGACTGGGGCGTGCATTTCTTGGATATTATTTTGTACGTGCTCGGCGGTGCAAAGCTGAAAACGGTGTCTTGTGACGCGTACACGGCGTTGGCGAAGGATATGAAGGCGTACAAACATAGAGGTATGTGGGCAGAGGACACGGCGGATATTGAAAACGGCACGAACGACGTAGACGATTTCATTTCCGGACATATCCGTACGGACAAAGCGAGCGTTTCTTTCAACGGCGCGTGGGCGCAGAATATCGACAAGAACGAAATGTTTATCGATTTCATGGGCGACAAAGGCGGCGCACGGTTTACGTACTGGGATAAATTTGAATTTTTCGATGGAGAAACGTTGGAAGCGTTCACGCCCGATTACGATATTCCCGATATGTGGTTGTTGCAGGATACGGCGTTTTTAGAGGCTGTTAAAACGGGCGCGAAGAATAGAAACAATATCGAATACGTATTGGAAACGATGAAATTGCTTGATACGTTGTACGCGTCAGCGGATGCGAAAGAGGAGGTAAAGGCGTAATGAAAAAAATTGGCTTAATCGATTATTACTTGGACGAATGGCACGCGCATCACGGCTTTGAAACGGTGCGCGCGTGTAACGAGAAAAGCGGCAGTGATTATGCAATCACGGCGGTGTGGGCGGAAACGGACAAGGTTGGCGGTATGACGACGGACGAATTTTGCGCAAAACACGGCGTAGAAAAGTGTGCAACGATTGCCGAGCTTGCAAAAAAGGTCGATTATCTTATCGTGCTCTCGCCTGACAATTCGGAAAAGAAAGAGGGGTATGCAAAAGAGGCGTTCCGCTATTGTAAGCGTGTGTTTATCGACAAGACGTTTACCGACAGCTACGCGTCGGCGCAGCACATTTTTGACGAAGCGAAAAAGCAAAACGCACAGTTCTTTTCGTCCTCCGCTTTGCGCTATGCAAATGAACTCAATGCGTACATGGGTACGGCAAAATCTGTTTTTGTGCTGGGTAGTGGCGTGGAGCTTGTCGATTATGCAGTGCATTATCTCGAAATTATTATGGCGTGTATGGGCACGGGTGTAACGGAAGTCCGTCACGAACAGCGTGGTAATCAGGAGTGGGGAGAGATGGTGTATGCGGATGGCAGAAAGGCTACGTTTGCGATTAGTATGGCGGCGTCCTATCTTGATTTTGCCGTATTCGTAGCCGACAAGGACGGCGATTCGGCATTTTTGCCTATCGCATCCGATTTCTTCGGCGCGCAGATGGCGGACGTTTTGCGGTTTTTTGAAACGGGCGAAGTGTCGTTTGACAGCGCGCAGACGTTGGAATTGATGAAGATTCGCGACGGGATATTAAAATCGAAAGCCGAGGCAGGGGTATGGGTGAAGCTGTAAAAAAAGTACGCGTGGGCATTATCGGGTGCGGACGGATAGCCGTAATGCACCTCGTTCCGCTTGCGGATATGTCAAACGTGCAGCTCGTTGCGTGCGCGGATATTAAAAAAGACCGCGCAGACGAGGTCTCAAAAAAATACGGCTGTACGGCGTATGCCTCGTATGAGGAAATGTTGGATAAAGAACGTTTTGACGTGGTGCATATTTGCTTGCCGCATCATTTGCACGCAAAGGCGGCTTGTTATGCCTTTGAAAAGGGCGCGCACGTGTTGTCAGAAAAGCCTATGGATGTGGATTTTGCTAGCGCTAAGGCGGCTGTGGATATGGCGAAAGCGAAAGGATTGCTGTACGGCGTTATTTTTCAATGCCGTTACAATAATTCCTCGCGACTCGTCAAATCGGCTCTGGAAAGCGGTAGATTAGGAAAAATCATTTCCGCGCGTTCGGTGCTGACGTGGACTCGTCCCGACGAATACTACGCCGAGAGCGATTGGAAAGGCACATGGGACAAAGAGGGCGGTGGCGTCGTGATTGACCAAGCAATCCACTCAATTGACCTCGTGCATTGGCTCGTCAACGACGAAGTGGACAGCGTTTCTTGTTCTATGGCAAACCGCGGTCATAAAATCGTAGACGTAGAGGATAGCGCTGAGGGGTTGATTACCTATAAAAACGGCGTAAAATACGGTTTTTACTGTATGAATAATTACGGCTGTGACGAACCGATTGAAATTCGTTTGTATTGCGAAAAGGGCAAGGTGGTCTTTGGTTATGACGACGCGTATGTCGAATACGCCGACGGGAGCAAGGAAGAGGCACACCAAGACGAAAATACGACGGCGTACGAGGGTGGAAAGGACTATTGGGGCTTTCAACACGTTCGCCAAATCGCACAATTTTATAACGCCGTTTTGGGGAAAGAGCCACTCGAAATTAGTGGCGAAGAGGCGTTAAAAATGCACGCTTTGATTATGAAAATTTATGAAATGGGCAGGGCAGGTATGCGTTGAATTAAAAAAATGTATAAAAAATAACAAAAAAAGACCGAGTGGTTAGGCTCGGTCTTTTTTCAATATTAAGACGTTTTTACGGTTCAATTTTTATACTTCTCTCTCGCAGTATAGGTGGTGTGCAACAATTCGTGCGCTTTGTGCGAATTAGGCTCGCCCAAGTACGCATTATACAGCTCGATAATCTGCGGATTCTTATGCGAAACACGCAACGCTCTCGATTCGTCCTCTTGATACAGTGCGGAGGCGCGTTTTGCCTTATACGTATCCAAAATATTCGCATCTTCGTTGGGCAGGAAACAAGGCTGAACGTACGGCTGACCGCCGCCTGCGATACAACCGCCGGGACAACCCATAATTTCGATGAACTGATATTCGCTCTTGCCTGCTCTGATTTGGTCGAGGAGTACTTTTGCGTTCTTCATTCCGTGTGCAACAGCCACTTTTACGGTCTTTCCGCCAAGGTCGTACGCCGCTTCTTTAATGCCGTCAAAGCCACGCACTTCTTCCAGCTCGACTTTCGTGAGTTCTTTGCCCGAAAGCTTATATGCCGCCGTACGCAGAGCCGCTTCCATAACGCCGCCCGTCGTACCGAAGATAACGCCCGCGCCCGTATAATCGCCCACGATATCGTTGTCAAATTCCGCGTCGGGCAGTTTTACGAAGTTGATACCCGAACGTTTGATAAGCTTGCCCAGCTCTCTCGTCGTCAATACGGCGTCCACGTCAGGCAAACCGTTTACGGAAAGTTCCGGTCTTTCCTTTTCCGATTTCTTTGCCGTACAAGGCATAATGGAAACGACGAACATATCCTTAGGATCGATGCCGTTCTTTCCGCAATAATAGCTCTTTAAAATCGCGCCGAACATTTCGTGGGGGGATTTGCAAGAGGAAAGGTGGGGCAACAAATCTCCGTAGTTGTATTCCGCATAGTTTACCCAGCCAGGGGAACAAGACGTAATCATAGGCAGCTTGCCGCCGTTTTGAATTCTATTCAACAGCTCCGTCGCTTCTTCCATAATGGTAAGGTCTGCCGCAAAGTTGGTGTCGAACACTTTCTTAAAGCCAAGACGCTTTAACGCCGCCACCATTTTACCCGTCACGAGCGTACCGATGGGCATACCAAATTCTTCGCCGAGCGCCGCGCGTACGGCAGGCGCCGTTTGTACAACGACGTATTTGCCTGCTTTCATAGCCTCGTCCACTTTATCGATTTCGGACACTTCCATCAACGCGCCCGTAGGGCAAACGCTGACGCACTGACCGCAAAGGATACAAGGCGACGACGCAAAGCTTCTGTCTTCCGCAGGGGCTACAATCGTGTTAAAGCCTCTCTGTTCAAAGCCCAAAATACCCAGCCCGTGCGCGTTTTTACATCTTTCTACACATCTACCGCAAAGGATACATTTGGACGTATCTCTCACGATAGAGGGGGTGAGCTTATCGAGCGTAGTAGGGGTTTGTTCGCCCAAATACATATCGTCTCTCGCGCCCGTCAGTTTTGCTACGTGCAACAGCTCGCATTTGCCGTTCTTTTCACACTGCTGACAGTTCTTGTTGTGGTTGGAAAGGAGCAGCTCTACCGACGTTCTTCTTGCCGCCGTTGCTTTGGGCGAGGAAATGGTGATTTCCATACCTTCCGCTACGGGATAAACGCACGCCGCTACCAAGCCTCTCGCGCCCGTCGCCTCAACAAGACATACGCGGCACGAGCCTTTCGAGCATTCGCCGTGATTAAAAGCGCACAAAGAGGGGATTTCAAAGCCGCAAGCTTTTGCCGCTTCGAGTATCGTCAAGCCGGCTTCCACTTCAAAAGGAATACCTTCGATTTTAATAGTAACTTTCGCCATGATTCACTCCTTCTCTTACTTTTTCACGATTGCCTTAAACTTACACGTGGCAATACACATACCGCACTTGATACATTTTTCCTGATCGATTGCATACGCAGGCAGTTTCTTGCCAGGCGCAACGTAATCGGTCTTGACAAAGGCGTTGACGGGGCACGCTCTCGCGCAGACGCCGCAGCCAAAACACTTGTCTTTCTCAATCTGATATTCCATAAGGTTTTTACAGATATGTGCGGGGCATTTCTTGTCAACGATATGCGCAACGTATTCTTCACGGAAATGTTTGAGGGTGGAGAGTACGGGGTTGGGTGCCGTCTGACCAAGCCCGCAAAGGGAGTTCGTTTTAATGTTCTCCGCCAGCTCTTCCAGCTGTGCCAAATCGTCCATCGTTGCTTTGCCGTCGGTGATACGGGTGAGGATTTCCAACATTCTTTTCGTGCCGATACGGCAAGGCGTACATTTACCGCACGATTCGTCGCAGATGAATTCCATATAGAATTTCGCAACGTCAACCATACAGTTGTCTTCGTCCATAACGATTGCGCCGCCCGAACCCATCATCGAGCCTTTTGCAACGAGGTTGTCAAAGTCGATAGGGGTATCGAGGTCTTTTTCCGTCAAACAGCCGCCCGAGGGACCGCCCGTTTGAATCGCTTTAAATTTCTTGCCGTCGGGAATACCGCCGCCGATATCGTAAATCAGCTCGCGTAAGGTCGTACCCATAGGGATTTCAACAAGCCCAACGTTATTGATTTTACCGCCGAGCGCGAATACTTTCGTGCCTTTGGATTTTTCCGTGCCGTGCGCGGAGAACGCCGCCGCGCCCTCTCTCAAAATATAAGGCACGCAAGCCAACGATTCTACGTTGTTGATAATGGAGGGTTTATCCCACAGCCCTTTCACAGCAGGGAAAGGAGGACGGGGACGAGGCATACCTCTCTGCCCTTCGATAGAGTTCAACAGCGCCGTTTCTTCACCACATACGAACGCGCCTGCGCCCAAACGAATATGCACGCGGAAAGAAAAGTCCGTACCGAGAATATTGTCGCCCAAAAGCCCAAGTTCTTCCGCTTGCTGAACGGCAAGACGAAGTCTGTTTACAGCGATAGGGTATTCCGCGCGTACGTAGAAATAACCGTTTTGCGCGCCGATAGCATACCCTGCAATCATCATACCCTCTATTACGGCAAGGGGATTGCCTTCAAGGATAGAACGGTCCATAAACGCGCCAGGGTCACCCTCGTCGCCGTTACATACGACGTATTTTTCGCCCTCGGGCTGTGCGTAAGCAAACTGCCACTTTCTACCCGTAGGGAAACCGCCGCCGCCACGGCCGCGAAGACCGGAATCGAGCACCTCTTGAATAACGGCGGCTCTATCCATCTGCAACGCGCGCGCAAGACCTTTAAACGCGCCTGCGCCAAGGCTTTCACGGATGTCTTCAGGATTGATGCTGCCACAGCCGTGCAGGGCAACACGCACTTGTTTTTTATAGAAATTGATGTCTTCCTGCTTGGTCACTTTTTGCGCCGTAGCAGGATCGACGTACAACAATCTGTCAATAACTTCGCCGCCGATAATATCTTTTTCTACGATTTCGGCAACGTCTTCCAGCTGCACAAGACGGTACAGCGTGTCCTCGGGGTAAATTTTTACGAAAGGACCTTGCGAACAGAAACCAAAGCAGCCAGCTTGGTTTACGGTCACTTTATCCTCAATGCCTTTTTCTGCGATTAACTTTTTAAATGCAACGGTGATTTCGTCTGCTCTCGAAGAAAGACAGCCCGTACCGCCGCAAAGAACGATATGTCTTTTATCGTCTGCGCCCGTAAATTTTGCGTCAAGACAGGACGCGCATTTTTCGTGCATTTGATTGAGTTCGTTAAAATTCTTAATCATTACGCGTTTGCCTCCATTGCTTTATATTCTTCCACGATTTTAGGAACGGCGTCCACGGTCAGCTTGGGATATACCTTGCCGTTAATGGTAACGGCAGGGGCGATACCGCACGCACCGATACAACGCAGCGCGTCCAACGTAAACAAGCCGTCTGCCGACGTTTCGCCGGGCTTGATACCGATAACTTCGGAGAATTTGTCGACGATTTGTTGCGCGCCCTTAACGTAGCAAGCTGTACCAAGGCATACGCCGATGACGTATTTGCCCTTCGGGGTGAGCGAGAAGAACGAATAGAAGGTAACGACGCCGTAGATATCTGCGACGGAAACACCCGTTCTTGCCGAAACGAGCTCTTGTACTTCCAGAGGAATATAGCCGTATTCTTTCTGGATATCGCTCAGGATCATCATTAGGGGAGTAGTTTCGTTGACGTATCTGTCGCAGATTGCGTTAATCTTTTCGACAGCCGCCGCTTGTAAATGAGCCATAGTAGCCCTCCTTATATTATATCATACCATAGTATTATATAATATTTCTTCGCCAATGTCAACGAATTGTCGATTTTTGTTTTAAAATATTGCTATTATTTTTTGTTTGTGGTATAATATTTTCAACGCTGACGAGGAGTGAAAGAGTATGGACACCGTAGTGAAAAAATTTACCGAGCTTTCTTTGGAAGAATTGTATGAAATCTTAAAAATACGCGCGGCGGTATTCGTCGTGGAACAAGACTGTTCTTATCAAGACCTCGACGACGTGGATAAAGAAGCGTATCACGTATATCTTAAAGAAGAGGGGAATATCGTAGGCTATCTTCGTGTGGTGGATAAGGACAAACGTTTGGACGAGGTGTCTATCGGACGGGTGATTTCCTTGAAACGCCGTCAAGGCGTAGGCAGTATTTTAATGCAAGCAGGAATACGCGTCGCCAAAGAAAAATTTGGCGCAAAAAAGATAAAAATCGGAGCGCAAGTGTATGCGATTCCATTTTATGAACGTTCGGGGTTTCGCGTGATTTCCAAGGAATATCTTGAAGACGGAATACCGCACGTATATATGCTCTATGAAGATTGATTTTTTTTGTAAAACGATAGGGGCAGGTATGCGTTGAACGCTTTTTAGGGCGTTTGGCGAAGGGGAATATACGATTAAAAAAGGGCGATTTTCTACCGCTCTTTTTTTTGTTTAAATTTGCTTTTCTTCCGTGGCGGTTGCTTATTTTACACAAAAGTGGAAAGGATGGATATTTTTTTGTGAAACACTTGCATAAACGATTTTTAAATGATATAATATTGACAATAAAAATAAAACAATTCCGTTTGTTTTAAGGAGGGAATAAAAATGGCATTTTCCAAAGACTTTTTTTGGGGCGCGGCAAGCGCTTCGCATCAGGTAGAAGGTGCGTGGGACGAGGACGGCAAAACGCCGAATATTTGGGACGCGCTGATAGAAAATAAAATTGCTTTTGGCGATCACGCAAGGGTGGCTTGCGATCATTATCATCGCTATAAAGAAGACGTTGCGCTTATGAAAAAAATCGGTTTGAAGAGCTATCGTTTTTCTATTAGCTGGGCGCGTATTTTCCCTGATGATAGCGGCAAAGTAAACGAAAAAGGTATGCAGTTTTATATCAATCTCGTCAACGAGCTGGTAAACGCTGGTATCGAGCCTATGTGTACGCTGTATCATTGGGATATGCCTATGTGGCTGTATAATAAGGGCGGCTGGGAAAAGGAAGAAAATAACGCATATTTCGTACAGTATGCCGAGGCTTGCGTTAAGGCATTGTCCGATAAAATCAAATATTGGTTGACGTTTAACGAACCTGAATGCTTTATTCCCGCGGGCTATGATAGCGGCGCGCACGCGCCTTTCTTACGGAAAGATGAAAAAACGGTTCTTGCGGTTACCCGTAACGTTATGCTCTCGCACGGTATGGCGGTGAAAAAGATGCGCGAAGTGGCTTGTCAGCCCATTAAAATCGGTACGGCGCATGCGGCTTGCGTTACTTCGCCTATCAATGAAACGTCTGAAGAAATAGAAAAGGCAAGGATTTCTTCCTTTGAGACGCCTCGTCCGTATTTCTGCTCTTGGTGGGGGGATCCCGTAGTCCTTGGCAAGCGTCAGGTCGGTACGGATTATTTGAGCGACGAGGATTTGAAAATTATCCATCAACCGCTCGATTTCTACGCGTTCAATATGTATAATGCCGACGGCTATGGTGCGGAGAAAAATAAATCTAATCCGCGCGCGTACCCTGGGTATCCTTTAACGGCGATGGATTGGCAGATTACGCCCGAGTGTTTGTATTGGGGCGCGCGATTCTGCTATGAAAGATACGGCTTGCCTATTATGATTACCGAAAACGGTATGGCGAATATCGACTTTGTTATGTTGGACGGCAAAGTACACGATCCTCAGCGTATCGATTACGTGCAAAGACATTTGCAATGGCTCAAACGCGCCACGGATGAAGGCGTGCCTGTTATTGGCTATCAATACTGGTCGATTATGGACAATTTTGAATGGGCGCTGGGGTATTCGAGAAGATTTGGTTTGATTTACGTGGATTATCCTACGGGCGAAAGAACGCTGAAAGATTCGGCGTATTTCTACGCAGAAGTCATTAAAACCAACGGCGAAAATCTTTAAAGAAATTTTGCAAAATTGCAAAAAATCTCTAAACGCAGAGGGTAAATTATGAACAAGTTCGGTATGTTTATCCATTGGGGGATTTATGCAGCAACGGGCCAGCACGAACAGGCTTTGGCTCGCTACGATATGCCTTTTGATGAGTACGATAGCTTGGTAGAAAGCTTTAATCCAACGGACTACAATCCCGAGGAGTGGGTATTGCTTGCCAAAAACGCAGGTATGAAATATATTTGTTTTACGACGAAACATCACGACGGTTTTTGTATGTGGGATACGAAACACACCGATTATAACGTGATGAATACGCCGTACGGCAAAGACGTATTAAAAATGCTCGCTGACGCTTGTCAGAAGCACGGTATGCTGTTGTCGCTGTATTATTCCAACCCCGATTGGCATCACGAGAACGGCTATAATATGCGTTCCACGCATCAATGGAAATCTCGCTATCCAGAATTTGGTGATACCGAAAAATATAGAGAATACGTAAAAAAACAACTGCAAGAGCTGTTGACGGGGTATGGGAAAATATATACGCTGTTTTGGGATATCCCACCGCAGATAGAAGATCCCAGCCTCAACGCCTACGTGCGTTCGTTACAGCCCGATATTCTCATCAACGATCGCGGCTGGGATAAGGGCGATTTTTCTACGCCTGAACGCGAAGTGCCCGACGGGGAGCGTTTTTCTCGTATGACGGAGGCTTGTCAATCGGTCGGCGAACAAGCTTGGGGCTATCGCGAGGATGAGGACTATTTCTCCGTGCGCTTTTTAACGTCGAGTATCGACAAAATTATGGCAATGGGCGGCAGTTATCTATTAAACGTCGGGCCTATGCCTAACGGTAAAATTCCCGAAAAAGCGAAAAATATTTTGGAAAGAGTAGGGGATTGGTACACGCGTATGGGCGGTACTTTGGAAGACCACGACGCTGCCCCGTATCCCTTTCGTGCTCGCGGTGGTATACCTTTTATAGCTACGCAGAAAAATGGAAAGACGTATATCCATTTGTATAACGGCGCGCCCTCGTCGGCGTTCTCGTTTGAGGTTGCGCCTGCGTTCCTGCCAAAATCCGCGCGGCTTGTCAACGATGGCAGAACGCTTCGTGTGCGGTATGGATTGTTGCCCGGTTGGGGTGGCGCGCAAGGGCTTGCAAACGGACCGTATCTGTCCATTGCGGATATCCCTTGCGACGAATTTGAAAACGAACCGCTCGTAATCGAGTTGGAGTGGTAAAAGGAGAGCTAAAAATGAAAATAAAACCTACGAAAGGACAAATAAATTTTCTGAATTGGGAATTTGGCGTTTTTTTCCATTTTGGTATTCGTTCGTTCAATCCTGGTCACGTTGATTGGGACGGCAACGAAATGGCGTTGGAAACGTTCAATCCCGACGCGCTCGATTGCGAACAATGGGTGAGAACGGCAAAAGAAGTCGGCGCGACGTATGCGATTTTGACGACCAAACACCACGACGGTTTCGCGTTATGGCCGTCCAAATATTCCCGTTATAGCGTTGCCCAAACGCCTTGGAAAGCGGGTAAAGGCGACGTCGTAAGAGAGTTTGTGGACGCTTGCCGTAAATACGATATCAAGGTCGGATTGTATTATTCGCCTGCGCAATGGGGTTCTCACGCTATTCAATTTGCCGAGGGGAAAGAATACGACGATTATTTCATCAATCAAATTACGGAATTGTTAGGCAATTACGGTAAAATCGACTATTTGTGGTTTGACGGATGCGGCTCGGAAGGACACGTGTACGACAGAGAACGTATCGTAGGCGAAATCTTCCGTTTGCAGCCTGAAATCCTCACTTTTTGCGATCCCGAATGGATGCCTTGCGTGCGTTGGGTGGGCAATGAGGACGGCTATGCGTCCTTGGATAATCCGCTTGTTGTTTCCGCTTGGGAGTTTTCCGAAAAAACGGGCAAGAGCGTGGAATTATCGCAGGATTTTTGTCTGCCGTCGGAGTGCGATTGCAAACTGCGTAGCACTTGGTTTTACGATAATAACGAGGATACGATTAAATCGCTAGACGAATTGTTTGGGATGTACGAAGGCTCGGTGGGGCGCGGCTCAAACTTTTTATTGAACGTTGGTCCGGATAATCACGGACGTATCTGCGCGGCGGATATGGAAAGAATGCTGGAATTAGGTAAAAAAATTCAGGCGACGTACGGGGAGGCGTTTGTTTACGGCGAAATGGAAAAATCGGGCAACGAGTATTCCATCACGCACGCCGATATATCTAAGAAAAAGCACGAAAAGCATAATATTCCCGTCATCAACCGTATCGCAATCAGCGAAGATATCACGAACGGGCAGGCGGTAAAAGGGTTTAAGGTGTACGCGCATTTGCCTGAGTATAAACACGTGCGTATTCTCGTGTATATGGGCACGACGATAGGGCATAAGGTTATTTGTCCTATCCCTGCGATGCGTAGCCCGAAAATCACGGTGGAAATCACGGACAGCGACGGCGAACATACACTCACGGCTATTAAAACGTATTACGCAAAATAAGTCTGCTAAAAAATATGTAAAAAATGAAAATGGCAGGGGCAGGTATGCGTTGAACGCATTTTTAAGACATAAAATTGCTATAAAATTCCTCGGCGTTACAAGTGCACGTCGAGGGATTTTTATTATTGTGATTATAAAAAAATATTTATAGTAAAAAACAACTAAATTTTTTTATTCTATTGACAATATATAGTAAAAATGATAAAATAAATAAAGTGTAATTACTCTTTTCTTGCTCTGCAAGAAAGTATGCGCTAAAAAAAATAGGATTAGAAAATATGGAAAAATTTAGTCTTAACGGAAAATGGCAGATTAAAAGCAACACCTACGACGTAGTAGGCGACGTGCCCGGCTCGGTGTATTCCGCGTTGCTTGCTTGCGGAAAAATGGACGATCCGTTCTATCGGGATAACGAAAGAACGGCGCTCACGATTATGGACGAGGAATTCGTTTTCACGAGAGAGTTTGAGTATACGAAAAAATCGGATAGCGTTTTGCTCGTTTGCGAGGGGATTGACACCCGTTGTGATTTGTATATCAACGACAAATTTGTTACGCATACGAACAATATGCACAGAACGTATTATATAGAGGTCGCGCCCTATCTTGCAGACGGCAAAAACGTCATCAAGGCGGTATTCCCGCCCCACGACGCCTATATCAAGGCAAAGACCAAAGAAAAAGAACTTACGAGCGGTAGCGGCGCAACGACGATAGGCTTTGCGTACGTGCGTAAAGCGTTTTATATGAGCGGTTGGGACTGGGGTCCCATATTGCCCGACGCAGGGATTTGGCGTGATATTTATTTAATCAACGGCGATTTGCCCCGCATCACGCAGGTGCGTATTTTACAGCACCACGAAGAAGGTAAGGTGTCGCTCACGATTACGGCGGATACTAGTCTGCCTGCGGATGTAAAAATTAAGATACTTGCCCCCGACGGCAAAGCCATCGAGGCGGCAAACGGCGCAACAACGGAGATTGAAAATCCTCAGCTTTGGTGGCCGAACGGCTATGGAAAGCAGCCCTTGTATACGGTGGTGACGGAGTGTAGCGTGGACGGAGCTATCGTCGATACGGACGAGAAAAAAGTAGGTTTGCGAACGCTGATTGTCAGCCGTGAAAAGGACGAATGGGGAGAAGAATTCTGCTATAAAGTGAACGGGATTAAGATTTTCGCTATGGGCGCAGATTATATTCCCGAGGACAATATTTTAAGCAGACTAAATAGAGAAAGAACGAAAAAACTGTTAGAAGATTGTCTTTTTGCAAACTTCAACGCGATTCGTGTTTGGGGTGGCGGTATTTATCCCGAGAATTATTTCTTCGAGCTGTGTGACGAGCTGGGTATTATCGTCTTTATCGACCTGATGTTTGCCTGCACGGCGTTGCCCTCGGATAAGGAGTTTTACGACAATGTTCGCGAGGAGATAGTGGACAACGTAAGACGTTTCCGTCATCACGCGTGTATCGGCGTTATTTCGGGCAACAACGAAATCGAGGAGCAGGCGGCTATACCGAATTGGTGGAAAAAGGATGAAGTAAAGAACTATTTACGTTTGTTTGAGAACGTGATTCCCAAGATTATTAAAAAGGAATGTCCTGAAATTTCTTTCGTGACTTCGTCACCCTCGGCGCACGGCAAATGTAAAAATCCTCGCGATGAAAATATCGGGGATTCCCATTATTGGGAGGTGTGGCACGGCAACAAACCGTTCAGCGAATATAGAAAGCATTATTTCAGATTTTTGAGCGAGTTTGGATTCCAGTCTTTCCCGTCGATGAAAACGATAGAGGAATTCACATTGCCTGAGGATAGAAACCCGTTCAGTGCGGTGATGGAATTGCACCAAAGAAACGCCGCAGCAAACGGCAAGATATTAAATTATCTTTCGCAGACCTATCTGTATCCCACGTCTATGGAACGGCTCGTATACGCTTCGCAGCTGTTGCAGGCGGAGGCGATTAAATACGGCGTAGAGCATTTAAGAAGAAATCGCGGCAGATGTATGGGCGCGCTGTATTGGCAGCTGAACGATTGTTGGCCAGTGGCGAGCTGGGCGAGTATCGACGGTAAGGGCAGATATAAGGCGTTGCATTACGAAGCAAAACGCTTTTTCGAGCCTATTCATATCTCTTGCGCGGAAACGGGTGAGTATTCCACCCGAGGCGATATCACGGACGAAAGATATTACGGCTATGAAACGAAAGCGAAGCTTTACGTCAACAACGATACGCTGTCCGACGTAAAAGGCACGGTGAAGTGGAAGCTTTGTACCAACGCAGGCGAAGTATTACAAAGCGGCGAACAAGAATTGAGCGTAAAGGCGTTGTCTTACGCGAGCTTGGATGAAATGGATTTCCAAAAGACGGACACGAGAAAGAATTATCTTTCCTTTGCGTTCCTTGTAGACGGCAAAGAAGTGTCGTTCGGTACGGTATTGTTTACAAAACCCAAGCATTATCAATTCGTCGATCCGAAGTTATCGTTAGAGGTACAAGGCGACGAGATTATCGTGCGTTCGTCGGCGTTTGCAAAATACGTATATATCTGCAATAAAAATGACGACCTTATTTTGTCGGACAACTTCTTTGATATGGAAAAAGGCACGAAAACGTTGCGTATCCTTTCGGGTGACGTCAGCGATTTGACGGTGGTTTCCGTGTACGATATCCGATAAAAAAATTGTAAAAATAAAACGGCAAGTTTCCAAAAGAAACTTGTCGTTTTTGCGTTTTTTAAAACGGCTTTTTGTGGTGGAGGATGACTAAATGAAGTTTTTGAATAGCGACCTATTTATAAAGTAGCCATTGCGAACGCTTCCAGCATATTCAATGGCTTATCCCGAAAAAAACAACTTATCTGCTTAAATCTTGCTTTGTTTATTCCCATTTCCGACAATTTAGGGGAAATAAATTGTATATGCTTGATTTTTTTATTATCGCACAACGATAGTATATTATTATTAAAATTTTTTACATACTCGCTTTCGCCCAACAAACCTATTAAGAAGATATTGCACGCAGGTATTTCTGTTTGAATTTTCTTAACGATTTCATTGTAGTATTTTATCGCGTTTGGGTTATCTTCGTCTTCTTCGCCTAATGCGATAAAAACCTTTTTAGGGGCAATGGCTATGATACAATCTTTTACGATTAGGAGAGCTTCTTCAATAGTTAATCCGTTTATACTACGATTATATACAGCACTCTCTAATTGACATTTGTTAATAAATTCATACAAAGGAAACTTTGACATATACGTAGAGCCAAATACGGCTATTTCACCTTTAAGCGTAATATCGTTTAATCCTATCATTGCATTTGCTGCTGTTTTTACACTCTCTTTCATAATTGCGCCTCCTTTTCATTTTTGCGGTTGATAAAAAATAAAACCAAATCAACCGATACGACAATTAAATTAAAACAATAGATAATCAACACATAAGTCATTTGTTCATTCACAATCTTGCCTATAATGCCTGAAATATAGCCTATTATGATTGCAATGATGAAAACAATACTTTTGCCTTGTGTGGACTTGGATTTTATGCTCTTATATACGGATATAGGCCACGATAACCCGAAACAAGCAAGCATAATACACTCGAAAATTTGCATTTACCTTTCTCCTTTTTTTGTTTTTCTTCTATTATACACTTGACAAAAAGAAAAGTAAAATATATAATTTTTATGAAATCAATAGGTTGTGCCTATTAAGGAGTTTTATGGATATACAAAAATTGAAATATTTTTATACTACGGCGCAATTAGAACATATCACGCGCGCTTCGGAAATATTGCATATTTCCCAGCCTTCGTTAACGCAAGCAATACAATCGTTAGAATTTGAGTTGGGTGTTTTGCTGTTTGAACGGCAAGGACGAAGAATTGTTTTAACACAATTCGGAAAATACTTAAAAGAACGTTTGGATACTTTATTACCGCAGTTTGATAATATTCCAGATGAAATCGTGCAATTAAAAAATACTGTAAATAAAACTGTGAAATTAAACATTTTAGCGGCATCATCTTTTGTTATAAACACGATTATGTCTTATAAAAAGAAAAATCCCGAAGTTATTTTTGACTTCGAGCAAAATGAGCAAAAATATGATTGTGATATAGTTATTACCACAAACGGACTAAATAATGATAATTCTAAAAATTATATCAAGCGTTGTATAAGAGAAGAAAAAATATATCTTGCCGTACCTAAAAATTCTATTTACGCCTCGTATAGCTCGATAGATTTAACGACGGTAAAAGATGAGAGTTTTATTATGCTTTCTAACACGCGTCTATTTGGGGTGATATGTAATAAATATTGTTCTATTGCAGGATTTTTACCGAAAATTCTATTTGAATCGGATTCGCCTGTTGCTGTTCAAAACATAATTAGTATGGGCGCAGGCATAGCCTTTTGGCCTGAATATTCTTGGGGCAAAATAAACAACAAAAACGTTGCTTTAATCCCTATTTCTTATCCAGTTTGCCAAAGAGATTTGATAATAGAATTGCATAGCCGTTTACCAAAATCTGCTTATGCAGAAGATTTTTATAAGTATTTATTAAGCAAAATTTAATACGTTACGTGGTGGGTAGAGGTGGAAAATTGTTGCAAAGCAACAAAGTGTCGTCGGCGACAAACACTGCGAATAGCACAAGCCGAGCAATTCTCATCTCCTCGCGCGAATCACCGATAATACGGCGGTTCTTCAAGACACCACATACCACAAAACAGCACCTCGTTTGAGGTGCTGTTTTATGGTGGAGTAAGAGCAACCTAAATCGAACCAAAAAGAAAAACGGTTGAATTTTATATTCAACCGTCTCTTTTGATTTAGAATAACTGTGTATCTGTTTTTAGTTTTTCTTTATATGGAAATGTTTTATCGAAAATTTCCG